>JAJZAL010000009.1 GCA_021799405.1 Acidobacteriota bacterium
CGCCCTTCTTTGGCTCCAACTACGCTTTGACAACGCAGTTATGCCATGAAATGACGGCCTTTCCAATCACTTTTCTTCATTCCACCCGCCGCTCTCGACAACTTGCCTGTGAGAAATGAGGGCTAGACCGCTTGAAAATCGACAAATCATTTGTGCAGCAAATAACAAGCGGCGGTTCGAATGTGATTGTGCGTGCAATTATTGATCTCGCTCACAACCTCGGAATGAGTGTGACCGCAGAGGGCGTGGAGACAGAAGTGCAGTACCAGGAACTCCTAAGGGTGAACTGTGATCTGCTGCAGGGATTTTTCTTCGGTACTCCCGCCCCCGCTGCGGATATCACGCGCTTTCTAACATCGGATGATGCAATGGCAAGAGATATCTGAGACCGGAGCATCGCTCAACGCCATGTTTCTCGTGAGCGGTGAACGCTTCCGGACCCCACCGCTTAAGGCGTCAAGAGGATGGCCTCGCCATGGGAAGGTGCCAGCCGCGAAATATTGCCATTAGGCGAAGCCCGAGGCATAGCGCCAATCCGATGAGCATTCCCACAAAAGGCGGAAAGTGAAGCCAATACCCCGTCACAACAGCGGCTCCCGCCGCGAGCGCGGCGACAGCATAAAGATCAGACTGCAGGACGAATGGTATCTGATTAACCAGTACGTCGCGGATCATTCCCCCTCCGATTCCTGTCAACATGCCAAGCAGTGCAGCCATCACCGGATTCAACCCCGCTGCAAGCGCTTTCTGCGTCCCAGTAACAGCAAACACCGCAAGGCCCGCGGCGTCTAAAACCAGAATCAGCTTGCCCTGAACGTTAATCCTGCGACTCCAAAGAAACACGACAAGCGCAGCCAATAACGAAATCCAGAGATACTCTAACCTGATGAGCGCGGCGGGCGGCACCGCACCAATCAGGATGTCGCGAGTAATTCCGCCGGCGTTGCCGGTGACAAATGCGAGGACCATCAGCCCGAAAACATCAAACCTGTGCTTGACTCCAGCGACCGCGCCACTCAATGCAAAGACGAAGGTGCCGACTAAGTCGAGCGCGACCGCGAATGCTCCCAGCAGGTGGTGTCCTTCCGACAGCATAGTGCTCATGCTTCCATCCATGCGTGGGCTGCAACCACCAGAGCTTTAACACCCGTCTCCAGCGTGGGGTGCAAGACTGGCGCAAAGCGCGGATTATGGTTCGTCGGCAACGTATTCAACTTGCCCTCACGTTTCGCCTTCGCATAAGTCTCAGGATCTGCTCCACCAATAAACCAGTAGACAGCCGGGACATGCCATTGAGTGCCGAAACACCCAAAATCCTCGCTCGCCATGGTTGGCTTTGTCTGCTCAATGGCTCCCTCCGGGAACGATTGACGGAAAGCATCCACGACCTTCTTTGTCGCAACAGGATCATTCGTCACCAGGGAGTACTGATCGAGCGGAGTGATCTCAGGCTTTCTTGGAGCACCCGCTGCCTGGGCCTCGGCATTCACAATGCGTGTAATTGACTCCAGAACGCGCTTCCGAACACCTTCGTCAAAAGTTCTGACGTTCAACTTGATGATCGCCTCATCCGGAATCACGTTTTCCTTCGTTCCGGCCTGCAACGACCCCACCGTCAGGACTGCACTGTCTGTTGGCGCCACTTCTCTTGAAACAATAGTCTGCAGCCGCAGTACGGTGGAAGCGGCCATTACAACAGGATCGATACTGGCTTCCGGCATGGATCCATGCGCCCCACGCCCAAACATCCGAATTTGTAGACTGTCGGCTGCGGAAGTGACAACACCGTCACGCCAATCGATCTTTCCGGAAGGCAGGCTCATCACATGCTGACCAAGCACAACGTCGGGCTTTGGGAACCTTTCAAACAGGCCATCATCGATCATGGCCTGCGCTCCCTGCCCAATTTCCTCGCCGGGCTGAAACACCACTAACAGTGTGCCTGTCCAGGCTTCACGCACCTTGGCAAACAAACTCGCAGCTCCCATCAAACACGCTACGTGCATGTCATGGCCGCAGGAATGCGCAATCGGCACTTCCACTCCGTCGGGCCCCGTGCCAACGGCCTTACTCGCGTAGGCAAGCCCAGTCGTCTCCTGAATGGGCAATGCATCCATGTCGGCGCGCAGCATCACGGTGGAACCATTGCCGTTACGTAATAAGCCGACAACCCCCGTCTTGCCGACTTCCGCGGTTACGTCAAATCCGAGCGCTTTCAGATGGGTCTCTGCAATTCTCGCCGTCCGGGTTTCCTGCATCGACAATTCAGGGTGAGAGTGGATGTCCTTGTACGTGGCCTCCAACTCAGGGACAAGGGTGTCAAGATTTGCAAGAAGTGAATCCAGCCGATTGCTATCCATACTGCTTCCTCTTTTTTCTTCAGCGGCATTGTCGTTTCATGGGATGAGGTTTGTCGAGCAACGAGTGGTCTCCGGCTGTGGCAATGTCGCTGAAACTTCAAGCCTAGCCAACTTTTCGGGAGTAATTCTGCTTTCGCGAATAGCGGCGCAGCTGAACGATGGAACAAGGAGTTCATTTCGGGTAAGCGGTAACACCGGAGTTCAGAATCGCCGCGCACAAGACCGATCAGTGGATGTCGGAGTAACCACCCCATGCGCCACAAACACGACAGCGGAACGCATACGCAGTCGGCCCCGCATCCTTGTCCAAACTCTTCATGTAACTGGACAGTTCCTCTCCAGAAAACCCAGATTCCCCCGCGATTGCCTCATAGAGGCGCGGATCAAGGGTCCGCAATACCGCCGCACCAACCGGGGAAATGAATTCGGCCGCATCGCCGCAGTGTGTGTACCATCTCTCTTCTTGCCAACCGCTGAATGACGGCGTACGAAAGCAAACCTCTTCTATAACGAAGTCAGGAACAGCATCCCAGCGACCATAATCGCCGACCGCTTCGGGGTCGACAAATTCAGCACCAAAAAGACGGTGGGCCGTTCCGTTGGAGATGCACCATGGGCACAAAGCATTACTGAGATCGCGTTCGGAATTCACGGCCCCCGTGTAGATAAATCCACGATTCTGATTGCATGACTGACACTCCACATCGGAAATGACAATTGAACCCGAAGTGATCGGATTGGGATGATATTTGAAGATTGGCAACGGGGCTTGGTTCACATTCCACTCCGCTATTCAGGATAAGTCGTGCGTTGGAGGGCGATTGGTCGTCTAACGGGAAGCCCTTCATCGCGAGCGCCCTTTTCCCTTTGACCATGCCGTCTCAGCCAACGGAATTCTACCGGTAAAGAAACCGCCTGGGAAACGGGGATCCATCCCGCGATCCCTCGAAGGGAGTCAACGAGTGCATTATCGTCACTCATCCAGGTAGACGCCCGGCCCATCACCCCGTTTTGAACCCACACCATGGGGAACGGCATGTGCTTTCGGCTAAGCTGGTTTCAATTAGTGCGCCGGACGAGGAATCTCTCCCATTCATGGGCTCCAGATTTTCGTGCTTTTTCTCAAGAGTTCATCCGCCAACCGCAAAGCGCCCGGATTCGGCGGGAGTAAGGCTTTCAATTCAAGATACGACTGTCTTTCTCTTGCGGCCGGTGCTCGCTACCCCTCGTTTTGTGTTCGACGCTCGAAGCGAAGAGGACTTGTGGAAGGAGCGTGCATGTGTACGGTTGCGCGCAGCAGGTTTAGCAGAGCCAATCAATGCGTCTGCCGAGATTCCCAGGTCGGACTTCAGTCGCCGAACCATTTCCAACGTTAGGCTCCGCCTCCGGTTCAGAACTTCCGATACCCTTGCACGACTCCCGATCATTGGCTCCAGATCTTTTCGGGTCAGCCCTTGTTGTTCCATGCGGAACTGGATCGCTGTGATCGGGTCGGGGGCCTCCATTACAAAGTGTTTAGCTTCATAGGCGTCTACAAGAGTAGCGAGTACATCTAGTTCATCCCCTTCAGGCGTGCCCGGGGCTGCGCTGATGAGTTGCCCAATTCGAGCTACTGCGCGTTCGTGATCTTTCTCGCTTCTAATGGGATGGATTGGTATAGCGTTGCTTTTCATATTCCACTTTCTCTGCGTCGATTCGGTCATACTCCTTATGCGTCCCAATCCACTTGATCAGAAGCACTTGGTAGTGATAGTTGATTGCAACGACCAGCCGGTAATCATTTCCCTTGATGTTGAATACGACGCGTTCTGATGAGACTATGCTGGCCGATCCGTACTGCGCCTTGAGCTCCGCAGAGCTTTTCCATTTCGCCTTCGCGGCTTCCGCGTACCAGGCATCCAGCTGATCTTTCACGGCCCTTTGGAGCTTACGCTCCACTCTGTTCTGGACGAAATCGGTCAGGGTGCCGCGTGCGATCACTCTCACACTGCTAAATATAGCATGCTCCCACTGTGGGAGCAATGCTGATCTTGGGACACAGTCATCCACGTGGACCCCCGGCCCATCGCCCCGTTCCGAAACCCACACCTTGCGGAACGGCCGGATCGATGAGATCCGGGCATTGATTTTGTGTGGTTTAGCGGGGCGGTTCTTCCGCCCCTTTTGGAACAGTGCTGAGGCGGAGCTTGAGAGTCCGGGTGTAGAGGGAGCTGGTCAGCATCTGTTCGACGGCGAAGTCGAGGGTGATTGCAGGACCGGCGGCGTACCAGGTTCCGTATCCGGCTCCGAGCAGCAGCCCGGCGACGAAGCAACTTATGCTCTTTGCCTTCATGCTGATTTCCCCACGCTGTTGCGCAGCACACGATGCACTGTGGTTCTCGATATGGAGTGAAGCTTCGCGATCTGGTTGAGGCTCATGCCCTGGGCATGCGCCGTGCGGATGGAATCACTGTCGATATCCAGTGGGCGCCGTCCAATGTGCCGCCCTTCGAGCCGGGCCCGCCGCATGCCGGCGCGCACCCGCTCGATGATCAGGTTGCGCTCCAGCTCCGCGATGGCGCCGATGATGACCACCACGGCACGGCCCAGCGGGCCGCCCGTGTCGATCTGTTCGCGGAAGCTGACGAACTCGATGTTGAGCCGGTTCAGCTCGTCGAGGATTTCCAGGAAGTGTTTGACCGACCGGGCGATGCGGTCCGACGCCCAGACCAGTACGATGTCGAAACGGCCGCGACGGGCCTCCTTCATCATCTCGTCCAGTCCCGGCCGGCGGGCCTTCACCCCGCTGATCCGGTCCGTATACTCGGCCACGATCTCGTAACCGCGCTGGGCAGCCAGTTGGCGAAGATCGTGCAGCTGGGTCTCGGGGTGCTGATCTACCGTCGAGACCCTCATATATAGGACGGCGCGCTTCACTTGCGCCGCCCCTTCGGTTTCGGGGAGTGCTTGACGACGTAGTTCTCGATAAACTCCAAGAGCACGTCGGTCATGTTCTGGCCCTGCTGGGCCGTGGCCGCTTTAAACGAGTTGTGAAGATCGACGGGAACGTTCAGGTTCATTCTTTTCACCTGCGGTTCTTCAGCTTTTCTGATCCTGCTCACCTCCCTTCCACGGAGATGAGCTTATAAGGTTATGAGTAGGGATGCCAGCGGCTTCAGGCCGCCCAGGCATCCTGGCAGATAAAGACAAGCAGGGCCATGTCCTCGAAGCGAACTTCGAGCGCCGCGGCCACGGAACGCAACCGTGCCGAACCATCCGAGAACAGATCCTCCGGAAGATACCCGGCCTCGATTGCGGCCCATTCCGAGGACTCGATGCCGGCCAGATGGGCAGCTTCTTCCTGCGACCGGCCAACAGCCTCACGGCGATCCTCGATCATGCCGGCAAAGATCTGCCTCCAGGCCTGGCTGCGGACCGAGGGGTTGAGCGCGGGAAACAACATACTCATATACTCACTACTCCTGACAGGAACACCCTGTCAAGTGAACCCAGGGCGCGCCGATGAAATTTACCATGAGTATGTACTTACGGAGTCTGTCCACCAAAACCACAGCCGCCACTCCGGCCAGTCAGGACTCCCTCACCACCATCCTCTCGCTGCTGACCGATGTGCATGACGCGCAGCTGGGAACATGGTCCGTCGACAAGACCCAGGACCCCAAGGTCATGACCTTCAAGCGCCTGGACGGCACTGTCCTCGCCACCTTCCAGGTGGCCGAGGACTCCAACTCGGCTGCGCGCACCGCAACCACATAGCCCGTATTCATGAGCCAGAACCTCGACATCACCAGGGTTCCCTCGCCTGCCGAAGACAGGAAAACCTCGCGCGCGGACGGGGGCCCGGCAGACCGTTACGCACCCCCGGCCGGGCACTCACAAAAAAGTTCCCCCAGGCCGTTTCCGAGGGGCCGATCGTACTTCGACTTTGTGACACTCTCAGGCGGGGGAACACATGTTCCCCCATCAAGCATTGACACTTTAAGACGATTACGCACCCCAAATCGCTTCGGCAGAGCCGCTCTAGTATCGACAAACATCTGCGTAACGGTGAGTGTGTGCCATATATGGTGCAGGATTCCGGAGGATGAATCCTGTCGAATCCGGCCGAACAATGGCTTGTTCGTCGTTATGATTTCCCCGCCGGAAGTTCTGACCGCAACACGGGTCGATCCCGGCAACCAGATCGACCATGCTTATCGATCAGACTTTCATTCTCTGCCGGATAGAGAGATGAATGAATGAATGAATGATTCACGGTTTCGACTCTGACGCCGCCCGCCTTTTAAGGCCGCGCGCATCCAACGATCCCACCACGGTGCTGGGTGATTCCCTTCCCGGCCCCGCCCGGGCAAACATGTCGCCTGGCGCAATCATGTTTTTGATTGCGCGCGACCCAAAGCGCGCGCTGTATCTTTCGCCCGGAAATGGGCACACAGGCATTTACTGAATTGCAAGGCATCACTTCACGAGAATCCACGCCGCTGGAGTTACCCCACCGCTTGGTCCTGTTTCCAGCCGAATCACCCAAGGTGCCGTAACACCGGGATGAGGCTAGCCAAGGATGTTTCTGTCATATCAAAGCATGAAAGAATCGCATGTCTTCCGCTCAATGTCCTGCGGCTATTCATCATCTCTCGACTTCATTAATTTCTAGCTCATTGAATACTGATCTGACGTTTTGCCTGCATGAAGCCTGCTCCAGCCTGGCGAGAATTAGCGATCGGAACCGCTGGAAAGATCAGCCTGACAGCGGCCCCTCTTGTACACTTGTCGTCTGGTTGTCGTTGTGCATGGCTTCGCTTTCCGGAATGCTTACATCGCCGGCGACATTCCTCTCCAGGCGCATGTAAGTGTTCCAGATGGCCCCAACGACGAGCAGTGACACGGCCAGCGTGAATCCATATTGCATGTGCACTGTCGCCATGCCTCCTGACTGACCCTGAATCTTCTCGTGCATTCTGTGTTGCATAAAAAGCAGGCTTACGGCACCCACGCCGCCACTGACGGCGGCCGCTGTTGCCATTTTTCGCCCCACAAGGCTCAATGCAACGCCCGCGACCCCGCCAAGCAGACCAATGAAAGCCAGCGGGTCCGCGTGAATCTTTTGTCTCTGCGGAGGCCCGAATGGCTGGGGTTGCGTAATGGTTGTTCCGACTGCCAACTGTTCGCCGTCCATGGTTAAAACGCTCATGCCTCCGCATGAAACGGTTGCAAAGGGCAAAAGGAAACAGAGCGCGCTCCCCAGGTAGATGAGGAATGAGGCGAAGATTTTCTTGTCTTTCATGCTTCTCCCTTTCTGCATAGTTGGCAACAGGCCCGTGAATATCTGGCGAAGGCAACTCAAGCACCTGCGACTGCTAATCCGCACGCTTCACGATTGCGATCAAATCCTTCCGACGGCATCTGGCCATTGCCTCATCGGGGCATCGGCAGGGCACGCTCTCGGCGCGCGTCCACCAGGCTTTGCATCAATTCACACGTCTGCGCAGCCTCGCCTTCGTCAAGATTCTTTCCCTCGATCACGGAGCGCTTGAAGGGAATTTCATAAATGCGACCGCCAATATCGGTAAATCCAATGCTGAGCGTCTTATTCAGGGCGTAATAGAGCAATGCCACCAAGATTCCTGGAATGGCAAACAAGTAGAACGTTATAGCGCCGACAACGATTCCGAGAACCACTGCTTCCTTCCATGGGCGCCGGAAGGCATAGAAGGTGGAGCACAGGTTATCGAGTGGTGTGATGAGGTTCAGGGTACCTTCAAGCGACCCCTTTTGCAATGTCACTCTATCTTCACGCACCAGGAGCCGTACGGTTGGACTGATGCCCAGCGAGTTGAGCGTCCACGCAAAGATACCCGCCGCGCGGCCCGAGATTTCAATGTAGTTCTGGTTGAGCTCGGGCTGACGGGAGACCTTCCAGGACTTGATAACAAATGCTGCGGCTGACATAGACCTTCCTCCAAGAGTAATTCGGTTTGATCATGCGAACGCCACGCGGCCTACAGACTCTTTAGTAACTGTGCGCGTTTTGCATCGTATTCCTGTTTGCTGATCAGGCCGCTCTTGTATAAGCTCTGCAATTCCTTCAGACGCTGTACGAGTGACTCCTGTGGTGCGCCCGTGAGCGGAGCCGCGGGAGCCGTCGCTGCCGGGGCAGGAGGCGCTGACGTCGATGCAGTTGCGGCTGCAGGGGGTAGATTCTGAAGCGGAGGAGGGGCCTCTACTTTGGCCCAGCGGGCTTGATAAGCTTTGACGGCAGCCGCCCCGGCTTGAGCGTTTTGACATGTTCCCGCGGCATTGCCCACGGCATTAGCCCCATTGGAATCCATGGCGCTGTTGAAGAGGGAGCGGGCGCCCGTATAGTCCTGTGCGATGCAGTGCAGTAGCCCATCGTCGTAATAGGCGCGGGCGAGAGTCTTCGCGTTGTGCTTGTCTGAATTACATTGCGTTAGCCGCGTGTCCATCAAACGCAGCGCTCCGGCTGCGTCGCCGTTCTTGTATATCTGATACACCTGCTTCAACCCGCAGTCATTGTCTGCATAGAACGGCAGCGTAACGCTGGTGAGAGACGGAAAGAACATGGAATTCACCTGCGAACGCACGTCTTCCATCGCCGCGTCTCTGACCTCGTCAACGGAAGGAAATTCTGGCTGTCCCTGCACGGACTGGTTGCTTTTATTCTGAGTGCTCTGAAAGTTATGCGAACCGAGAATCTGTCCAGTGGTCAGGTTTACGACACGAATGGAGCCTTCCAACGAATATCGCGTTTTGGAAATGTATGTGGTGACAACCGAGCCGTTGAAAATGTTCTTCTGATTATTGAAGAGGGGAATTTGCCGCGAATTGCATGTGTCCACGCTGACAATGATGAGCGCGCTGGGGCCAAGTATCTGGCCCAGTTTTGCAGCGGTCGCCGGATCAGAATAGGCAGAATTGCTAAAGTTGTTCTCTGCCAGGATTTGTCTCAGGGCCTGGCGCTCGATGACATCCATGCCATTCTGTTGAAAATCTGGAAGGAGCATGCGATCGATCAGCTCGTTCGCCTCGGTCTGACAGCTGCCTTCTGGTTGGCCAAAGGCCACGCGCTTGACCATCAATTCGAACTGAGGCGCCTGACTCACTGACACTGTTGCAGTCTTTGGCGATCCCCAGCTGAAGAACTGCGCGTGCATGTTCACTGAGAATGCAAG
Organism: Acidobacteriota bacterium; assembly: GCA_021799405.1. The sequence continues at coordinate 9,551 of JAJZAL010000009.1, forward strand.
GGTGATTCCCGCTCCCACACTTATCCATTTGATGTTCATTAGCCTCTCCCACAACATCTTTCAACTGCGACTATTCGCTAACAACGCTGGCGCAAAGCCAGAAATCACATCGGCCGCCAAGTCGCGCGTCAACGATTCCGGCGCCGCTCGGATGTACATCCACCCGCTACTCTGCTAACTCCTCGGTCTTGCTGCCCTCACTCCTCTGTGCTTGCCTTCGCTCACACGGAAAAGTGAAGGATTCCGCGGTACCGCACGGACGTTCAATTCACCGTCACAGTTACGTTAGTTGTTTGTGTCACAGTTCCAGAATTTCCGGTGACTGTGACCACGTATGCCCCGGGCGTTGTCCCCGACGTGCCGCCTGTAGACTGCGATTTGGAAAGGGAGTTCGCTCCGCCGCAACCCATTAAGCCGAACACTCCGACTATGACGCAAAGTACAAGGGCCCTAGACCAGTTTTTCCGCAAGCCTCCGAAACCCAGGAAACAGAGAATCGCCAAAGTGAAACCGCCTCCAGAGAAGAGATTTCCGGATAACGAAGAAGCAACGGCATTGCTTGTACTCGCGGCACTGTCCACTGTGAGCGTTGCGGTAGATGCGCTTGTTCCTGTAATGCTGATCTGCGAGGGAATATTGCATGTAACAGGATCCGTGGCATTGCTGGGCGTCGATGTAACCTTGCAGGAAAGGTTGACTGAGCCGGTGAAGCCGCTGGATGGGGTTGCGGTGATGGTTGTGGTATTGCCAGTGGTAGCACCCGGTGAAATCGAGATGCTTCCTGTGTTCGACAGTGAGAAGCTGCCGGCGGGCGTTTGGGTAACGCTTACAGTCGCCGAACCGGAGGCGCTGTTGTAGGTCGATGAGCTGGAACTATCGGGCGTATAAGCTGCGGTAAGCGTGTCCGCACCTGCAGCTAGTTGGCCAGCGGGGATACTGATCGTTGCGGCCCCACTGCTGAGTGTGGTGGCGGCTGAGCTGTAGCTGCCGCTGGTGAGGGTGACGGAGCCTGTCGGTGCTGGTTCACCACTGACGCCAGCCACGTTGATGCTAACCGACAAGCTTTGTGCTGTTGTGACGCTGGACGACGAAGGTTGCACTGTTACGACCGGCGTGTCTGTTGTTGCATTGCCGCTTAGCGCGACGGTCTGTGGACTTCCTGCAGCGCTGTCTGCAACAAGGAGATTAGCCTGCATCTGCCCTGCGCTATCCGGCGCGAACGAGACGGTCAAGCTGCAACTTGTATTCGCCGGCAGAACCACGCCTGTACAGCCATCGTGGGATATCGAGAAATTGCCGGCATTTTGCCCGGATATGCTCGTAGAGATTCCCGTCATTTCGTCTGTACCGCTGTTGGACAAACTAAGGGTCTGCATGCTCGTAGCAAAAACTGATGTGTTACCGAAGCTGAGAGTAGTTGGATCGAGGACGGCCGATGCAGTTGCTCCGGTGCCCGTCAGGCTCACAGATTGTACGGAAGCCGGGCTGCCATAGCTAATCTGCAGAGTGTCAGAGAGCGAACCACTGGATGCAGGTTTGAATGTCACCGAAACTGAACAAGAACTTCCCACGGCGACAGTCGATCCGCAGGTGTTCTGAGAGATGCTGAAGTACTGTCCCGAAGCAAGCTGAACGGAATTCAATGTCAAGGGAGCTGTGCCGGAATTCGTGAGCGTAATCGGTTCGGGAGCGCTTGTTGTTCCGACAGCTTGATAGCCAAAGTCCTCAGCAGGGGGATCTGTGCCGAGTATGGCGCCTGATTCGACCGCGAGAACAACAGCGCTTGACCCGTCATTGTAACTAGCCGTGATGGTGAGTGAGGTTTCGGTCGAAACGGGAACAGTCGGGAGACTGACCGCCGCAGTGGTATCCCCAGCCGGTACATAAATAACGGATGGAATCTGTAGAACGGTACTGTTATCGGTGGCCAAATTTACCGTGGCGCCTCCGGTTGGAGCAGGTGCGTTGAGCGTGACTGTGTACGTCACTACGGTACCCCCGACCACGGACCCTGAGCTTAATGCGGCTGACTGCAGAAATGGTGAACTGACGAACGGATTCTGGGCAACGAAAACATCCGCATTTCCGCTGGTATTGCTCGCCAGATTTGTAGCTGTCGAAACAAAAGCTATCTCTCCACCGCCTGGGCTAATGGCCGTATATTGTGGGCTGACGGTATTATTCGCCGCAGCTCCGTTGGAAGACAGGCTGACAACCGCTGAACGGTTTGAAACAGTATCGTGAATTAGCACTTGGTCAAATCCTGTAAACGACACAAAACGCCCGTCTGCGCTGATGGCAGGATTAGTGAACGACGACCATCCTCCTAGAGGAGTACCGACAGAATCAACGTCGATCAGGCGATTCTGCCCGGTCACAGAATCGTGCATGAAAAGATGAGCGCCATTAGTATCGACGGGTTCAGTAATCAGATTTGTAGCGTATGAGGAGAAAACCGTGTAGCGGCCGCCAGCACTCATGACGGGCGGTCCGAAAGTGCCGCTCCCGGAGCTTACATTGTTATTCGCTGGTTGGCCGTCAACTCCGACACTGAGCAGTGTTGTCTGTTTCGTAAGAAAATCGTGCACATACAACTGGAGGCGCCCTCCAGTATTTTGTGTAGTGAGATTTGTCGCTGCAGTCACGAATGCCACAAATCGCCCGTCTGCGCTGATCGCAACGCTGTTTACCGAGGCATTGGCAGGCGATCCAGAATTTGAGACGCTTGCCAATTCAGTCGTGCCATTTGCTCTGTCGTGCAGGTAGGCTTGTTCGCCAGATGCACCAGAAACCAGGTTGGTTGCAGCCGAAATAAATGCAACAAAACGCCCATCGGCACTGATGGCAGTCGGGCCCGAACTGTTCCCGTTCGCTACTGTTCCATCATTAGCTAAGTCAACCCGTTCAGTGGTTCCTGCTTGAGTATCTCTTACATAGATGCCCGAGTTTCCTGAGACAGCACCAGCGGTCAAGTTGGTCGCGCTGGAGTCAAAAGCAACATAGCGGCCATCCGCACTGATGGATGGTGTATAGCTTTCGTTATTTGCAGGCACTCCACTGCTGGAGACACTGACTAACGAGGTTGTCCCTGCCGTCAAGTCGCGTACGTAAATTCCCTGATACGACGATCCGAGGTTCGTGGCCGAAGATTCAAGTACCACATAGCGCCCATCACTGCTCATGGCTTCGGGTTCGAGCAGACAGGCACCGTTTGCCTCCGTTCCTCCAGTTGATTGACTGGCAAGCTGCGGGGCCTGCGCCGGTGGCGTGGTGATGACCAAGGTAGAGGTCGCCCCTGATCGCGTAAATCCGCTAGAGTTTGTGCCGCTTAAGCCTAGTGAATAGATACCGCTAGTGGCAGTGCCAGTCGCAATCGTGAGAGTGGAGTCGGTATTGTCATACACGGGCTCAGGATTGAACGTCGCTGAGGCGCCGGGGGGTACACCCGAGACCGCGAGAGAAATTGGTGACGCAGCGCTACCCGATGGGATACCACCAAATCCAACCGTATACGATGCATTGGACCCACTCAGGACCAACTGAGGTGTCACACCTCCAGAGCTGCTTAGAAACTGCGGTGCATAAAAATCGTTCGGCGCCGTAAAGTTCAGCGTGAAACTAGCAGTGCCTCCTGCCGTGATCGTTTGACTTGTTGAAGGCGTAATACTGCTGAGCGTCAGATAGCTCGGAGTTCCGGAAAATGCGAGAGTATACGTTCCCGGTTCAGCTGAGAAAGTGTAGGGCCCTTCGCCAGAGTATGTCGCTGGCCCCGACAGGGTATACGCATACGCGTTTGTATCCGCGGGCAGGGGTGTGCCGTTTAACGTCGCAGTTACAGTGATGCTCCCTGTGCTGGGTTGCGCAGCCGTTCCAGTTCCAGTGAGCTGAACTACTTGCGGGCTGTCCGGGGCGTTGTCATAAATGATGAGTTGCCCCGTGCGAAGTCCAGTTGCGGTCGGGGCAAACGCCACTTGGATGTCATATGGCACCAAAGGATTCAACAACAGAGGGAATCCACCGGATGGGAGACTAAGCACATAATCACTTCCTGCAGCGAGGGCAATACTGTACACCTGCAACGTACCACTACCGCTATTCATCAGGCGCACTGTCTCCCCTGTGCTCTGGGTACCAACGGCCTGGCTATTGAACTGTACCAACGCCGGAGTAAGGCTGACCGCGGGCCCTGTCGGGGCTGACGTCACATTGAGCGAGAAGGCGACGCTGTGATTCGTAGTCGAGCTAGCTGCTGCGACAGTAACACTGTACGTCCCAGGAACGGCTGAGCTGTTCGCGCTGAACGTTAATGCCGAAGTCTGTCCAGAATTGATCGACGAGGGAGAAAAGCTGGCTGTTACACCGGCTGGAAGGTTCATAGCCTCTAGGACAAGACTCTGGGGTGTGCTGCCCACCGTAGCTGTCTCTACCTCAACAGTGGCTGTCCCAGACTGCGTTATGGATGTTGAGGCGGGTGCAGCCTGAAGAGAAAAGTCGTTCACAACTGGGGGCGACACGGTCCATGTCACCGGTGAAGTCTGCGTTCCGCTACTGGCGTCCGTGTCAACCTGAGAGTACGGACCCGGCGTTGAATAAACAACCGAATAGCTGCAGGCACCATTGGAATCCGCGTAGGTCTGCTTAATGCTTTGGCTTCCATCCGGTAATGTAACCGTGTGTGTAATCAGCCCGTTTGGTGCAAATCCAGTATCTACCTTTGTGAATTGCGTAATACCAGCGGTTCCGCTTGAAGGAACCACGGACAGTATTGGGTCATCCGCAGTGACTGAAATCGTCACCGCTGAGGAGACGGAAGCAGCGTAATTTGCGTCTCCACTATAATCCGCGGTAATAGTATGCGAGCCTAACGTGAGGTTGCTGGCACTATACGTGGCTGTTCCTCCGCCATTGATGGCGATAGGCGAGTTCAGGGCGGTAGTCCCGGCGTAGAACGTAATGTTCCCAGTTGGCGAACCGCCGCCGGATTGAACAGTTGCAGTCAGGGAGTCGCTCACTCCCTGAACAGTATGAGTTGCCCCTGCACTGAGTGTTGTTGTGGTGGGAACTGGTGCATTACTGGCATTGACCTGCACCGCTATTTCGCCGTAATACGATGGATGTTGGCTATCGATGGCGATGATGTGGAATGTCTCGGGCGCCCCGTTCGTATTCGGTGGGGGCGTATTCGGCGGTGCCGTATACTTTCCGGACTGCGTGATGGAACCGCCAGAAGCACCCTCAAGAATGCTCCAGATGACTGGCCCGCCGGATGAGGTCGAAGCCGTAAGAGTCGAAGTCTCCGCCGATGACACTGTCTGAGGCGAAGCGGTGATTTGCACTCCGCTATCTGTCATGACGTCATAAGGCTCGACGGCGCTTTCGATAGACATGATTGTCTGAATGGCCGAGCCAGTACAAGAAAGGAGATGTAACGGGACCGAGGTCCCGCATCCAGCGGGCACATAGTTGTAGTCAAATGTGTTGTTGACGGTTTGGAGGTTGCTTAAGGGTTGTGCATTGGGACCGAGGTTGCTGGCTAAAGTTTGCTCACCAATTCCGAGAACATTATCGTCTAAAGGCCCTGGAAGAGGCAGTAGATTCGTCAGAACGGCCCACTCACTTGAGATTGAGGTTATCGTCAGGCCGGCAGGCAACTGATCCGCAGCTGCAGTGGTAGGCCCTGTGGTGCTATCGTAATTTAGCTGGGGAATTACACTCGCTGACCCCGAGAGGCTCATTTCAGTCTTATCAATAGATGGGCCGGCGTAACATTGGGATTCAACCGACGGAAGAACGAGACCGACGTAATACGCAAGGTTACTCAACTGTTCTGCAGTCAACCTAGTACCACCGTCCGGGGTGTCCAGCGTTACGAGAGAAGCAATGTCATTGAAATAATGGAGGTCATTTGAGGCATAGTCAGTTGGTGTCGCAAGCCCCTCGATGTACGATCTGGCATCAAGTCCTCCCAGACTGTGTGCCACAACGATTACGCGCGGTGCTCCGGTTACTTGTTTAACAGCCCAGATGATATGCGCTAATTCATTGCCTTTCTCATAGACCGGAACTGCCGCAGTTTCAAGTGGATTAAAGTACCGGTAATCAGAGTGTGTTGAATCATACAGAGCTACGTCAAAGAAGCGTGCGCCAGGATCATACTTCTTCAAATATTGCACACTAAGAATTGGGTCGGAAGCAGTGAGACTTGTCGTGGGTTTCTGAAACCATACGTTCGTATCGTCATAAAAGGCGACATATTCGTCCGTATTTCCGTACAACCCCGGACTGTTCTCATGCAGGAGAGACTTTATGTCTTGCTCAAGCGGAACAATTGAATTCGCCGAATCGCAAAATCCGTGGACGAAGATTACCGGAAGCGCAACCTGGTTAGCAGTCTGCGCTGAACTGGGAACCGTACCGGAAACTACTACTCCTAGGCATACCAGGAATGCCGCAACTGCACGATAGAGTGCTCGCTGAATCCTCGATCCGTTCTTGAATAGGAGGGGAGGAATTCCATCCCTTCGGCCGCGGCCTTCTTGTGAATTGCGGCCTGCCGTCCGCATGGTGTAGCTACATGACTGACGTCGTGCAGGTCTCGGGCGAACATGGATAAGATCTTCCCAGCCGCAGCGTTGAGGTGGCTTATGCACGGTTATCTACTCCGCAGTCGGATTTTGAGCCTAACAGTCGAACTGGGCTGGATAGGGTCGCTTTACTTGGGTCGCTGAAATGCTGATCAGCCCATCGAAATTGCGCAGTCCGGCAGTTGTTCTCACGATGCGGAGCCTGTATTGCTGATTCATTCCAAATTGACTCTTCTTCGGCGCATCTCGATTGCAGTTTTGAATAAGAATCCATCGAACAGCTTCCTTTCCGTGAGGCGCAACTCTTACACCAACCTGTTTGTGAACACAATTCCCGTAGACTTTTCTGGCCGTCTACTTGACAGGACCTCGCGTTTGATCAGCGGAATGACCTTTGTTCTCTCGGCGGCGAATGGTTTCGGCCGTCTGACCGCTGGCGTATGTGGATAGTGGGAGGACCGTGTTCGAAGAGCCACTCTTTCCTTCCGGCTGGATGTCTTCGAGTCGCGTGCCCCACAAATGGGGCAGCCATCTGGTCCCAAGGCAGTAAAATCTCTATCGTCTCGTTACTTCCTTTAGTTATCGGCAAGTTAAAGCTCCGAATTGAACTTGCTGTTGGCCAAAAGAGTACAATTTAGAGCAGTAAATCGCGCTGAAGCCTTGCTGAAAAGGCGCTGAAAAAGTTCTGAAAGACGGCTAGCGGAACAGGATCATGCCATCTGCGGAATCAACGGAAAAAGCCTCGTCCGCGTTCGGAGGCTTCGTTCTCGACGCACAACGTCGTGGGCTATATCGCGGAGACGAGCGCGTCCATCTCACGCCTATCCCCTTCAAAGTTCTGGAGTTTCTCGTACAACACCAAGGCTCCGTCGTCTCGAAGGAGCAGCTTCTCGTTGCTGTCTGGGGTGGCCAGCGAGAGGAAAATACCGTGGAACAGGCCATCCGGCAGATTCGACGGGCGTTGGGCGAGGACAGGGAGGAACCCCGGTTTATCCAGACGATACCCGGGGTCGGCTATTGCTTCATTGCTGAAACGGCAGTAATTGGCGGGGAACCTAGGGAGAAGCTTGATGTTCCATCATCGACCGAATCAGATGTAAGCACGGGTCGCCCGGAAGTTAGAGCCCATAGGGCTACGATAATAGCGAGCCTTACCATAGGGATTGCCGTCTGTGCCTTCGTCATTACCATGGTCGCTTTGCAGCTTCCGTCGGCACGCCTTTCGGCAACCACCCCCGTCCGGCTTGATCAGTCCCGAGCTCTCATTTTGTCGCCCCTGCTAAGCGATGGCGTAAAGATCTATTACCCCCGATATGAGAACGGTCAATACAGTGTCGCGGCAACGCCAATTGAAGGGGGCACCGATGTCGTAATTCCAACCGGCCTTCCGAATCCCGAGCTGTGCGACCTGACGCCGGACGGCTCAAGAATGCTCCTGCGTGACCTGGCGCGGTCCAGGGATAGCGATAATCCTCTTTATGTTTTGAACAAAGGTGGCAAGGCCCGGAGAGTTGGCAACATCCAAGCCTACGATGCAGCTTGGTTCCCCGGCGGGAAGAGGATTCTCTACTCTGCAAAGGGCGTCGTCTATTCAACTAACATCGCGGGGAGCACCAGTCATAGGCTGTTCAGCGTCCCGGGAAATGCCTACTGGTTCCGTTGGTCACCTAATGGCCGGGAACTACGGTTCACCGTGCTGAACCGGAAGAACGAAAGGCTTTCGCTATGGCAAGTCGATGCCGGTAGCGATCACCCTCGTCAGCTTTTCACCAGGCTGGGGCATTACGTCTGCTGCGGTACATGGACGCCAGACGGCAGATTCTATTTGTTTCAGGTGCGCAATGGAAACTCTTATCAAATATGGGTGCAGCCAACGACGCGGGGCAGCATTTTCCCTCTCCACAATCGGCCCTACCCCCTCGTTTTTGGCGCTGTGAGTTATCGCAGCCCCTTGGTAAGCAAGAATGGCAAAAGGCTGTTCCTGCGAGATTCAGAACCCAGGGGTGAACTCATGCGCAATGACCCACAACTGGGAGAATTCATTCCATTACTCCCCTCCATTCCCGTTCATACCCTGAACTTCTCCAGGAACGGACATTGGATCGCGTACACCAGCTCCACGGATAACAACCTCTGGCGGTGCCGCTCGAACGGGACGCAATGCATTCCGCTCACGCAAACACTGAGATATACGTTGATGCCCCGATGGTCGCCGGATGGACGGATGATAACGTTCATGGGTCTTACTTTTCAAAGCGACTGGCGGATATATGTTGTTTCCGCAGATGGTGGCCACGCACGCGCCGTGTTCAAGGGGAGTCAAGCAGAAGGCTATCCTGACTGGTCCCCCGACGGAAAGCACCTGGCATTTTCCGAGGTCGTCCCAGTTGCGCGTCCTGATGGCATCCACATTCTGGACCTGCATACCGGCAAGGTTTCGACCTTGCCAGGATCAACAAACTTCTATCTGCCGCGCTGGTCTCCAAACGGCCGCTATCTTGTTGCATTGCACTCTGGGAATCATTTTCTATATTTGTACAACTTCGCCACAAAGTCGTGGCAGCCGCTGGCAAAGATGCGGGTCGGTTACCCAAACTGGTCGCATGATGGGAAGGAAGTGTATTTCGAATCCATCGTTAGCGGAAGCCGCATAGCCTACCGCGTGGGGTTGGAAAATCACGTCGTCGATAAGGTTGCCAGCCTTGCAGGTGTTGACCCCAGCCCCTCTATCATGGGCGACTGGATGGGCCTCGGACCCAACGATTCAATCCTGACGGTTCAAAACATGAGCACCGACAATATCTACGAGTGGAGTTTGGCTGCCAGATAGCGGCAAGTTCAACAGCGTCAAAAGCAATGTTGGAGAGGATTCAGCACCCCGCCCCTGACACCGCTGAGCACCTCATCGCCCTGGAAAATCCCCTCGCCACGGTGTTGCAGCCGGCAACTCCGTCCTTGCATTTATGCATTTATATGGCATAATTACAAGGATGATCACCCGCCGTCTGCAGCCACGACTTTCGGCTCTGCTGGATCAATTCCCAGCGGTGGCGCTCCTCGGACCTCGACAGGTCGGCAAAACAACGCTGGCCCTCGCGCTCAGCGAGCAATACGCCCCGGACGCGTTGTATCTGGACCTGGAGCTCCCTTCCGATCGTGCCAAGCTCTCCGATCCTGAGCTTTACCTCAGCCAGCACGAGGATAAGCTCGTCATCCTGGATGAAATTCATCGTCTGCCCGGCCTCTTCACAACCCTTCGCGGCCTGATCGACCGGCGGCGGCGCAAGGGACGCCGCAATCGGCAGTTTCTCCTGCTCGGCTCAGCCTCCATCGACCTTCTGCATCAGTCCGCCGAAACCTTGGCAGGCAGAATTGCCTACGAGCAGCTCACGCCGCTTCTGCTGTCTGAGATCGCAAACTTTGCCCCCAACGCGGAGAATCATCTTTGGGTTCGCGGTGGATTTCCGGATTCATTCCTCGCCGAGAACGACGAACAAAGCTTCCGTTGGAGGATCTCCTTCATCCAAACCTATCTCGAACGCGATGTCCCAGCTCTTGGCCCACGAATTCCAGCCGAGACACTACGACGCTTCTGGCAGATGCTGGCCAACAATCAGGGGCAGATGCTGAATGCGGCTCAGCTTGCCGGCAGTCTCGGTGTCAGCGGACACACCGTCGCCCGCTATCTGGACATCATGGTCGATCTCCTCCTCGTGCGCCGCCTGCAGCCGTGGGCGTCAAACGTCGGCAAGCGTCTCGTCAAATCCCCCAAGGTGTACGTGCGAGACAGTGGCCTTCTGCACGCGCTTCTAGACATCCAGACCCAGGAGCAACTCCTCGGCCATCCCGTGGTCGGCGCCAGCTGGGAGGGCCTGCTCATCGAGAACATTCTGCCTTCCCTTCCCTCCACCACGAATGCATTCTTCTACCGCACCGCTGCCGGAGCCGAAATCGATCTCGTGATCGAGCCGCGCCCCCGGCAACGCTGGGCGATCGAAGTGAAGCGCTCCGTCAGCAGCCCCGTTCCGAGCAAGGGGTTTTACCTTGGTTGCGAGCATGTCAAAGCTACGCGCCAAATCGTTCTCTACCCAGGAGACGAAGCTTACAAGCTGGATACAAAGACGGAAGTCATTCCCTTTCGCAAATTCTTCACGGATGGCTTCATGCACGCAGAAGCGTGAGTGCCGAGTGTTGCGTACGCTCAACTGCTCCCGGATGGTCTATCCTCAGCGGCAGGCTGACGCCGCAGACCCCCTGTCCTGACCTCTACCTTTTCACTCAGATTTAGGTGCTGACAGGGTGCTGAAGCGTGTTTTTAGGTGCTGAAGGGCACTTTGGGGGCCATCAGTGCTCTTTATTTTCAATAGGTTACGACCATTAAATCGCTTGACACGGTAGAGGTCGCTGGTTCGAGTCCAGTCGTGCCTACCATTCAAATCAACAACTTAGAGTGGCAAGAATGGCAATCTGGGTCCAAGCGCGGGTCCAGAAAGGTCCACATGTGGATCAAGCCGCCTCAGTTGGGCTCGTCTGCATCACCAGCGCCGCCAGCCGCTCCTGCGCCTGCCTCTTCGCCGCTGTCGCGCCCTGAGCGCATAGCCCAAGCGTAACAACCGGCGTCGGGCGCCGCATCAGCTCCTGCTTCGTCTTCCCCTCATTCTCATTTGCATAGAACTAAGGTGGTACACAACCGCCGGAATGTATGCCGGCCAATGCCCTTCATGATGCCCACCAAGCGTGCCGCCGATTGTCATGGTTGTGACAGCAGTCACATACAGTCGTAGCGATGTCTTTCTTATAAACAATCAGCCTTAAGAACCAGGTCGCCGGTACAGGCGCCCTTCCGGAATACAACGTGATAAATGCCTGTAGAGACGTGGAAGCTCATACTCAAAGAGTCCCAGCGACTCAGTTCGCATCCCTCATTCACTTTCTGTTTCGGAACCCCAGTGGACCGATGAGATGGAACCACAGCGAAGACCATCGAATCCACGTCGTGGATGCTGATACCTCCTCGGCAATCCGGCGGCTGGAATACCCCATAGAAACGCAGGGCCTTGGCCCGATGCCCATCATCTGCGAAGAGCTGGCCTCGACGAGGCCCATAGCTTTGAATTCCGCCTCCGGGAGTGTTCTATGACCACCGTCAACTCAGCATCCTCGGCGCGTGTTCTCAACTCCGTTCTCGCGCAGCGAATCATGAGCGCACAGGAAGCAGCGGCGCTCATTCATTCCGGCGATCAAATTGGCATGAGCGGTTTCACTGGCTCCGGCTACCCGAAAGCGGTTCCAATCGAATTGGCGCGAAGGATTGCCAATGAAAATCTCTGCGGCCAGAAGTTTCAGGTCAGCGTCTTCACAGGAGCTTCTACCGGCCCCGAACTCGACGGCGCGCTTGCCATGGCTGGCGGAATTCATCTCCGGCTTCCATATCAATCCGACCCTGAAACCCGCAAACGTATCAACGCCGGCGAAATGGAATACATGGACATTCATCTCAGCCATGTTGCCCAGTTCGTCGATTACGGATTCCTCGGAAAGATGGATGTCGCCCTCATTGAGGCTACCGCTGTCCTGGAAGACGGACGTGTGGTTCCCAGTTCGTCGATTGGCAACAACAAAACCTGGATCGAACGGGCCGAACGTATCATCCTCGAAGTAAACTCCTCCCAGCCCGAGGCCCTCGAGGGAATGCACGATATCTACTATGGTCTGCAGGCACCGCCCAACCGGCAGCCCATCCCGCTCGTGCATCCAGACCAGCGCATTGGAACACCCTACCTCACTGTTCCCGCGGAGAAAGTCGCGGCGGTCGTACTTACCAACTCCTGCGACCGCAACAGCCCATTCAAACCGCCGGATGAGAACTCCAGGAGAATCGCCGGGCACATCCTCGAGTTCTTGATGTGGGAAGTCCGAAAGGGCCGCATGCCGGCCAGCCTGCTTCCGTTGCAATCTGGTGTCGGCAATATCGCCAATGCGGTTCTGGTGGGTCTTGAGGAGGGTCCGTTTGAAGGGCTGACCTCTTACACTGAGGTGATTCAGGACGGCATGATTCGCCTGCTGAAATCTGGCAAATTGCTGTCGGCCTCGGCGACGGCCTTTTCACTCAGCCCTGAAGGACAGGCCGAAGTGAATGCCGAAATGGCCCTGTATCATAGCCGCATCGTATTGCGCCCTCAGGAAATCTCAAATCATCCGGAGATCATTCGCCGCCTCGGCGTCATCGCCATGAATGGCATGATTGAGGCGGACATTTACGGCAACGTCAACTCCACCCATGTCATGGGTTCCTACATTCAGAACGGTATTGGCGGATCCGGCGATTTCGCCCGCAACGGCTATCTCTCCATCTTTATGACCCCGTCGACTGCGCAGCACGGGAACATCTCCACCATCGTGCCCATGGTCTCTCACGTTGACCACACCGAGCACGACGTGCAGGTGATTGTCACAGAGCAGGGATTGGCCGATCTCCGCGGCCTGTCTCCGCGGCAGCGGGCGAAACTCATCATCGAGAATTGCTCCTGCCCCGACTACAAATCCGCCCTGCTCGAATACTTCACCCGCGCCGAACGGCTTTCCTACGGAAAACACACGCCACACCTGCTGTCGGAATCGCTGGGCTGGCACAACCGCTATCTGAGAACCGGACAGATGCGCCCCGGAGCCCAGGGCGATGAGTAGCGCAATCAACGACACCGTCAGCTCACCGGCATCATGACTCCAGCGGTTTCAGCCTTGCGGATCATAACTCCATCCGATAAGCAGCATTCCTGGACTCGCCATCCATTCAATGAATTGCGCTGTCTTCACAGACTCCGGTGAACGTCACGATGCGGCGCCCGAAAAACCGCGGTCGAACGCTGTGATCCATGAGTAGTCTTCAAGCGTGAGGATGGGAACGCGGAAGTCTCACGAGCAACAGGAAGAGATCCGGATCGCACCCTCAGGTCTGGGGCGGCAGCCTCAGATCAGCTTGGCTGCATGATCGGTACTGCCAGCCGCTCCACTGCCCGGGCCCGGTCCATCTCCTTTTCACTCTTCCCTGCCATGCTGGACAAGCCCAGTCAAGCGCAGCGGCTCAAGGTGTGATCCCTTAAGCCGCTGGCCTGAGCACAGCAATCAGTGAAGATCAGTCGCTCCCTGCAGCGGAGTGCTTGCCGAAGACGGCCCCGCGAAGAAACGGTACCTGCCGGGCAACAGTTCCCATCCGCTCTTTTGCGTGTCATAAATCGACAGCATCTGCGGACTCACGGTCACGCTCACGGTCTTCGATTCTCCAGGCTGCAGCTCGACTCGTTCCCAACCCACAAGACGGCGGTAGTGCTCGCCCGCCGCACTCGGCAATGCGGCATACACTTCAGCGATCTCCGTTCCCGCTCTCTTGCCCGTGTTCTTCACTGAAAAACGGACGACCGGGTGATCGCCGCTTTCGCTCACGTTCATCCCCGAGTACGCATAAGTCGTGTACGAGAGGCCGAAGCCGAAAGGAAACAGCACTTGCTTGTCCTCGGCCTCGTACCACTTGTAGCCGACCTTCGCGCCTTCAAAGTAATTCACTGAGTACGGAGGCAGGTTATGCGCCTTACCCATCACCGCTGCCATTCCCAGCTTCTTGTAGGCTGCCGGAAGCGGCGGAATCTCGGGTCGAGGCAGTTCGCTCGTGCTCACAGGAAAAGTCATCGCCAGTTTCGCGGAAGGATTCACCTTGCCAACCAGCACATTCGCCAGCGCCTTGTGTCCGCTGCTTCCTGCGTACCACGCTTCCACAATGCCCTGCACCTGGTCGATCCACGGCATTGTCACCGCCGACCCGCTCTCCAGTACCACAATCGTGTGAGGATTCGCTTCCGCGACTCGCTCAATCAGTTCGTTCTGATCACCCGGCAACGACAGGCTCGGAAGATCCATCCCCTCCGATTCCCACTGGTGCGCAAAGACGATCGCAACGTCGGCGCTCTTGGCCACCGCGGCGGCTGCAGACAAATCATCCCCTGAGTTGTACTCGATCTGCGTTCCGGGCATCGCCGCGCGCAGCGCCTTCAAAGGCGACGTCGGAAACCATATATGCGCCTGCCAATACGTTGCACGATGCCCAGGAGGTGCAATGGCATTCCCTCCCGGTGGATCGACTTGCGCCGAGCCCCCGCCGGAAATCATCCCGATGTCCGCGTGTCCGCCGATGATCGCAATCTTATGCACATCCGCGCTGTTCAGCGGCAGAATGTGATCCTTATTCTTCAGCAGAACAATGCTGTGCTCTTCCACCTTTTCCGCAAGATGGAAGCCGGCCATCACGTTGACCACGCTCTTGTGAACCGGATAATCGACCAGGCCGGAAACGAACTCCGCATAAAGTACGCGACGTGCGCTGTCGTTGATCTCCGCCATCGACACCCTGCCGTCTTTGACCGCCTGCTTCAGCTTGGGACCGAAATACTCATCCATCGGCTGCTCCTGGTCCAGCCCCGCCTGGATCGCTCGTACCGTGCTGTGCGTGCCGCCCCAGTCTGAAAGCACAAACCCCTTGAAGCCCCAGGCCCGCTTGAGCGTGTCGCGCAGCAGGTACGTGTTCTGGCACGAGTGCACTCCGTTCACGCGGTTATACGAGCACATCACCGCGCCCGGATGCGCAATGTCGATCGCGATGTGGAACGCCAGCAGATCGCTCTCTTGCATCGCGCGTTTCGAGATGATCGCGTTCACGATATTTCGCCCCGTCTCCTGGTCATTCATCGCGTAGTGCTTGATATCGCCGATGACGTGCTGCGCCTGTTCGCACTTCATCAGGTTACCCACCATCATCCCGGCCAGCAGTGGATCTTCTCCGGCGAACTCGAAGGTCCTTCCATCCCGCGGGTCGCGTGTCAGGTTGATGCCCCCGCCAAGCGTCATGTTGTAGCCCTGCGCGCGCAGCTCGCGGCCAATCAGCGCGCCATACTCGCAGGCCAGCTTCGGGTCCCAGCTCGACGCCAGCGCAAGGTCTGACGGCAGCGCGGTCGAATATCGCCCGTTGATTCCGCTCCCGCGAACACCATAGGCCGCATCGTCCATCACGATCCCCGGAATCCCAAGGCTGGGCACACCGGCAACATACCCTGAGCCGCCATTCCCCAGATGCGTCAACGGCATGTGCCAGAACGGCGCATGAGGCATGCCGTTGCCGTGCAGCAGGTCAATCTTTTCATCCAGGGTCATGTGCTGTAGCACCAGTTCCGCCCGCTTGCTCGGTGACAACTCCTTGTTCATCCACGGCCGTGATGGGGTTTGCCCCAAAGCACACGGAACCGCCAGCAGCATTGCCGCCGCCACGTAGGCGACCTTTGGCCAGCTCGATTTCCTTCGAGCAAAAGCTTGAATCTTCATCTTCCCCTCACCTTCATTCAGAGCCCCGGCAAAAATCACCCGGAGAACTCCTTCGTATCGGAACAGTTCTCTTCGAATCGATGGCAACTCCAGACAACCATGCGAGCGTTTAGTCAATCGATTAACTATTACAGAAATTTCAAGCAATGAAAACCGCTGAAGATTTCCCGGGGGCCAGCCGAATCCAACCCGCCTTCTCCATCTCCCGGCGACACACAGGGGATGAAAATCGCTCGTCTACATACAAGCTGCTTGCTCCCATGCAGGCAGCACCGGCCAAACCAGCCGCGTACTCCCTGCTTGCGTATTCCTTGCTGGATGAGCGACAACACTTTGAACCGCTGCCGCATCTTCTGCATCAAGCTATGTTCGAATCTGCGGATGAGCCCAGGCGCTCGGTTGCCGGGATGGTAATATTTACCATGTAACAATTCAGCGATGCCCGGCAGAGGCGTCCGCAAGAGTTTCTCCATTTGCAAATAAGCCGCGCACGATCAAGAGCTTATCTTTCCGAATCGGTCTTGGGAACTTCGAATGCTAGTATTTGTCGCTGCAGGGGGATTTCTTGTCTCAGATGGATGCGCAGAGGACAGGAACTCCAAACCCGGTTCGAACGCTCTGGATGATGCCTTGATGGACTCGTTGGCGCGGTCTCTCGGTTCGCTGATCGCGCTACCTTGATCGATCACGCGATTACGATGCAACCACTGTAAGCACCTCAGCGATTGGGAAGAACCATAAGGCCTTGCACTTGGCCGCGTGCACCGTACATTGCGCGTTGGCTTTGAGGAGAGAAGTGTTCAAGAAGAAATCGGATTTCACTCATTTCCAGGGCCGAGCCGGCGCGTTGCTGCTCCTCGCTTCTTTGGGCGCTGGATTCGCCGCCGCCCAGACTTCCCGGCCCCAGCCGAGGCTTCGCATTACCCTGGCGCAGGCCGAGCAGATGGCGCTGGCACATAACCAGACGCTGCAAGCGGATTTAACCCTGATCTCCCAGAGCAAGGCGAATCAGATCACGGCCGGTCTCAGGCCGAACCCGGTGTTCGATACGGATGCTCTGTTCATTCCGTTCTTTTCGCCGAGCCACCTTACATCGAACAACCTGAATACCAACTCGGAGTTCGATGCTGGCCTCAGCTACGACTTCGAACTGTACGGCAAGCGAAAAGCTCGCATGACGGCGGCCCAGGCGGCCACCATGGTCACTACGTCGCTGGTGAGCAACGACGAACGCCGGCTGCGCTACGACGTGGCAGCACAGTTCATCAACGTCCTCTATGCGGAGTCCAAGCTCCGTTTCGCGAAACAGGATCTGGCGACTTTCGACAAGAGCCTGAACATCAGTCAGAAGCAGTACCAGGCGGGCAGCATCAGCCGCGGCAGCCTTTTGAAACTCCGACTCCAGCGACTCCTGTTTCAGACCGACGTCACCTCCGCCGAAGTGGCCGTCATCCAGGCCAAAGATAATCTCCGGCAGCTTGTCGGTTTCGACGCTCTCCCGCAGAACTATGACGTCATCGGAAAGTTGCAGACAAACAATCCGCATCGCAGCCTCCTTGGCCTTGAGGCCGAGGCTCTGCAACATCGTCCGGATCTGCGCGCAGCCCGCCAGGGCATTATTCAAGCACAGAGCAATCTTCATTTGGCCAGGGCATACGCGCATCCCAACCTTGGCACCACGGTTGATTACACGCACCTGCAAGCCATGAATCAGCTGAGCGCCTATGCCACCATCGCGATTCCCATCTTCGACAGAAACCAGGGCAACATCGCAAGGGCCGGCGCCCAGATCACGCAGGCCGAAGAACAGGAGCGCGCGGCCGACCAACTCGTGCTCACCCAGGTGCGCAGCGCCTACGCGCAGCAGCAAAGTGCGCTGCAGGTCGTGCGACTCTACCGTTCCGGCTACCTGAACGAAGCGCAGCAGTCTCTGTCGATCAGCGAATATGCCTATTTGCGCGGCGATACCAGTCTTCTCAATTTCCTGGATGCCGAGCG
This sequence comes from Acidobacteriota bacterium, assembly GCA_021799405.1. The sequence goes on from JAJZAL010000009.1 coordinate 27,502, forward strand.
CAGCTACCGTACGGTGGAACTCAACTACCGCCGCGCGCTGGCCGACGCAATGCTTTCCGAGCAACGAGTCGAGGAGGTCGTTGGTATGAGCCTGCGGCCTGGAAAGGTCCATCAACCATGAAGCAGAAAATATGTATGACGAGTTTCGCTCCTTCTGCACAATGCCTCGGTGGCATGCGCCGATGGCAGCGCGTTTTCGCCTTGGGGATCGTTTTGTGTGGCGCCGTATCCGGTCTGGAGGGATGCGGCCACCAGTCCAGCGCGGAAACTACCACGAAAACCCGCATCATCGAGGTATCTTCCAGCGGCGCGGTCATTTCAATGGATCCTGCCGCGGCAAAACACTTCAAGCTGGCTCAGACAAAGACCATCCAGATGCCGCACCACTTTTCCGCTCCCGGAGTCATCGCCCCTGACGTCAGCCGCACCGTAAGTGTCTTCTCCCTGGCCAACGGCTTTGCCGTGCGCGTCCCCGTGCAGCTCGGCGAGCAGGTAGTCAAAGGTCAGGTACTGGCGGTCGTCGACAGCCCCGACCTCGCGAAGGCAATCAGTGTCTATCAAACCGCAAAGGCGCAACTCGAACTCACAGGGAAAGAGCTGAGACGCGAACAGGGCCTGTACCGGCATGGAGCTGCCCCCCGCAAGGCTCTCGAGGAAGCCCAATTCTCCGAACAGCATGCCAGGATAGACGAGCAGACCGCCGCGCGGCAGATTCAGATCCTCGGCGGCGACCTCAAATCCCCTTCGCCGTTCGTGACAGTACGCGCTCCCATCGGCGGAACCATCATTAAGCAGAAGATATCCCGCGGAGAGGCAGTCGAGAATTCCTATCTCTTCCGCATTGCCGATCTTTCCCGCGTCTGGGCCCTGTGCAGCATCTACGAAAATGACCTCTCCCGAGTGAAGGTCGGCGACCCGGCCCACGTCGAAGTGTCGGCTTATCCAAACCTCAAGCTGCAGGGGCAAGTCAGCAATATTTCCCATATCCTCGATCCCACAACTCGCACTGCGCAGGTGCGCGTCGTTCTCGATAATCCGCAGGGCCTGTTGAATCCCGGCATGTTTGTCACCGCGCGATTCACTTCGATGCACAAATCACCGCAGGTACTTGTCCCGGTCACTGCTCTGTTTCAGCTTCACGATCAATTCTGGGTCTTCGAACCGGTAAAACCAGGAATATTTCACCGCGTCCCTGTCTCGGTGGGTTCCGTTGCAATTCCAGGCTGGCAGGTCGTCACCCGGGGGCTGCAGGCGAATCAAAGCGTCATTGCTAACTCATTGGAATTTGCGTCAGCCGCATCCATGCAGGATTAACGGCGGCGGAAACCTGCCGAGGATATCGTTATGATTCAAAAAATAGTTGATCTCGCCCTGCGTCAGCGCTTCCTGATTCTCGCCATTGGCATGCTGCTGCTGATTTGGGGCGCAATCTCCTTTCACGCTCTGCCTATCGAGGCATACCCGGATGTAGCGCCGCAGTGGGTGCAGGTGATCACGCAGTGGCCCGGCCATGCACCCGAAGAGGTCGAAAAGCAGATCACCCTGCCCATCGAAACCCACATGAACGGCATCCGGGAAATGACGAACATGCGTTCCCACACCATGTTCGGCCTCTCGGTCGTCACCATGACCTTCAGCTCTCATTCCAACGACCAATGGAATCGCGAACAGGTCCTGGAGCGCCTTTCCGGCATCTCGCTGCCCGGTGGAGTCACTCCGCAGATCGGGCCCGATTACAGCCCCGTCGGGCAGATCTATTGGTACACCCTGCAAAGTACCAATCCGAACTACGACCTCATGCAACTGAAGGCCCTGCAGGACTGGGTCATCAACCGGCGCATGAAGTCCGTCCCGGGTGTGGTCGGCGACTCCAGCTTTGGCGGGCTCACACGGGAGTATCAGGTTCGCCTCAATCCCGATAAGCTCATCGAATACGGCCTCAGCATTGGCGATGTCGAAAGAGCACTCAAGGAAAATAACTATAACGCCGGCGGTGGCTTTATCGAACACGGACAGCAGATGTTCGACGTTCGCGTCATCGGCAGGATGCAAAACACCACTGACATCGCCAATACCGTACTCAAGCAGGTAAACGGCACGCCGGTGCACGTGAGCGACGTGGGCCGCGTGATCGAAGGCCACGTGGTGCGGCTGGGACGTATCGGAGAAACCATCCGCGAACCCGATGGCACCATCATCGATAACAACGATGTTGTCGAAGGCATCGTCCTGCTCCAGAAGGGTGCGCCCACTGAGGCCACACTGAAAGGCATCGAGAAAGAGGTCAAGTACCTCAACGCGCATGTCCTGCCCAAGGGCGTAAAGATCGTTCCCTATCTTGACCGCAGCACCCTCATTCACTACACAACGCACACCGTGCTTACGAATCTCACCATCGGATTTCTCCTCGTCACGGTGATCCTCTTCATCTTTCTCGGGAACGCCCGCAGCGCATTCATCGTTGCCGGAACCATTCCGTTCTCGCTCCTCTTTGCCGCCACCTGCCTCAACCTGCGCCATATCCCCGCCAACCTGCTCTCGTTGGGCGCTCTCGATTTTGGAATGGTCGTGGATGGAACCGTCATGATGGTCGAGAACATCTTCCGCGTTCTCTGCCGGGAAGATGACAAGAAGCTGTCCAAGTTCGAGCTCATCAGCTTCGCCGCTCATGAAATTCAGCGTCCGGTCTTCTTTGCCGTCATCATCATCATCGTTGCCTATCTGCCGATCTTCGCATTGCCGGGCGTCTCGGGCCTGCTGTTTACGCCCATGGCCTGGACCGTGTCCTTTGCCCTGTTGGGCGCGCTGATCTTCGCGCTCATCATCGCACCGGTTCTCTCCAGCTTCCTTTTCCGCCCCGGCATGCATGAGTGGCATAACCCCGTTCTTGTCTATCTTGAGAAACGCTACGAGCGGGGATTGCGCTGGTGCATGCAAAATCGGCGCATCGTATTGTGGTCTGCGGGCGGTTTGTTAGCCATCATGCTCGTTCTGGGTGGAAGCGGCATTATCGGATCGGAATTTCTGCCGCATCTCGACGAGGGCGCCATCTGGGCGCGCGGCATGCTGCCCATGAGCACGGGACCCACCATGGGCGCCAAGGTCACTCATAAAGTGCGCCTGATATTTGCTTCGTTCCCTGAGACCACCAAGATCGTAAGCCAGGACGGACGCCCCGACGATGGCACGGATGCTTCCGGCTTTTTCAATACGCAGTACTATGTTGGCCTCAAGCCGCAGTCGGAATGGCCCGAACCCTATCGCTCCAACAAGGCCCTCCTGATTGCGGCCATGGATCGCAAGCTCTCCCAGGAAGTCCCCTACGCGGGTTGGAACTTTTCCCAGCCCATCCAGGACAACGTGGATGAAGCCGTTAGCGGCGTCCGAGGGCAGAACGGAGTAAAGGTGTTCGGCCCGAACCTGGCCATCCTCGCCAAGAAAGCGGTGGAAGTTCAGGCAGCGCTCAAGACGGTTCCCGGCGTCGTGGATACAGGCATTTATCACGTCATGGGACAGCCCAACGTCAACATCACCGTCAGCCGCTCTCTCGCTAGCCGTTATGGAATCAATGTCAGCGCCATTCGCCAGGCGGTGGAAGGCGCCGTGGGCGGAAAAGTAGTCAGTCAGATCCTGCGCGGTGACATGCGCTTCCCGCTGGCCGTGCGCTACGAGCGGCAATTCCGAACCTCGGCGCAGGCGATTGCTTCGGTCCGCATCTTATCGCCCACCGGTGCGCGTGTATCCCTCGGGCAGCTCTGCCATATCCGTATTCAGGAGGGCCCATCCACCATCTTCCGGGACGACAATGAGCGGTTCATTCCCATTAAGTTCGACGTGCGCGGGCGCGACCTCGGTTCGACCGTCAAGCAGGCCATGCAGGTCGTACAGAAGAAGGTGAAGCTGCCTCCGGGCTATCAGTTCGTCTGGGCCGGCGAGTACACCAGTGAACAGCAGGCCGATCACCGCCTCGACGAAATTATCCCCATCGCTGTCATTGGTATCTCCCTGCTCCTGTACTTCGCATTCAATTCCTTCAAGTGGGTGCTCATCATTCTGCTCGATGTGGCGCTCGCTCCTCTGGGGGGCCTGCTTGCGCTCCTGGCGACGCACACGTATTTCAGCGTGTCCAGCGGTGTCGGCTTGTTGGCGCTCTTCGGTGTATCCATTCAGATCGGCATGATCATGTTGGAGTACATCAACCAGTTGCGATCCCGTGGCTATTCCATCGAAGATGCAGCCATGGAGGCGGCGCGCGTGCGCCTTCGTCCCATCCTGATGACGATGCTCGTGGCCACCCTGGGCTTGCTGCCGGCCGCCATGTCACACGCCATCGGCTCTGACGCACAGCGGCCATTTGCCATCGTGATCGTGGGTGGACTCACATTGACGCTGGTGATCAGCCTCTTCCTGCTGCCAACGCTGTACGTCACCCTGGCGCGCCCTGGCGACAAGCTTCCGCAAACGGAACAGGAAACAGTGGAACAACACGTCTGAGCAAGATTTCTTGCAGTGGCACGCCCAATCCAAATGGAGGCGCGGCTTTCCCCTCACGAAAAGCCGCGCCTCTCAAACTCGGACCACGGCATAACAGCAGGAAATCCCCTTCCAGCGAAGCCGTCATACCGCAGATGAATCGTCCCGCGGCTCCTCATCGATCCGCTCAGGCAAGCTCCCTGCAAGATACCAGCCAAAGAGCTTCGCCAGCGGCTCAAGGTGCTGATCCGTGTTATGCGTAAGCCATTCAAAGTCGCGTGAAATGGCCGCCAGCTTCGGCCAGTCAGCAACCCGCGATGCGATCACCCCATCCCGCGAGGAATAGAGCGCCACACGGCGCTCAGGGCGCTGCTTCAGCACAACTCCATCCGCCCAGGTCGGAGAACTCACTGCCATCACGTGGAGATCCTCGCGGCCCATCTCCTGCAGCTTGGCCGCAACCGTACCACCCAGGCTGATGCCTACCAGCAGCGCATTCCGGGGAAGCTCCATCCGCATCAGCTGTTCCACAGAAGCCTCTGCGGCAGCTGCTGGATCATGGTGCGCCAGCTCAGGCCGAAAAAACGATAGCCGCGGCCAGCGCGGCGTCAGCACTTCGGCCAGCTTATTCACCGTGCCGTTCGGCGAGCCGCCCTTGCCGTGCAACAGATAGACCGCCGGAATGGAACCTGTGCGCTCCATGGAAATTTCATTCATCCGTTCAATGCTCCTGCAACAATCATGCCTTGCCGGTGCTGCCAAAAGCATTGTTTCACGCACCGCGAAAACATGACCGTTTTGCAGCGTTTTCGGTTCAGGTCTTTGCGAGGCCGAAGCTCCTCGGTGGCTATTTCCTTCAGAAGAAGCCACACCCCGCAATATCACCTCGCCCACGGTTGAGCCGAAAGCGCTTGAAACCCTTCATGGCTCGCAACCGCGGCCTGCCTTTGACGAAATGATTTCTGCATTGACAGGCGCTTCCTCGAATCATGAAAGTGTGAGCACCGCATCTCACGGGAGGCTCAGTGAAACCAATTACACGCCGCGACGTTCTCAAGACCGGCCTGCTGGCACCGGCTGCAACCGCCATGGCGCAGGGCGTCGGCCCCATTCGCTCGGCAACACATGCATGGGACGATGCTTCCGGCCCGCTCAGTGTGCCGGAAACCCTCACACCTCCGGCTCCTGGCGCCGGCCGCGAACGCCTCCTGCTCGACTTTGGATGGCGCTTTCACCTCGGCAACGCCAACGATGCCGAAAAGGATTTTCATTACGGAAGCTCATGGACCGGCAACTTTGAAAAAACCGGCAACTTTCTGCCCGCCGCCACCGCGGCCTTCGACGATTCCGACTGGAGCGGAATCGACCTCCCGCATGACTGGGCCGTGGAACTGCCGTTTGTCGACGACCCTGGCCTGCTCAGTGCGGGATTCCATCCCCTCGGGCGCAAATATCCCGCCACCAGCGTGGGATGGTACCGGCGCATCTTCGACCTTCCCGCCGAGGACGTCGGCAAACGCATCACGCTCGAATTTGAAGGCGCCTATCGCGACACGCTCGTCGTCTTCAACGGCTTCTTTGTGGGCCAGCACACTGGCGGATACGACCCCTTCAGCTTTGACGTCACGGACTTCGCCAATCCCGGCCAGCGCAACATCCTGCTGGTGCGTGTCGACGCCACACAGCGAGACGGCTGGTTTTACGAGGGCGCTGGAATCTACCGCCATGTATGGCTGGTGAAAACCAATCCCGTGCACGTCAAAAAGTGGGGCACTTTCGTCCGCTCAGAAATTCGCGGCAACCAGGCCACGCTCTCCGTGCTCACCGAAGTGGAAAATCACGGCAAAGTGCCGGGCAGCGCCCGCGTTGTCTCGACCATCGTGGATCCTTCGGGCTCAGCCGTCGCCAAAGATGTAACCGCTGCGGCTACAATTCAACCCGGCAGCGAGCGTAACTACCGCCAGAAGATCGAGATCAGCCATCCCAGCCTCTGGTCCCTCGAAGAACGCAACCGCTACAAACTGCTCACCGAGATTCGCGTCAACGGCAAAACAGTGGACCGCTATGAAACAACTTTTGGAATACGCTCCATCCGTTTCGATGCGCAGCATGGCTTTTTCCTCAACGGCAAGCACGTCAAGTTGCGCGGCACATGCAATCACCAGGACCACGCCGGGGTTGGCGTAGCCGTCCCCGATGCCGTGCAGTACTACCGCATCCGTAAGCTGCAGGAAATGGGCTGCAACGCCATCCGCACCTCGCACAATCCGCCTACACCTGCGTTGCTCGACGCCTGTGACAGGCTTGGCATGCTCGTCTTCGATGAGACGCGCATGATGTCCTCCAACCCCGAAGGTCTGCATCAGTTCGGCGACCTGGTCCGGCGCGACCGCAATCGCCCCTGCGTCTTCATGTGGTCCATGGGCAATGAGGAGCCCGTCGCCAACACGCCGCGCGGCGTGCTCATTCTCTCCGCCATGAAGGCTCTGGCTGCGCGTTACGACGGCAGCCGCCCTGTCTCCATTGCTCCCACCGCCGCCATCGGCACCGGCGGTCTCGCCGTCTGCGATGTCATCGGCTACAACTACATGGACCCGCAGGCTGCGGCCTACCACAAGACACATCCTGACCGGCCCGTGATGGGAACGGAAAATGTCAGCGCCGTCGGCACGCGCGGCATTTACATCACAGATCCGTCGAAAGGCTACGTCAGCTCCTACGATCCATACACCACCACTGGCCGTGCTTCCGCGGAAGGTTGGTGGCAGTTCTGTGATGCACAGCCATGGCTCGCCGGCGGCTTTGTCTGGACCGGTTTCGACTATCGCGGCGAACCTTCGCCCGACGGATGGCCCAACGTCAGCTCGCAGTACGGCATCGTCGACACCTGCGGCTTCCCCAAGGATACGTTCTACTATTACCAGTCCTGGTGGACGCAGAAGCCCGTGCTCCATCTGTTTCCGCACTGGAACTGGCCCGCATACGAAGGCAGGGAAATCGCCGTCTGGGTCTACTCCAACCTGGACAAGGTAGAGCTCTTCCACAACGGGAAAAGCCTTGGAATAAAAGCCGTGGAGAAAAACTCCCACGTCGCCTGGAACGTGAAGTATCTTCCCGGCTCGCTTGAAGCGCGCGGCTGGAAAGACGGCAAACATGTGATGACCACTCGCCGCGACACCACAGGGCCTGCCGCGAAACTCGTCCTGCTCCCGGATCGCAAATCGCTCTCCGCCAATGGCGTCGACGTGGCGATGTTCTCCGTCGCGGTACAGGATGCGAGCGGACGCGTCGTGCCCATCACCAATAACCTCGTCACCTTCCGCATCACAGGCCCCGCAAGGCTGATCGGCGTCGGCAACGGCGACCCCACGGATCAGTCGCCCGACAAGGGCACATCGCGAAAAGCATTCTCCGGTTACTGCATGGCGCTCGTCCAGTCAGACAAATCACCCGGCACGATCACGGTCGAAGCCACTTCCCCCGGACTCGCCCCCGCAACTGCTTCCGTTGCCTGCCATCCGGCGGAACTCGAACCACAAGTCAGCGTGTGGAAGCGCTCCATCCCGGAAGGCGAAGGCATCACCGGACTCTGGCGTCCGGTCAATGCCAACGGCGCCGGAGGATTGGTATCGTTCCTGGGTTATGCGCAGGCGTTCACCTTCCGGCAAAAAAGCGGCAGGCTGGAAGGCAGCGTGGAAAGCTTCGAAGGTTATTTCGGCAACAATGGCATGCCGGTCCCCATCACAGACGGCGCCGTGAACGGCGACCGTATCGCCTTCAAGTCTGGCCGCAATACCTATGAAGGCATCATCCAGGGAGATGAAATCAAACTTGAGCGCTCCGTAACATTACCCTTCCACTTCTTGTCGAAGCCGGAAAAACCCGCGCCCAACCGCCCCGCCATTGGCCCTCCGCCAGACGGCACGGACCCTTCGCTCAATCTTTCCGCGATACTCGACTCGAAATTTCCCGTGGTGCTCAAACGAGCCGGCAGCTGACCGGAGGAGCATCCCGCTCACCGGACCGTCTCTCGGATGGCATCACAAAGAGCGCAGGGATGACCCACACCATCCCCGCGCCATAAGGACGTTACAGTCGACCACGCAGCCAACTCTAAGGGTTGGTCTGCAGCTTGCCCGCCTTTGCGGCAGCGCCACGCGTCTCAGGAGCCAGCGCATGGAATGCCAGTGCCGCAAATGCGCCTCCTGCAAAGTTGGCCAGCAGGTACACCCAGATCTTCGTCCAGGCCACCATCCCCATGAACGAGATGCCCACGGCCACAGCAGGATTGAAAGCAGCCGAAGCCACTCCGCCCACCGCAAACGCGCCCGCCACCACCGTAAACCCAATCGCCAGCCCAAAGAACGAATTCCCGTTGTTGTCGTCAGAGGTGGCCGAATTGAGCACCACAAAGACAAGCGCAAACGTAAACAGGAATTCCGCCAGCAACTCCGGCATCACCGCAAGGTGACGAATCTGCGGATGATTGATGGGCATGACATACCGAACCACCGCACCCGCCAGGACCGCGCCCATCGCTTGAAACAGCATGTAAGGAATCACGTCCTTCGTCGCGCACCGCCCGCGAAGCCACACACCCAGCGTCACGGCCGGGTTGTAATGCCCGCCCGAAATGTGTCCGCCTGCGTAAATCATCACCATCAGCACAGAGCCGATAGCCAGTGGAGGAATCACTCCGTCGCCGCCCGCCAGCACTGACATGCCGATCGTGAATACGAGAAAGAATGTTCCTATCAGTTCCATCAGGTATTTCTTCATTGCAACCTCCGTCGTCCTGCACCCGGGCCTTCCGATGCCTGTGCAATAGAGATTTCGCCCGCGGTTCGGCAAATTCCCATGTAGATCAGGCCGCACTCTCTGTCTTTCGAATTGCGGCCATGCCAACGCCGGTGACCTGCCACTCGCCTCCGGCCTCGGCCGCAAATCCTGCCTCGGCCAGCTCCCGGCTCGCGCTGCGAATGCGATACAGCGGCAGCCCCGTCCTGGCCGCAACCTCCGATAGCAGAATCGGCCGTTCCATGGCATTGAGAATCTGCTTCGCAGATTCCGTGAGTTCGCCATCCGGATTCAAACAAGCCATTGTGGCCCCATTTCCGTCATGGAGCCGCTGCCGGCTCCATGACCTGCGATAGGAATGATTCAGACGGCCTTCTTCGAGAAGTACCAGTCCGTGGTCTCAAAGCCTGCCTTCATGCGTACTTCCGCATCCTCCGTCGTCTTCGGCGGAGGCACGATCACCTTCTCGCCAGGCTTCCAGTTCGCTGGCGTCGCGATGCCGTGCTTGTCGGTGGCCTGCAGGGCATCCACCAGCCGCAGCACCTCCTGCGTGTTCCGCCCCGTGCTCAGCGGGTAGTAAATCATCGCCCGCAGAATTCCCTGCGGATCGATTACAAAAAGACACCGGCTGGTTTCCGTCTTGCTCTCGCCCGGCATGATCATGCCGTAGAGCGTCGCAACTTCCTTGTTCAGATCGGCGATCACCGGGAATGGGATCTTCACGCCGAAATTCTTCTCGATATTACGCACCCACGCGATGTGCGAGAATGTGCTGTCGATGCTCAGGCCGCACAGCTCCACGCCGCGCTTGCGCAGCTCCGGAGCCAGTTCGGCAAAAGCCACAAATTCCGTCGTGCAAACCGGGGTAAAGTCGGCTGGATGAGAAAACAGAATCAGCCAGCTTCCCTTAAAGTCTTCCAGCCGCAGCGTTCCATGGGTGGTTTCCGCCTCAAACACAGGTGCTGGCTGACCAAGGCGCGGAAGGGATTGATTGAGAGGGCTACTGGCAGTGTCCATTGATTTGACCTCGCATGGATGGAGTTGAGAAAGCTGGAGTTTTTCCTGCCTCCGAAGAAAGAAGACATCCAGTCGACCAGAGCGCCAGGACGCCTATGAGGGAGCGTCGAGCAGAGTGGTTCACTCCGGGTCGAGGCCAGGAACAGGCCCTACCCCTACAAGCTGGCACCGCGGTCCGGCGCGGGCTGTGACCGCTGTCACAGGTTGTATGGCACGCCTTCCGCAACATGCAACTGAGGAGTGCGTCCGCAGTCGTGGCGGCCACCTTGATTGCCGCCCGGTCCCCAGCCGCCCGCCGGGTCCGACAAGCCTCGGGGCCGGGCAAAATTTCCATCGCCCCGTGCGGAAATTTGCCGCCATGCTAAACTTTAACTAACTGGTTAATTAATAGGGATCGCCACATGGCATCCATCACGGAAAATACCCTTGGCCACCAGAACCCATCTCGAAAGAAAAATCCGCGGCCAACGCTCGGCGCAGCCCGTGCGCCTCGATCAGCAGGACCCCATCGAAGCCTCGGACGACCGCCGCGAACGTATCTTGCGTGCCGCCATTGCCGAATTCAGCCAGCACGGCCTGGCCGGAGCACGCACTGACGCCATCGCCGCGGGCGCCGAAGTCAACAAGGCGCTGCTCTACTACTACTTCCATAGCAAGACCGAACTCTATGCGGCCGCTCTCGACGCCTCCGCCCAGCAGATGCTCGAGTCGGCGCTGCGCTCCCTCGAACACGAAGGCAGCGCCGGCGAGCGCCTGCTCCGCACCGCCCTCAATCACTTTGACCGCATCGCGTCGCAGCACGAGTACCGGCAGTTGATCAACCAGGAAATGACGCGCCTGCGGGAAAGCGGCAACGATGCCGTTCCGGCCCCGCTGGAAAAGATCTTTAGCGTGCTCATGCGCAAAATGCGCCGCGTACTCGCTGAAGGGATGAAGTCCGGCGAGCTGATCCGCGCTGACTGGCTGCAGGTCATCTATGCCGTGCTGGGCGCGAACGTCTTCTATTTCCTCAGCGCGCCCATGATGCGCCATGTCGCCGATTTTGATCCGCTGCACGAGCGCCAGATTCGCCGCCGCCGCAAGGCCGCACTCCAGCTTCTCGGCGCCGCCCTGTTTACTGACCGGCGACGCGGCGAGCAACTCGTACAGCGCGTCCTGGCCGACACTCCCATGCCCGCCATCGGGCTCGCATGGAAATTTCACTCATCAGGAGTCAAGTCACGATGAAGGCTCGGCGGAGAATTCTGACTCTGTTTGCGGTATTGTTGGCCGGCTCCATCGGCTGGTATTTCTGGTCGACGCATCAGGCCAGTGGCCTGCGGCTGGTGGGCACTGTCGATGCCAACGAGGTCATCATCAGCTCGCAGATTCCCGGCCGCATTACCACCCTGCCCGTGCAGGAGGGCCAGCACATCACCAGCGGCGAACTGGTGGCAACCATTGACAGCGACGATCTGCAGGCCGCCATGGCCGCCGCCGCCGCAATCGCGCGCAGCGACGCCTTCAAGGTGCAGGAGGCGCGCGACACCCAGGTGCAGCTTTCCGGCCAGACATCCAGCCAGGTCAGCAACGCCGAGGCGCAGCTCCGCGCCGCCCGCGCCTCTCTCGCGCAGGCGCTCGCCCAATTCGAACATCAGGAAGCGGATACCCGCAGGATTGTGAGGCTCGCCAAGGACGGCGTCGCCAGCGCCCAGTCCCGGGATGAGGCCGTCACCGCATCCGCAGCGCTCCGCTCTGCCGTAATCGTCGCCAGGGAGAACGTCGCCGCCGCGGAAGCCTCCGTGAAAGTCGCACTGGCAAACACCAATCAGGCAAAGGCCGCGGCGCAAACCACCGCCTCCGCCATCGCAGCCATGCAGAACGCCGACGCCTTGCAACAGCAGGCGGAAATCGAACTGGGCTATGCCGACATCCGCTCGCCTGTCACCGGCATGCTCAACGTGCTGGCGGCGCGTCAGGGCGAAGTCGTTGCAGCCGGCACTCCCATCGCAACCGTAATGGATCTCTCCCAGACATGGGTCTATGCGCCCCTGCCGGAAACAGAAGCGGATAGCGTGAAACTCGGCGACACCCTCAAAGTCGAAATGCCGAGCGGCGCCACCACCACCGGAAAAGTGATCGCCAAGGCGGCGCTCGCAGACTTTGCTACGCAGCGCGATGTCAATCGCACCAAGCGCGACATCAAGACTGTCCAGATCAAGCTGCTCATCCAGAACCCCGGCGAGCGCTTCGTGCCCGGCATGACGGCCTACGTCTACATCCCCCGCAACCGGCTGGTGAAGCCATGAGCACGCCCTCAGGCGGCGCGCAGGCCCAGCCCGCCATGCTGGTCGAAAAAATCGTCAAACGCTATGGCGACTTTGAGGCCGTCAGTGACGTCACCTTCGACGTAAAGGACCGCGAGATCTTCGGCCTGCTCGGCCCCAACGGCGCCGGCAAAAGCACGCTCATTCGCATGATGACGACGCTCATTCCGGTCACTCGCGGCAGGGCCGTCGTCGCCGGCTACGACGTCATGCACGATCCCGATGCCGTGCGCCGGAGAATCGGCGTCATTCCGCAGGCCCTCACCAGCGACGTGGATCTCACGGTCGAAGAAAATCTCTCCATTTACGCCAAGTTGTACGGGCTGCACAAGAAAGAGCGCGAGCAGAACATCAACGAACTGCTCGAAGCCGTCGATCTGGCCAGGTGGCGCAAAGCCCAGACCAAAACGCTCTCCGGTGGCATGCGGCGCCGCCTCGAAATCGCGCGCGGGCTGGTGCACAACCCCGACATCTTCTTTCTCGATGAGCCAACCACCGGCCTCGATCCGGTTTCGCGCGTGGCCGTCTGGGAGATGCTGAACCACCTCAAAGAAACGCGGCACCTCACCATGCTCATCACCACGCACTACATGGAAGAGGCGGACCGGCTCTGCGATCGCATCGCGATCATTGATCACGGAAAGCTCGTGGCGCTCGACTCGCCCATGGCCCTCAAGGCAAGCGTGCCCGGAGAAAACACCGTCGAAGTTGGCTTTACAAAAAGCTCCGACGCATTGCTGGAACGGCTGGAACATCTGGAGGGCGTATCGTCTGTGCAATCCCAAAGCGGCGGCATGTATCGCATCGTCACCGCCAATGGCTCGCAGACCACGGCGGAACTTGTGCAGATCGCCAACTCCATGGGCCTCACCCTCAAGTCGCTGAACGTGCAGAGCACCACGCTCGACGATGTTTTCGTGCACTACACCGGCAGGCAGTTGCGCGATGAACTGGTCAAGGGTAGCTCTGAATCGCTGATGCCGCCACGCCCGGGGATGCGCGCATGAATCGCATGCTGGCTATTGTCGAACGCGAGCTGCGGAAGTTCTTCCGATCACCGGCGCTGCTGCTTACCTCCATGCTTTTGCCACTGGTTCAGTTACTGATTCTCGGCAATGCATTCGGCGGCAAAGTCCGCAACGTAAAGCTCGGCTTCGTCAACCACGACCACGGCTTCGAATCTCTGCGCGTCAAGGAAGACTTCGACGCCATCGCCGCCAACATCAAGACCTTCACCGTTACACCGTACGAAAACGAGCAGAAAGCCGTTCAGGATGTGCGCAGCGGCAAGATCAGTGGCGTCGTCATCATTCCGGAGCAGTATTCGCGCCGTGTGCTCGCCGGCGACGATCCAAAGATCGGTCTCGTGGTCGACAACTCCGACCAGTTCGTCAGCAGCTCCGTCGAAGCTGAAATGCAGTTGCTGGTCCAGTCGCTCAACGCATCAGAAATCCCGGCACATATCAACAAGCAGATCCAACTCGACATCGTCGAACTCTTCCCCTATATCGAGTACATGAAGTTTCTCCTCTCCGGCTCCGTCACGCTGGCCATGTATGTCTCCGTCATGATCGGTGGCGGCATGCTCTACATCGACGACAAGGCGCGCGGCGTGCACGAGGGCTATCTCGTCACACCCATCACCAAGCTCGAACTCGTCACCGGACTCAACCTTGCTGGCGCCATCAAGGCAGTACTTTCCGGCGTGGCGCTTATCGTGCTGGGCTCGCTGGCGGCGGGCCTCGGAACGCCATTCCACTTCAAGACCGGGCTGGAACTCCTGCTGCTCGTCGTCTTTTCTTCCATCGCCTTCAACGGCATGATGTTCCTCTTTATGGTGCGCGTAGAGGACCCTCTGGTCCCGCGCGCCATGTTCGGCGTGCTCAATACCTTGCTCTTCTTCCCCAGCGGCGCCATCTACCCCGTGGACGCTTTCCCCAAATGGCTGCAGGCCATCGCCGTCGTGGATCCCTTCACCTACGCCGTGCACGGATTGCAGTCGGTCCTGCTCAAAGGCGCGGGCTTCGCCGCCATTGATCAGGATTTGCTCATTTTGTTTCTCTACGGAGCGGGCACGCTGCTGATCGCTACGCCCCTGTTCAAGCGCACGCTCTGACTAGCAGCTCCGCTGGAGCATTTCCCCTTTTTGATATAGACCGATGAGAGAATCTCAACGCAGCTTTTCCGTTAAGAAATGCTGCGCTTGGTTGAATTCGGAAAGCTCACAGGAATAGGGAATTGCTCTATGCCCCGCAGCAGTGCTTTCGTTTGCGCCCGCTGCCACACTCGCAGGGGTCATTTCTGCCGGCGTGACTCTTGCCATCCGCTGCTCGCTGCTTCGCCGCCACATAGCGCATTACGTTCGCCGGCGGACGGCCACCTTTCAGTTCCGCCGCCATGAATCGCATCGTCTCGTCGATGTGATGGAAAAACAGTTTGTAACCGTCGCAGAGATAATTCAATCCGTACTCGCCATCCGGCGTCCTCAAAAAGCGATGCTTCGGGCACTCGCCGTGGCAGGCAAATCGCACAGGGCATTCCCGGCACATTTTCGGCAGCGAGGCGGCTTTGTGCTCGCCAAATTGCCGCTGCTGCGCGGATCCCGCCATCTCCTCCATGCTTTGCTCCAGCACATTGCCCAGCTTATGCTCCGGGTACACAAAATGATCGCAGGAGTAAAGGTCGCCGTTGTGCTCCAGTGCCAGGGCGGCGCCGCAGGTTTCGCGAAAAATGCAGATGCTCGCATTCATCCCCAGCCAGCTCTCCAGGGCAACATCAAAGTGCTGCACAAACACTCTGCCCACGTCGCGGCTCACCCACTCGTCGTAGATGGCACATAGAAATCTCCCGTATTGCTGCGCATTCACTGACCACGCCGTGACTTCTGCCACCCCCTCAAATGTCGGTTGAATCAGCACCAGCCCATCCACCGCCGGCTGCGCCGCTTTTCGCTCCACAATCGGAATAAACTGCAGGTAGCGGCTTCCAATCTCCTTCAGAAAGCGGTAAACCTCCATCGGATGGCCTTCGTTCCCGCGATGGACTGTAGTTAGGGTATTGAATTCCACGTCATGCTTTTTCAGGCACTCGATGCCGCGCAGCACCCGGGCAAACGTGCCATTTCCGCCTTTATCCACGCGGTACGCATCGTGCAGCGCGCGCGGTCCGTCAATCGAAACGCCCACCAGTACGTGTTGCTCGGCCAGAAACTCACACCACTCGTCGTCCAGCAGAATCCCGTTCGTCTGCAGTGCGTTCTGGATTCTCTTGCCGTTCGCATACTTCTGCTGCAGCTCGAATGCCTTGCGGAAGAACTCCACTCCCAGCAGCGTCGGCTCCCCGCCCTGCCAGGCAAAGTTGACCGTGTCTTCCGGCTGCGCTTCAATGTACTGCCCGATGTAGCTCTCCAGCACCGGCTCGCTCATCGCCCAGCGCTCATGAGCGGTGTAGAGACCCTCTTTTTCCAGGTAAAAACAATACGAACAGTCCAGGTTACAAATTGGACCGGTGGGTTTGCTCATGACGTGGAAGGATGTGTCCATGCTACGGCCTGTTCACTGTCAGTCTAACTACCGGCTGCATGGCTGGGCTATTCCCCGGAAAGCATCCGGACGTCGGCGCATGCGGCTTCCACCATTTCCAGAATGTCGCGGCCTTCCCCCTCTTTCAACACCCAGAAGGGCTGCACCGGCGGACTCTGAAGCAGCGCGCGCTCCAGCCCTTTCACAGGCTCGGCCTCCCCATCGTCCGCCAGCGGAAAAGTGCCAAAATGCGTCGCAATGCTGTGCGCGGAACCCAGCAGACGATGCACGTAAAGGGCCTGCGACGGCGCCATGTGAATCGGCCCCATGAACCACTGCGGCTTGTACGCGCCGATCGGCAACAACGACAGGCGAATGCGCGGGAAGCTTGCGGCAATCTCTTCAAAAAGACTGCTCAGTCCTGTATCTCCCGCAAAGTAGACCGAACCGGCGTCCGCATCCAGCATCCATCCGCACCACAAAGTGCGGTTCCGGTCAAAGAGGCCTCGTGCCGAAAAATGCTGTGCCGGTACGCAATGCACCGTCAGTCCGCTCCACGCAACCTTCTGCCACCAGTCAAGCTCGCGGATTTCACCGAACCCAAGCTTGCGGAGCGGCTCCGCAAGCCCCAGCGGGCAAAATACAACAGGCCGGTCACGCCCAAGCAGGCGCACCAGGGTCGCCTTGTCGAAATGATCGTAGTGGTTATGCGACATAAGGATCGCGTCCACGCGCGGCAGATCTTCCAGGCGCAGGCCCGGCGCGCGGCGGCGCCTTGGTCCGGCAAAAGTGACCGGGCTCACGCGCTCTGACCACACCGGATCCGTAAGCAGATTCAGCCCCTCGGTCTGCAGTAAAAACGTCGAGTGGTTGACAAATGTTACGCGCAGCTCCGTTCCATGCACTCGCGCAGGCGGAGGAGGACCGGGCTCCGATGCACTGAAACCATTCCAACTGCCCTGTTCGCGCCTGGTGATCCAGCGCAAAAACTCTGAAAACCGATGCTGTGGCACCCCGGGATTGAAAAATCGTCCCTTCGCAAAATGCGCTCCACGCCAGGGGTTTGTGCTGTCCGTCATGCTCATCGCTGCATTGCCTTCATGCCTGTTTTCGCGGCCCGCAGATGCACAAGCCAATCGGCCATTGCCTCAATCTGCGCGTCCGGAAGATACTCATGTCCCGGCATGTTCGTGCCCGGCATACCAAATTTTATGATGCGCGCCAGCTCCAGCCGCTGCTCAGCGGGCGTGGCCTTGGCCGGAATATCCTTCCACTTGCCCGTCGCCAGGCTCTGCGGTGGCTTGCGGAAATCCGCCCCCCAGCGCTGCCGCACCACTCCATCCGCACTATGGCATGTCGCGCAAAACTCCCGGCATAGTGCCTTCCCGTCGAGACGACGCGCGGCCTCCACGGCCTTTGCGCTCGGCGTCCAGGTATCCAGCACCTTTTGCAGGTGCTCCTTGCTGTCCGGATTTTTCAGGCTGGCAAGGTAGGCCACCAGTTCGTCACCGCGTTGGTTACGAAACAAATATGCATACGACGGCATGATCGAGTGTGGACTCACCGCCCGCGGATCGATGAGATGAATTTTCAGCCACAACGGCGAGCGCCGGCTGCCCACGTTACTCAGATCCGGACCCTGGCGGCGATTCCCGATCAGCGGCGGCTTTTCCCGTTGCACCTGGTACACGTTGCTCGCCGGACCCCACAGCAGTACGTCTTGCGTATTTGGGCGCACATATTGCGAATGGCAATGAATGCAGCCCTCGCTGATGTAGACATGGCGGCCCAGCTCGACCGCGGTCTCCGCTGAAGCAGCCGGCTTCGGATGATCCGCCCGGATCGCCTGCTCCACGCCCCAGGAAACCGAGCACACCACAACCGCCGCCAGCATCTCGCGCCAGTACCGGCGCCCGGCAAACCACACAACTGGCGCCACAAAGAGGAGCGTGGCTGCGGCAATAAATGCCGGCGGCACGCGATGCAGATGTTGCGCCATCCCGATGCCCATCGCCGAACCAACCCATCCGGCAACGGCATAGAGAGAGCCCGCCTGCCGCGCCCGCTCCTTCACTCCGGCCGCCAGCAGATACGCCGGATACGCAACCAACGCCACTGAGTAAAGCGACACGCCCATGGGATAGAGCCACGCCGCCGGACCCGCATGCAGAGGGTGCAACAAAAAGACGCACGCCCCCGCCAGCAGCGCAAACGCGGCCGTCAGCGTCGCAGCAAGCCCGCGGCGAGCCAGCAACCATGCGGCAAATATTGCGGCCGCCAGGTGAATCCCGCCGGTGCGCCAAAGATTGGCAGAGCCCACCCAGGCGCCAGAGTGCAATGCAGGCGCATGCTGAATGATGTAGAACGCCGCCGAATCGAACCACACCAGCGCCGTGAACCACAGCAGCACCAGCAGGAACGAATTCCTCGATGCCGGAGCAGCCTCCGCCGGTCCGCTCTCGACCTGCAACTCGCATCGCGCAACCGGAATACACGCCGCAACCACCATCGCTACCGTGATCGCGATCACCTTTGGCGATGCCGTGAACAGTCCGGGAATATTGCTAATCAGGTACGCCGTTCCCGTGCCCAGCGCAATTTTCATCAGCGCCTGCGTTGCGCCAATCCAACGCGGCAGATGCGTCACCAGCGTGACCGTGAGTACGCCGAGCGAAATTCCGATCAGTGCCGCCACCGCCATGCCGCCCGCCAGATTCAGCCGCAGCAGTGTAAGCACAGCGGCCAGTGCGCTGCCCAGCAGCGACCACTGCAACCGGCGCGCCGGATCGGATTCCACCTTAAAGCGCGCAGCCGCAAGGCTGGCCAGGATTCCGCCCACCGCCATCGCGCCCATCACGACCTTCAGATGCGCCGCGGAAAGCCCAAGCTCGTTGAGCCGCTTCAGAAAGCCGAACTGCGCAAAAATCAGAAAATAGGTATACGTACCCGCTACAAGTACAATTCCCTGCCAGCCGCTCCAGCGGCTGGTTCGCGGCGCCGTCCCTTGTATCCCGCTATTCGGCAAGTGCGATCCAGTCCCTGCGTAATCCAATCCATTGGATCACCGCAAACGTTGTGTCCGTCAGCGCGACCGCAAGCCACGCAGGCTGCATGGCGCCAAATGCAACCTGCAAGGATACGAATACAGCGATCGCTGTTCGAAACAGCGCCGTAATCAGCCATTGTGTGCGCCAGCTCGCGGCGCGCAGTGACTTTGCCAGCCCCGTGCCCGGAACCACCAGGTAGCTGAATCCCACGCAGAACACAAAGATCCCTACGTAGCTGGCGTAGAAAAGCGGCTGCGGATTCCGGGTAATTCCCATCATGCGCAGCGTGAACGCCGGAGCAAACAGCAGCAGCAGCCCCGTACTCGTATCGCAAAGTCCGGCGGCGTAGTGATACAGCTGGATTGCCGTGCGGGCCTTCATCACGAAACCACCTCCGCTATGCGCGCCGCGACATCATGCCCATTGGCAGCATTTGCTTCGGCAGCACGCTTCCGCATACGCTGCGTATGCCAGTAGAGCCAATTGATGGAACCCGCCGTCATAGCCATGCCCAATATCAGCCTCAGCCAGTAGATCGCATTCCGCAGTGGTCCGGGCACCATGGTAAACGTCGGATGCGCGCCCTCGATCCAGCCCGCATAAAACATGATCACAACATAACCGAAGGTCCCAAGTTGCCATGCCCAAAAGGCCCACTTCGAATGAAAAACGTCCCCATCCTCGCCCAGCAACATCACCAGCAGCAGAACAAGCAGGGTCGTCACAAATCCGGCCATCGCCATCAGCGAATGCCCCACAAGGCCATCCGTAAACTTGAACCGGTTCAGCACTCCGGGTAGAAACAGGATCCAGCCCGTCACCAGCAGCATCGCCCACCACACATAGGTCGCCTGCAGCCAGATCCGCGCTGCCGGCCGCCACTCAAACGCGCGGTAGTACTTCGGCAGCAGTGGAGCCCACACCAGCACCGTCGCCAGCCCCATGTACTGCGCCGGATTGCTGTTGCTGGCGTCATAGCGCCCTAGGCTGATGCAAAGCACGGCCTCCATCGCAAACACAATCCAGCAGATTTTCAGCCAGAGCGTCGGCTCTTCGGTCCGCTTCGTGACTCCGTACGGAACCAGGAACAGAATCAGAACCGTGACAAGTACAGATTCCAGCTGGCTCGCACCGGTTGGCCCTCCCGTCGCCGGATTCACCGGAGGATAGATATTCGGATTGCAGGCAACGTAAATCAGAAACGGAACGATCAGCAGCACCATCAGGCCGCCAAGCTTCGCTGCCAGCGCAAGCCTCGACGTCCGCGCCTCCCGCCAGTCCCGCGCCAGCGCGATGACAAGAATGCCCCAGAGATAAAGAATGGTCGCTGGAAAGAAGACCCGTACGTAGCCCGTCCAGTCCAGGAAGAGTTTGCCTGTGGTATGCCCGCTGAGCCATGACACTGTACCCAGCGTCAACGCCAGCGACCAAAGTACCAGCGCGGTCTTGCTCCACGGCGCAATCCTGCCGCGGTCCGCACGGTAGACGCGTAGCGCCCAGCCCACCAGCGGCAGGCTGATCCAGCCGTACAGCTGCAAATCCAGGTGTGCCGGCATCCAGCGGCCATAGCTCAGCGGCGCAATCCAGTTGCCCGCGCCGGGGTACAGCAGCAGAATGGCGATCCATACGCCGATCATGTTCGCAAACACCAGCCATGCCAGGCTGTGCCACGTGGCCTGCGCCACCACAGTGGAATCTGTCACAGCATCGGTGACATATCTCACGCGCACGGAAGATGCGGCCGCTCTCTTCATTGCACTCCCTGCGTAACTTCGGCCTCTGGCGCGCGTGCATCGACTACGCGCCCGTCGCGCATTTCCACCAGCCGGTGGCAGCGCTCCGCCAGGCCGCGGTCGTGCGTCGCCATGACGAGCGTGATCTGTTCCGTCTCCACCAGTTCCAGCAGCAACTCAAAAATTTGCCTGCTGGTGCTTTCGTCCAGCGACCCCGTCGGCTCATCGGCCAGCAGAATGCTTGGCCTATTCATCAGTGCACGGCACAGCGCGGTCCGCTGGCGTTCCCCGCCAGAGAGCTTTTGAATCGGCTGCTTCAGCCGGTGCACAATGCCCGTGCGCTCGGTCAGCTGCAACATGCGTGCGCGCGCGGCATCGCGTGCCGTCCCTGCGGCCACCGCCGGAATCATGCAGTTCTCTTCGAGCGTAAGCCCCGGAATCAAATGATGCAGTTGAAATACAAACCCCATCTGATGACGCAGCAGCTGCAGCGTCGACCGCCCTGGTTCCAGCTTCACATCATGCACATATATGCTGCCTGCCGTTGGCGTATCCAGCCCGCCCAGCAGATGCAGCAGCGTGCTCTTGCCGCAGCCGGAAGGACCACACAGCGCCACGGTCTGCCCGGCAACCGCCTCGAAGTTGACCCCGTTCAGCACTCGTATTGCACCCTGCTCGTAGCTCTTCCACACATCTACGGCGCGCACGACGCTCCGGGCAGGCTCCGCCTCTTCCACAAAAAAACTACTCAAAGCGAAGCGCCTCCACCGCGCGAACCCGCATCGCATACATCGCCGGATAAAGCGCCCCGGCTACGCCCGTGAGCAGCGCCAGCACCACCACTGCAATCATCACCCACGGCTGCAGGTGCGAGTCGATGTAGCCATGCAGCGCCGGAATCATCTTCAATCCCACAATCACCACGCCGCCAATCATCAGCCCAGCCACCGCGCCAATCAGCGAGACAATCCCCGATTCGCCAAATATCATCCCCGCGATCTGCCCGTTCGAAAATCCATTCACGCGCAGAATCGCGAGCTCGCGAATGCGCGTGAAGACGGACATGATCATCGTGTTGGCAACACCAAGCCCACCCAGTAGCAGCCCGCAGATTCCCACCGCCCACGCCGTCGCTTTTAATATTTTGAACTGCGAATAGCTGTGGTCAAATTCCTGGTTGCGCAGCGCAATCAGTGTTGGAAACTTCTGCGCCACCATCTGCTTGAAGACCGCCGCATCGCCGCGATTCTTCAGCTTCACCGTGATCACTGACGACGAGCCCTCCTTATGGAAGAATTGCTGCGCCAGCGGCAGCGGCATGAACACGCCGCCATCCTCAAACCCGTTCTTCAGCTTCACAATGCCGATGACCGGAAATTTCTCATACCCAATCGCCACCGGCTCGCCCAGCTTCGCCTTCAGAAAATCCGCGGCCCGCTGCCCCAGGATCACGCCATCCTTCACCGCGCCAAAATCCGCTCTTCGGCCCGCCACCCACTTTGCGCTGTTGAGCCGCGCATCCTGCGCCGTCACGCCAAAGCAGGTGATGATGGGGTGGTCCGTGCTGCTCACCACGCCAAACAGCACCGGGTTCGCATGATCCACCATGCTCCACGAGCGAATCTGCTGTACGGCCGAGTTCGGCACGCTGCTGAAGAACAGATCCGAAACGTCTTTTTCAAACACCACAATCTGGCTGTTGTCTGAGAGCAGTCCAGAGAACATCGCTACGGCGCCCTGCAGAATCGTCACCACCGTCAGCATCGCGGCCACGCTGAAGGCAATGCCGGCAATGCTGATCCCGGTGCGAACGCGATGACGGCTCAGATTGGTCAGTATCAGCTTCAGAAAAATCATAGACTTGCAGATTACGCGGCACAGGTCAAAGCTTGCATCTCACCATGAAAGCGCTCCAGCGTATCGGCCAGAAACGCCAGCCGGCTTCTCTGTTCAGACAGGGTCGCAATCACCCGGCCGCTCATCCGTATCAGGCGTTGAGCCCGGCGCACCGATGCATCCATGCCAATGGCGATCGCCAGGTTCGGCCGTTTCCGCTCCGCGTCGCGCGCCGCTGTCTTGCCACCCTCTTCGTTCGTGTGCAGGATGTCCTTCAAGTCGTCGAGAATCTGATAGCAAAGGCCCCATGCCACTGAGAGCCGCTCCAGCAGGCAGATTTCGCGCCGGCTTGCCCCGCCCACAATCGCCGGTAGCACCAGCGCCAGACGAATCAGCGAAGCTGTCTTCCCTATCGCAATCTGCCGGTACACGTGTGCGTGCCGGCCATGATCCTCGAGATACAGATCCTGGCTTTGCCCGTTCAGCAGTCCAGCCACGCCCAGGTGCTGCTCCACATACTCCAGCGCCGCGTTCCGCACCTCTGCCGGCGCATCCGCCACTGACTTCCACAGCAGCCCATAGGCGCGATTGATGAAGGCCAGCGCCGACAGTATCGCAGCCCCCTCGCCGTAAACGCGGTGCACGCACTCCGATCCGCGCCGCAGCAATGCATCATCCATGCACGGCAGATCATCGAAGATTAAAGATGCCGTGTGAAAATATTCGATCGCCACGGCCAGAAATTCCGAACTGGCGTCCGGCAGGTCATAAGACCGCCCGAGTCGAAACGCCAGTTCGGCCCGGATCATATTCCCGGGATGCCGTAATGTCTCTTCCACCGCTCCGGCCAGATGTGGCTCCAGGTCATGCGGCCTCGGCAATTGCTCCTGAAACACCGCCCTGAGCCTCTCATGAAGAGACATATTCACTTCTGAATTCATGCAGACAAATCCGTCCTGGAGATGCAGGTAGCGTCAGACTGGCTCCTCAAGGACTATCACTTCCTCGGGGCTCTGCCGTTGGCCCCTTCATCGACGCCCAGCTTCGAGCACAAGGCAACTCTTTGATTCCCAGTGAATCACGGCCCCACCCCACGAGCATGACACGCAGATGACACTTCTCTTACAACTCATCCATCTGCGCCCGGAACGCCAGAGAACGTCTGTTTTAGACTAATTGCCCTTTTTCACCGCACACATGACAATATGTTCATTCTCTGCCCAATCGATTGACCATCCACACGTTCCGTCGTCAGATGAGGGCAGGATAGGTTCCTCTTTTCAATACATTGGAGGAATTCCCGAGGAGAAGTTATGCATTCGTTCCCTTTCAGGGTTCCGGCCCTTCGTCGCAGCGTAACCCGGCTATACCTTTCGCGGCAGGCCTTGCTTTCGCTGGCGGCACTGGCATGTTTCGCTTTCGCGGTATCGGCCGCACACGCGCAGTCGCAGTACCACATTGACGCGGCAAAGAGTCAGGTCCAGTTCAATCTGGGCGGCTTTCACGAGGTCAACGGCGTCTTCCAGATCACCAGCGGCAACATTACGTTCGACACAAGCTCCGGGCAGATGAGCGGCGACGTCGTCGTCAGCGCGGCCAGCGGAAACAGCGGTGACACTGCGCGCGACAAAGTCATGAAGAGCAAAGAGTTGCACGTCAGAAAGTTCCCTGAAATCACCTTTCAACCCAAACACTTCACTGGCACTCTGAACCACTCGGGCGACTCCACCATCCAGGTCCATGGCCTCTTCACCCTCATCGGCAAACCACATGAAATCGTGGTTCCTATGACCGTTCAGGTCAACGGCAACCAGTGCACCGCCAAAGGTACTTTCACCCTCCCTTACGTGTCCTGGGGCATCAAAGACCCCACCATGCTGTTCATGAAAGAGGCCAAAACGGTAAAAATAGATGTAACGTTCGAAGGTACCCTTTCGGAAGGAAAGTAACCAGAGGGGCCCTCTGCGGCCCTTCTGGGGTGTAAGACCGAAAACCATGAAGCTACTCGTCATCGAAGACGATCTGGCAAACTCGAAATTTCTTGAGCGCGCCCTGTCCGAAAACGGTTACACCATTGACCTGGCGCACAACGCCGCCACGGCGGAGCGGCTCGCAATGGATGGCGACTACGCCGCGGTCATTCTCGACCTCGGCCTGCCCGACGAGGACGGCCTCACTCTCATCACTCGCCTCAAGGCGCGCGGCTTCTCTGCGCCCGTCCTCATCCTCTCTGCCCGGCGCGCGGTCGATGACCGCGTGCGCGGCCTCGAACAGGGCGGCGACGACTACCTCGTGAAACCCTACGCACTCCCCGAATTGCTGGCCCGCCTCCGCAATCTCCTCCGTCGCAACGCCAGCCCCTCCGATCAGTCCACCGTTCTGCGCGTGCTCGACCTCGAACTGAACCTTCTCCGCCGCGAAGCCTCCCGCGCCGGAGAAACCCTCCAGCTCACCACCCAGGAGTTCGCCCTGCTCGAGTTTCTCTGCCGCAACTCCGGGCGTGTCGTCACCCGCTCCATGATCCTCCAGCAGGTCTGGGGCATGCGCATCCAGCCGGATACCAACGTCGTCGACGTCCACATCTATCGCCTCCGCAGCAAGGTGGAGCGGCCCGATCTGCCCACCATGATCCGCACCATCCGAGGAGTCGGCTATGTCCTACGCGATAAATAGGCCGCGGGTAAAGACGGCCGCGTGGCGCATCTCCCTCTGGGGCACCGCTGCTTTCGCCGCCGGAACCATCATCCTCTTCCTCTTCCTCCACCAGTTCGTCGCTCATGAAATCCAGCGCCGCGCCGACTCATGGCTCACCGGCGAGGTCGGCACCCTCGGCGACGTCGCGGAAAAAACACCCCAGGGCGTCCTCTACGACCGCATCGTAAGCGAAGTCGCCGAACTGGCCACCAAAGAGGTGCCCCACGGCCACGAGCCGGCAAAAGACCCCAATCGCTCCGTCTTCTTCCTGCAAACCAACAGCAGCGGCCATCTCAAGCTCTGGGTCGGCGAGCAGAACAAGAACGCCGTCCTGCAGGCCGTGCATGCCAAAAACATCCTGCCCGGCCATCCGGTCGATATTCACATCCCCGACGCGTTCAGCGACTTCCGCGTCGCCTCCACCCGCATGAACAACGGCGACGTCATCTACCTCGGCCTTTCCGGACGCGAAGAAAACCGCACACTTGACACCCTGCGCCTCTACTTCTTCATCATCTGCCTCGGCATTGTTCTGCTCGGCTTCCTGATCATCTTTTTCACCACCAAGCGCATGCTTGGCCATGTGCAGCGTATTACAGATACCGCTGCCACCATCGGACATGACGACCTCCGCAGCCGCGTACCAGAGGTCGAGGGCAACGATGAAGTCGCGCAGCTCGCCTTCACCCTCAATCGCATGCTCGATCGCGTGGAGAACACGGTCCGCCAGTTGCACACCATCACGGACTCGCTCGCCCACGACCTTCGCAGCCCCATCACCGCCGTTCGCGGCCGCCTCGAAGCCGCCCTGTTGCGCACCGACGAAGACGGTTGGGCCGAACCCGTCGCTTCCGCCATCGACGAGCTCGACCGTCTCTGCGAATTCCTCACCAAATCGCTCGACGTCGCCGAAGCTGGTGCCGATGCTCTCCGCCTCCAGAAAGAGCCCGTCAACCTCGACGAACTGCTCCAGACCATGGCTCATCTCTACGAGCCCAGCATGGCAGAGCGCGGCCTCAGCCTCACTCTGCGCAGCAGCTCACCGGTCATCGTCGATGCCGACCCCTCCCTCATTCATCGCATGATGATGAACCTCTTCGACAACGAGCTGAAACACCTGCCCCCGGGCTGCTCCGTGCACATTCGCCTTCAATCCGAGGATGGCCACTGCAACATCTTCCTCGAAGACAACGGCCCCGGATTCCCCGATGAAGTCGCCGCGCACATCTTTGAGAAGTACGCCAAGGGCAGCCAATCCGCCGGCTCAGGCCTGGGACTCGCCTTTGTCGAGGCAGTCGTCCGCGCACACAACGGATCCATCGAAGCATCCAACCTGCCTTCCCGCGGCATCCAGATACGAATCCGCCTGCAGCGCAGCTCCCCTGCTTCCCTTGCCTCAAGCCCCGCCACGTCTTCGCACACAGGTGTCTAGAGCGAATCTGCTCTCGCAGCATCCCTGAGAGAAAAGGCACCGCGCGTCGATTCCGGTTTTGGCATCCAACATTCTTCGTGGCCAAATCGGTTTTGGGCCAGTCGCTTATGACCAAAGTGAGTTTGAGTCTTTGCCCTCTGCCCCGTATGCTGGCTTGACATGAATTCGCCTGCCATTTCCGCTCAAAATGTCACGCGCCGCTTCGGAGATTTCGTCGCTGTCGACCAGGTCACCTTCGACGTCGCGCCCGGGCAGTTCTTCGGCTTTCTCGGCCCCAACGGCGCCGGAAAGTCCACCACCATCAAGATGCTCACCGGCCTGCTCGCACCCAGCTCCGGCAATGTGCACGTTCTCGGCGAAGACATGAGCCGCAACCCCGTTGCCATCAAGCAGCAGATCGGCGTGGTCCCTGAAGGCATGGCCCTCTTTGGCCGGCTCACGGCCGCCGAATATCTTCGCTTTGTGGCTCGCATGTACGGCCTCGACCGCCAGACCACCCGCCAGCGTACCGAAGAGCTCCTCGAATTCATGCACCTCGCCAACGAACCCAAAAAGCTCGTCACCGACTTTTCCCACGGCATGCAGAAAAAGCTGGCGCTGGCCGCTGCCGTCATTCACGCCCCGCGCGTGCTGTTTCTCGACGAGCCGTTCGAAGGTGTGGACGCCGTCGCCGCCGTCACCCTCAAGAACATGCTGCAGGGCATGATCGCCCGCGGCGCCACCATCTTTCTTACCTCCCATGTACTCGAAATCGTCGAGCGCCTCTGCAGCCACGTCGCCATCATCAGCAAGGGAAGGCTCGTCGCGAACGGCTCCCTCGAAGAGTTGCGCCACGGCGTCGCCTCTCGCCTGCCCGGCACGCAGGGAGACGAGAAACTCACCCTCGAACAAATCTTCCTCAACGTCGTGGGTGGCAACAGCGCGGACGAGGCACAGGAACTCTCATGGCTGGCATAGCCTCGCGCCGCTCCATGATGCAGTATGCCGCCGTCGCGCGCATGCGCATGCAAATGCTCGCGCACTCCGCCCGTACCGGCCGCGGAAAGTTTGACATCGTGGCCCAGATTGCCACCTGGAGCACCTATCTTTTTCTAGGAACACTCTTCGCCGCCGGCTTCGCCATGGGCGCGTTTCACATCCTCTACGGCGGGCACCTGGGCTACTTCAGCCTGCTCATCTGGGGCGCATTGCTCATGTGGCAGTTCACGCCCATCATGGCCATCTCCTTCCGCGAGGAATACGATCTTTCCGGACTCGCACGCTACCCGCTCGGCTTCGGCGCCTACTACATCCTCTTCATCTTCTTCGGTTTCTTCGATCTCTCCACCATCTTTGGATTGGCCTCTCTGCTCGGCATCGCCATCGGCGTCAGCCTGGCGCGCCCGGCGCTGTTGCCCATCGGGCTTCTGGCGCTGGCGATATTCGCGGCCTTCAACATCCTCCTCAACCGCGCCATCTTCGCATGGCTCAGCCGCTGGCTCGCCCGCCGCCGCTCCCGTGAGATTCTGGGCGTCTTTTTCTTCATCGTCGTGGTCGCCGCAGAGCTCATGAACCCGGCCCTGCACGAGTTCCACCTGAGGCTTCCGGCAAACCTGCTCGCCT
>JAJZAL010000122.1 GCA_021799405.1 Acidobacteriota bacterium
CTCTCCAATGCATCATGATCACCTTCCTGTGCTCTCAGGATCAGCGAAACCTCTTCAGTGGAATCATCGTTAGTGTGGCGCTGGAAAGTTTCCATAACGTATACCTATTAGGAGGTGCGAAGTAAAGAAATTGTTCGGAAAATAGATCGCTTTTTTTAAATGAACGAATGTTGGAACGGATTGGAACAGACCTGTCATCCGATTAGACCGTGCTGGCCAATGCCAAGGGCATGAGCGTGCTCGCAGCGGCTCCAGCACCATTTTCTGCATAGTGATGCGGCGCATATGCCAGCAACAGTGCAACACATTTTTTACACGATTTTCAGCATTGAAATCGAAGCTTGAAGTGCGGTATGCTGAGCTCGATTTTGCGAGGGCCACTTCCACTCCTTGCGATTCATGGCTGCCACGATCCGGCTGTGTCTCGCCATCCACTAGTCCTGTGACCGCGTGAAGCGGTTTTTTCTGTAGTGAAACTTGCGGCGGGCTTTTGCGCGTGTGAAGCGTCAGTGGATCAGGACCCGATGGCGGTTTATGGTTTCATTCCATGCGCCGGCTTCGCGCTCCAGGTCCTGCAGGGTTGGAATTCTGCGCTCTCCGAGGCATTGGCGGCTGAACAAGCCGATTTCGATCTCGGCCTGGTTCAGCCAGCTGCCGTGCTTCGGAGTGTAATGCGGTGTGAACCGGTTCCAGATCCAACCGCCGATCTGCTCTCCGAAGGAATCCGTGAGCGCCTTGCGGGTGTGCGAACTCAGGTTATCCATGACCAGATGGATGGTCTTCGCTTTGGGATACTGGGAGGCGATCTCCACCAGGAAGTCGGCGAACTGCGGTGAGGAGCGGTTCGGAGTGACTCGGGTGAAGTGCCGCCCCGCTTTCGGTTCCACGCCGCAGAACACGTTGGCCGTTCCTTCCCGCCTGTATTCCGAGTCGCGCCGGGCGATCCGCCCCGGTCGTGCGGGCCGAGGCGGACGAACATCGGCATGCAGCACCACCGGCTTCTCATCCACGCAAACCACTGGCTCCTCTTCGCAATGCGGCTGCTCGTACACGGCCAGCACATCTTCCATGCACGCGATGTATTCCTCATCCAGCTCGGCGATGCACCACATTTTTTTTCCGCCAAGGCTTCAGATCATGACTTTGAAGCAGGACGCGGATGGTTTCCCGTCCCACTGCCGGCGTCAGTTTTCGCTTCACCGCCTCTTCGGCAATCAGTCGCACTGTCCAGCGTGCCCGCCCCTCCGGCGGGGGGCCACACACCATCGCAATGATCCGCTGGCTCTGCCGGGAGTCCAGCGCCCGCTGCTTGCCAGGACGCGGCTTCTCATGCAGTGCTGATTCCAGGCCTTCTTCCTCATGGCGGCGGGCGATGGCCCGCACCGTCTTGGGCGCCATACCCACGTTCCGCCCTACCTGCGCTGCCTTCTGTCCCTGATTAAGCTGCCACAGGATCAATGCCCGCCTCAGTACTCGCGCAGACTCCCGCCCCCGGCCCAGCATACTGGCTATCTGCCGCTGGTCCCGCCTACCAAGACACACATGCACTCGATGGTATTTCTGCATGGACCCAGGTTCAGACTATTTCCAGCCTCGGCCAAGTACCTCCTGAGGTACACCATCACGCGGTCACAGTACTAGTGCCTACAGCTGACTTCATTCAGTGAAGCTTTTGTAGTCGAATATGTCGTGGCGGCCCAGACATGCGTTTGCGCCAAATCTCTAGTGCCGTATCGACAGCCCTCCGCTGGCAGGAATTCCTCGATCCGGGTCCTGCCAAGTTGACGAGAAACGGCCGACACGGCCTATTGGTTTCAGGATAGAAGGGCGGCTGCGGCACAAGAACGCGTAGGCGACTCTACGGACACATGGAACCGGAGACGGCTCTCCGGGTTACACAGTCCGGCATGGACACAGCCCAGTTGATTTCCTAGATCGATTCCGAGATATTCCGTCTCCCAGAAGCCCGCGCGCTTTTGGCCTGCGGCACGCAGTCAACCACGCAAAGCCACGCAGAGGCAAGCGCATCCTGAGCGCCGACGTAAGCGGCAGGATCACTGCAGCACAGTGGAAATGCTGGGCGAAGCAGAAGGCTGCAGCAAAGAAGACTTCCTGATCGATCTTCACTTTGGGCGTCCGCCCACCCGCCCCAATTTGCACCTGTTGCCTTCCCAATGGGAGTGTGCAATCATTCTCCTGTTGGTAGGCCAAATGAGAGGAGCGGTGGCGATGCCGAGTTTGTCGAAACAAAAAAAGGACGTGCAGCAGGGCACGCTGGCGCTGATGGTGCTGAAGACGCTCGATGTGCTCGGGCCGCAGCACGGTTACGGCATTGCGCGGCGGATCGAGCAGATCAGCGGCGATCTGCTTTCCGTGAACCAGGGAACTCTCTATCCGGTGCTGCTTCGGTTGGAGCAGGAGGGCGCCGTCAAGTCGGACTGGGGGCCTTCCGAAAACAACCGTCGCGCGCGCTTTTATCGGCTGACCCGAGCGGGGCGCAAACTTCTGGAATCCGAGAAGCGCGAGTGGGAGCAGACAGCCGCGATCATCGCTCGGTTCTTTGAAGTCAAGGCGGAGGACCTGGCATGAGGTCTCTCCATCGATTCCTGATCCGTCTCCGCAATCTTGTCACTGGCCAGCGCGGCGATGCACGGCTGCGCGAAGAGATGGAAGACTACGTGGCGCGCGAGACGGAAGCCAATATACAGGCCGGAATGAGGGAGGAGGAGGCGCGGCGGCAGGCGCGGATGAAGCTTGGCGCTGCGGAGGCGATCCGGGAGCAGTACCACGCAGAGGAGGGATTGCCCATACTGGAATGCCTGGTCCAGGACACACGATTCTCGCTGCGGCAGATGAGACGCGCACCGGGATTTGCGTTGATGGTGGTGCTGACGATGGCACTGGGGATCGCGGCGACGACGACGATGTTCACGGTGGTGTATTCGACGCTGCTCAGGAACTTGCCTTATCCACAGTCGAAGAGGATTATCGCGATTCACGACACGCGGATTACAGGGCGATCGGCCGGTGGGCTGATGACGGGTCCGCGATTCTACGACATTGAGGAGCGAAACCGGAGCTTCTCCAGTCTGGCGTACTTTTACTTCAACGAGAGCACCCTGATTGTGGGAAAGAAGTTGCCCACCCACGTGAATGCAGCGGTAGTGAATGCAGGATTCTGGAATGTCTTTGACACTGCGCCGATGCTGGGACGCATACTCGATGCGAAGGACGACGTGCCGCATGCACCGCTGACCGTGGTGTTGAGTTATCCGGGGTGGCAGCGGCTTTTCGGAGGCGATCCGAACGTAATCGGTGAACAGGTGACGCTGGATCAGCAGACGGCAACGATTGTGGGCGTGATGCCTCGAGATTTTTCTGCGCCGGCAGGCGTGGACTTTTGGCGCGCGTCGCAGCTTGGTCCGAATAGCTGGGGCAGTTATCGGGGCGACGGACTGCGGGACTGGAATGTATTTGGGAGGTTGCGGCCGGGTGTAACTCCGGCGCAGGCTCAGGCCGATCTGGAGCGGATCGGGGAGCAACTCAGGAGGGAGTATCCGTCGAGCGACGGCGCGTGGCGGTTCACCAGCGAGACGCTGCGCGAGGACCTGTACGGTCCCGTGCAACCGGCATTGGTGACCTTGCAGATCGCGTCGGCGCTGCTGCTGCTGATCGCTTGCATCAATGTGGCCAACTTGCTCTTGTCTCGCGCGACGGCTCGGCAGCGGGAGGTTGCGCTGCGGCGGGCGCTGGGTGCGTCGCGACGGCGCGTGGCTTTTCAGTTATTGGTGGAGAGCGGGCTGCTCGGGTTGGCAGGTGGCGGTGCGGGAATCCTCTTGGCATTTGCGCTCACGCGTACTGCCGCTACCAGCCTGCCGGGGATTCTGGGGAGGCCGGGCACGATCCACATGAACGGGATTGTGATTGGGATCGCTCTACTGATTTCGCTGGCGACTGGAATCGTGTTCGGAGTGGCTCCGGTGCTGGAAACACGGAAGGTGCAGTTGCATTCGGCGCTCAAGAAAGGTGAGGCGCGCCTCGGAGGATCGTCGGGTAACCGGTTGCGCAGCGTCCTGGTGGGGACGCAGGTAGGTCTGTCTCTGGTGCTGCTGGTGGGTGCCTCGCTGCTGGCGGAGTCGATGTGGAACTTGATGAAGCAGCCACTGGGATTTAAGCCGAAACACCTGCTGACGTTTCGGCTGGTACTGCCGTTTAGCACGAAGCCGGCAGTGGCACGCAATTTCTACAATGACGTGCAACAACGAATTGAAAATCTCCCAGGAGTAGAGGCTGCGGGGCAGATCAATGCGCCGCCGATGATGGACTTTCATTTGCTCGCCAGATACGATGCCGACTGGCTGCCGCAGGTTCCCAATCAGCCGGCAATCAGCGCGGAGACCCGCAGTATCGCCGGGAATTTGCTGGCGGCAATGGGGACACCGCTGGTGGCGGGGAGAGCGTTTACGGCGGAGGATCAGGTTTCGACACTGCCCCCGGTACTGGTGAACGAGGCCCTGGTGCGGGAGTTTCTGCCGAAGGGAAACCCAATCGGACATCACCTGCTTCAGAATGGACGGGCGCACGAGATCATTGGGGTGGTTGCCGATGTGCGAGGGGTCACGGGAGCGATCGCGGCGGAGCCTGGACCGGTTGTCTACTGGCCTGCGAATGCCAATGGCAGTTGGCATCGCTACTTTCTGGTGCGGACGACTGTGCCGCCGGAACGACTCGTAAAGTCGATCCGCGAGCAGGTTTACCAGGCGGACCCGCGCGAGTCGGTAGGCCGGATCGAGACGATGGATCAGCTACTCAGCGATGCTGTGGCGCAACCACGGCTGAACGCAGCGGTATTTGCGTCCTTTGCCGGGATCGCATTGCTGCTGGCCTGCGTTGGAATTTATGGAGTGGTATCGTATTTTGCCGCGCAGCGCAGGCAAGAGATTGGCGTCCGGATGGCACTCGGAGCGACGCGAGGTGACATTACACGAATATTCGTGTGGCGGGCGATGGTCCCGGCAGCGATAGGCCTGGCGACCGGTACTGTGGTCTCGCTGGCGGCGAACAGGCTGTTACGCAGTCAGCTATACGGGGTGCAACCGGATGATCTGCGGCTTTACCTTGCATCCCTGCTGGTCCTGCTGGCGCCCCTGCTGGTGGCTACCCTCAGGCCGGCGATACGCGCAGGCAAGACAGAGCCGATGGAAGCGTTGAGAACGGAATGAATGCAGGGTCATCGCATGAAGGATCTAAAACGGAGGGGCGCTCGCATCCGTAACCCGGTGACGAGACAGCACCACGATGTACGGGGCCTAATCGGGGCAGGCTCAAGTCACCATAGACGACTATGCGTCAAGGTTGAGTGCGGAGCACTGACCGGTTTGCGGGTACAAATCACGCGAATCTTACGACGGGTGTTGCCGCCAACGCGAAGACCGTTATGATAACCCTGTATGAAATGTGGCGATTGTGGCGTCGCAAACAACGAAGGCGACCGTTATTGCTCACAATGCGGGGCGTACTTAGCAGTTGAACCCGGACCAGCGCACAGGGAGCTTCTGCAGCTCTCTCAAGCGAATTTCCTAATTACCGTTGCATCTGGACTCTCCCTGATCTGGGAGAATGCCTCCGGTCTATGGGCAGAGGCGGCAGAAATGTCGCAGCTTGGTGCTCGCCGTGGCGTTTGTATTTTGCAGGGATTTGCAGAGGAAGAAGCGGCCAAGGCTCTGATTTTGCTCGACGCCATTCGTTGTCCTGCATCCTTTGCTGATAAGTTTACCAACCTAGTGAAACAGATCGACCAGCATGTCGGAAAAGGCATTTACGCACGGTACTACGGAACATCTCCAGGCGATATGACCGAAGTCAAAAGGATCGTAGACTCCGAGCGTAAGGGCTTCTATCGCGAGGGGGAATACGGGGAGTTCATTCTTCCAAACCAGATCAAGGCTAATCGCGAATCGATGCTCTATGTGAGTTATGTTCGCAACGACGACGGAACGCGTGGATGGCATGCACCGCGTGCGCCCTTCGAATTTGAAGGGCGCATTTATCCAGCTACGATCCGTGTCTTGGACGCCCTTCACGCCGCAGGGGTCTTCGAAGTTGAAGCCCTGAAAGTCTTCCGAGACTACTGGCAAGAACTTCCGTTCGCCGACGTCGGAACTGATCCGCAATCTGCTGCGTTGGATACGTTAGTCAATTGGACAAAGTTGACCGATCTCAACTTTGGAATGCTGAAGAGGTTGGATCAACAGAATCTGCTCTTGCCCACTGCTACGGTCGAACACCAAAATACGATAATTCGCGAGCTACTGTTTCCGCTCTATCCGTTTGACCTGAACATCACCAGGAATTTCCGTGACCTGCCACCGCCTGATTCGCCGTACTCCTATTAATTCTCTGAAAAAGGTGGGCACGACGACGAGAAAGGTATCGAAATGGATCCCGCGGAACTAGGAACCGAATGGCCCAATGTGGGAAGGGTTGTGTGGCTCGCGGGCGGCCTCACCGCATACAACAATCCAGGCCCTGACGTTGAGGTGTGTGTCCTTCCGCATCGGACACAGCGGCCCCGGCGAATCCCGATCCAGTCGTGATACTCGTCGTGCGCCTGCTTGCGCCGTCGTCCGTGACCGATGATCGAATCCTGCCCGCAAACCGGGCAGCGGCGTATGATGATCTCGTCCGAGTCTTCGGCCCAGTCGGCGGCAAGCCGCTGCACAGGGATCGATACTGGGACAAAGAGGATCGTAACCTCACACGGGTCCCGTTCCCTGCGCTGATCCGCCAAGATGCTGGCAGGAAGCGGGGCCCCGCCTCCTGAAGAAATCCAACTGAAAGAAAAATATAACTTCTTACTGCCTGACTCGATTACATGGTTCAGCTTTTTGGCCGGTTATCTCCCTGAATGCGTCAATTGACCCATCGGGGATTGCTATGTCCGCAATGATTGTGGGCGATCACGCGGCTATCATCTCGACTGTCAGGTAATCCGGAACGAGCGCCGAGAGAACCCTCTTTGCGTCCAGGATTGCCCCGGGCGGCTGCGCGCCAGGATTGTTGAACCTGCTTTCAAGCAGACGCATGCAGGCCTCGCAAACGAGCGGTGCCGAGAAGGCGTAAATGTCTCGCCCTCGTGCGGTAATGCGCTTCTCCTCTCCAGCGCGCCTCACTACGACATCCACGATGAAACGCTGCGGTGAGCGTCCGCTTTCATCCGCAGCCTCCGGGGGTGGAGTTGCTGGATTGTGAATGTCATCAAGTGCAATACGACTGAGCCAGTTATGCAACTCGGCTGTCGTCACGTGCCGCTCAATCAAAATAATCTCGGATAGTGGCACTTCGACCATAGCCTGGCGGCCGAGCGGGTCTCCGAACTCCCAATATCTCTCCGCGGGCGGCGACGTTACAGCAGCAAGCCGCCCATTCGTGACCACCACGCGTTGCGCCGTATTTCTCGCGCCCGTGATGCGTGTCCCGCGCGTAGGGTGCCAGCTGTCGAGGCCGATCATGATCTCGATCGTGTCCGCATGCTTCCAATCTCCAAGCACCGCAGTGACCAGCAAATCTGCAAATCCGCCGTAGAATCCCATTGCAGGAATAACAGCGACGCCTGCGTGACGCGCAGCGGCATCGTATTTGTCAAGCGTCGCATGCGCACTCGCCTGTTCGGCGGTGACATCGAGGTAGTGGATACCGGCCCGCAAGGCGGCTGCGACAACGGCATCAGCGGTCTCAAGAAAGGGTCCGGCACAATTGATGACGGCTCGCGCTCCATCCAGCGCCTGATCGAGCGCCACTGCGTCATCGAGGGACGCCAGCCGGCAAATGACTTCGTGCTCGCACCAGTTGGCAGCCGCAAGTCTCGCGGCATCACGGCCGATTGCAATCGGCGTAATCCCGCGGTGCAACAACTCTGTTACAACGAACCGGCCTGTATGTCCGGCAGCGCCAAATACTGCCACTGAGGGACTGCTGACGCTTCCACCATTCTTGCTCATGATTGGCTCTCCCACCCGTTCACTCGTAGACCTACCCGTTCACTCGCTTATTCGGCTAGCCAATGCGCTCGTAATTCGGCGTTGAACTCTCGCCACCGTTCCTCCGGAAAAAAGAGCCGCGCTCCCGGAAATTCAACCCGGCGCCTCGTCCCCGGAATGTTCGCAGCCAGCCAGTGCGACCACTTGACGTCGAAATACACGTCATCGGTTCCCCACACAATCAGGGTTGGCGCTTGCAATGCCTTCAATTGACCCTCGATCGCCAGCGTATGCCCGTTGTCGAATACGGCCATAAAACGCTCCAGGTCACGCGTACGGTCTTCTGTCTTAACAAACGGTCCGAGATATGTCTCAATGTCCTCATCCCTCAACCGCTCTGGATACTCGTAGGCTGGTCCCAACTCCGCGGGTAGCTGATCTTTCCAAATGGGGTCTCAACGCTTTTCCGAGTCGCAACAGATTGGGTTCGATCCTGCATTTTGCTTCTCCTTTAGCGGTCGCTGGGCGCCGCTTCTGAGTTTTCTACGATACAGACCTGTCTGTAGTGATAGACTACGTACAGGTCTGTATCATGTCAAGAGCAGATATTACGTGGAGCAAATATGGCGAAGACCGGGGCTGTGCCAGATACCCAAAACCATGCTGAAGTGAGGGATAGAATCCTCGAAACTGCGTGTACGCTGTTTTATCGGTTCGGCGTGCGGGCTGTAGGAGTTGATCTCGTCGTCGAGAAAGCCGGGGTGGCTAAAACCAGCCTCTACCGGCACTTCGGAACAAAAGACGACCTCGTGGCGGCCTTCCTTGAGCGCGAAGATGCCGCTTTCTGGGCGACTTGGGATCGCGTCGCTCACCAGCACGCAGAAAATGCGGCCGACGAACTGGACGCCCATCTTGAGTGGATCGGCGAACGTGTCGGAAGGCCGAATTATCGCGGCTGTCCGCAGATCAACGTGGCCGCAGAGTTTCCCAACGCCGATCACCCCGCGCGCAGAATCGCTGCTTCGCACAAGCGTGAGATGCGCCTGCGCTTGGAAGGCATCGCCAGACGATTAGGCGTGATCCATCCGGCTGAGCTTGCAGGCCAACTCTCCCTGCTCATCAACGGCGCATTTGTGAGCTCCCAGATTCTCGATGCCGGCGAGGCGATACCTTTGCTTCGCCGCACGGTGCATGCGCTGGTCGAGGCAAGCCGCACCTAGGCCTGTCACTTGTTGCGTAATCGGCGAGTCACTCACCGACGCCGATTGACGCCGAAAGTCGACCCACGAACGGCCAAGTTGCCGTAGAACGGGCAACGCGCTCGCTAGGGCCCGGAAAGGCACGCGGGTGCGGCACAAGGCCGCGTCGGCGACTACGCGTCAAGGTGGACCGCTGGAAACTGGCCCGCTTATGGGGACTGAACGTCCGGAGTGCGTTGGCTTGGTATCGGTCTTTGAGGACGAGATTGGTGGCTAGGAGCCGACCCATCACGCGCTGCGGCTCGAAGTCGGCGTTGTTAGGCCTAACTGCTCGTGGTTTAACGGCCGGCTGGAGATGGGGGGAGAGATTGGAGAAATGGTCATCCAACCGACTAAATCTGTCTAGTTGACAGGTGTATCGGGGAACAGTGGCATAAGTTCCTTGAGTTTCTCGGCTACGTTTGCCATGTCGACTTCCTTCGTACTCAGGCCGCTACGGGACGCGAGCATGGGGCTAACTTCCAATAACTGTTCGAAGGTGGTGCCGTGCATGATCGGAATGAGTTTATCCCGAGCGAGAAGCACCGACAGCTCCTTTTCGGCGATCCCGGAGTTCTTTATGCGCGTCAAAAATGCCGGGGTAACCAACACAATACCGACCCGAGACTGCGCCAAGCCCTTGTCGATCTCACGCATCAGCGGCGTGCCAAGCAACACATCTTTTTCGCTGAACCAAACCTTGACTCCACGAGACTCGAGTAGGTCGTGAAGCTCTTTCGCCGATGTAGCACGGTCGTCCCAAGCGTGGCACAAGAAGATGTCGCGCTTGTCTGGCTTCGGGCCAATCTTCTCCAGCGCCTCGCGGAATGGGGTGAGTGCACGGACTTCGGAAGGCGTGTAAGAGACTGACGATCCTGCCGATGACCACCGTGGTCGAGCGCTCCCGCCTCCACCGCCGCCGCTACGTCCGGAAGAACTGCTTGCACTTACCGACGAGGAGGCAGAAATGGAATATGACGGATAGGAGTAGCTGTTATATCCGCCACCCCAATGCCCGTAACTGCCGCCGCAGGCGGGGCAATTCGCCCGACCTGATGCTGTGCGATGGCCTCTGTAAGGTGCTGTGCATCTCGACATGGCGTCTATTTTAGACGTTTTCCTGGGCAGTTGTGGAAAGAGACTTCGAGCAGCGAATCTGCACTTGGCAGGCTAGGTCTGATGCTTCTTTACGAATTTCTCGAACCAATCTAGCTGCACCCGTTCAAGCCAATGCTTGCGTTCGTCTGCTCCTAGTTTGCGGCTGCCCCGCAAGAGCGCGAGACGGGTCAGAGTTCCGACGACTGAAAAGCATCTTTGAATGACAGAGCTTGGGATCGTCGGCCGCTGGCAGAGAGAGCAAGAGCGGCGTACCGCCTTACAGCTTGAGATGGAGTGGTTTTGAACACTGCCCCGTCTGGGGATACCTATCTTTGGTTTAAGGAGGAAACAAGTCTGGGAGAATGACTTGCCTAACGGCCATGATCGGGAAGGTCGGCGATATAAGGTTGTCCCGCCACATTGGCCCTCTCGTGGTTTCCCATCCTCCCAGTTACGATGTTCGTAAATATCCAATGTGGGCCAACCGGTAATCACCGCGTTAGAGGAACCCGCCAGCGCGAATGTGGACAGACTAAGGATGGGAGACAACGATATGGCATTACTGAGTTCAACGGAACGAGTGCGAATACAGGGTTTGCCCGGAGAGGGGCAGAAACTTCACGTGTTTTTTGCGACCACCGATCATCCTTTCGGCAGCCGGCCAGTGAGCGGCCCTGGCGAATTCAAGGTCCAGTTTCTGTTATCTCGGCCAGGGCACAGAATGTTTGATGAAGAAGGGCCATCGTTCATCCACTCGGCGGTCGGGGACTCGCACCTTCGCATCGCGAAGCACGCCAGCGAAAGAACGGCGGCAGAAGATGTAGTCAGCCTAAAGCTGGTTGGGAACGGGAGCGGTTGGTCAATTCCCTTCGAATGCCTTGTCAACGAGAACGGTTGTGTGGGCAAAATCGTCGTTGAACGACTCCCCGCGAACGACCATGTTCAGGCTGAGAAAATAGCCTATCGCGCCCTCGCTCCTTTCCTAAGTGCTTGGTCGGCCAGTCTTGACATTCCGCTCGACGTCGAAACAATTCAGGTATCGGACCTCACAACTCACACGGAGTCGCTGCGGGTTCTCCATCCATATCTGGAGATGAAACCAATGGGGGGAGTTGGCCCAACCATGTCTGACGAGTACTGCCGCTTTGCGAGTGTTTACCGCGAGGCGATGAACGCAACCAGCGCCTTTTACCGATATTTATGTTTCTACAAGCTTGTCGAGAGCTTCTACCTTCGTCGCTCCAAGGCGGCGGCAGAGGCCAAATCGCGCGGCGAGAAGCCTCGCACCTACACGGAAGACGTTCCCCTAACAGCAGAAGCGGTGAAGGGAATTCTGCTATGGATATACCCTTGGCGGTCGTACTCCGATGACGATCTGATCATCCAGCAGATACTACCCGACGAGGCCGTCGGAAAGCGGTTCAAGGCTATTCGACAGAACATCCTTGAACCAGTTAGGGATACGATTGCGCATGGGCTCATGCGTTCCGGCGAGATCAAGACCGTGGCCGACCGCCTCGAAGATGTCGAGGGAGTCTCGAGATGGCTTCCGCTTCTGCGCATTTGGGTGCGTGTACTCTTTGCGACCGAGTTTCCAACAGAATTCGGAATAGGGGAGGTATTTCCAGCCAAGCCGTAGGTAGTTATCCTTGATGGCGATGGCGGAAGACATGGTGATGACCGAAGAATCTCACGACTCTGTGGAAGAAGCTGTCGCCCAAGCCGTGACGCGCATGGTCAAGCTCACGGATGACCTCGCAAGAACCAAGGTGCATGACGACCACGACTGGTTCAGGAATTTGCTCGTTGGCATTTTGATCTCCACCCAGCAGAATTATCAGGCAGTGTTGGCGGGAGTTCCACGGAAACCGACGCTTGCCTGCTGGGGCGCGCGGAACCTGCTCGAATTGAGGGTGATCGCTACCTATGTACTCCGGTCGCCAGATAATGCGGTTGACTTCCTCGACGACTTGGCAGCTGACACCCGAGAGTTCTGGGAGAACATCGCAAAGGTGGGGCGCTTTGCTCATAACGAGTTGATTGCAGAACTGCGGGCCACCGCGATGCGCGAGGATGAACCTTTGAAATCTCTGTTGCTTCGCAAGGCAACGGAGGAGGAGCAAGCTGGTCCTGATTTGGACGGACCTGAGGACGAGCTCAACAAGGCTGAGCAGATGATGACTGCTTTCGGCGTCGACCGTGGCCGGAAACCGAAGCAAGGATCAGCTATCGCCAGAGAAGTCAAGGAGAGTGATCGCTACGGTCCCCGCTACAAAGTCCTCTCCAAAATCGTTCATCCTACATCGCTGTCGATTGCGGCGCAGACCAGCGCGGGTAGCCTCGACGAACTGATGCCGCTAATAAATAACGAAGCGCAAGCAGATATGCTAGCGATTTTCTACGCGGTTGAAGGGCACATCGCGGCGCATGGAATCGGCTGGTAAACCTAGATTCTCGGTTTGGCGTAAACTACCGAATTCCCCATCGGCTCCGATACGAAACGGGAGGTCGGCTGTGCTTCAGTTTTTCCGGAAGTGGGCGCTGGCCGCGGATCCCTGGATGCTGCCCCCGTTTCGGGAGTAATCAGCGGCTGGGGGGGCGTACGATCCG
This sequence comes from Acidobacteriota bacterium, assembly GCA_021799405.1. The sequence continues at coordinate 12,926 of JAJZAL010000122.1, forward strand.
AGGCCTCACAATCGAGACCTGCCCCCCGGATCGCGGCTGGGTGAGGTCCCGCGTTGGGCAGTATGATTGGTGGGAAGGATCCTCTGCCATGACAATATGGATTGTTCGTGTCGGGAGTTCTCTCATGATCGAAATCCCCGACAATCTCGCAGAAGAAGCGGGGCTTGAAGAAGGTCAGGCAGTTAAGTGGACGGTGAATGATCGTCACGGTCTTAAGCTTGTCAAGAAGACGGTCACTGACGGGCTTTCGGAAATCGAACAGCGCGTCGCTCGTGAGAATGCGCGGAAACAACACATCCTCGAAGTGAGAAGACGCGCGAAACTCGGGGACGTCGATGCGCAGGTATTCCTTGGCATGATCGCGACGGATGGGCTGGAAGCGACCAATTGGTTTCGACGTGCTGCAGAACAAGGAGACAGGTATTCGATGTCGATTCTTGGTCACTTACTTACTTCCGGTGACGAGATGGAGGTGAACCTTGCGGAAGGCTATTTCTGGCTCCTGCTCAGCACATCCACTTATGATCTCAAATCTACGAAGCAAGAACGCGCAAAAATGGGCGAGGAACGACGGAAACTCCAACGCATTGCGAAAAGCTTAACTCAAGAAGAACGGACGCGTATGGAAGACCGATGCCACGACTGGCTAGAAACCCACAAGTCAACTAAATACTTCAAGCCTAAAATATAGGCTCTTGCGGGGACCAACCGCAGCCCCGGCTTTGGGCTCACACCCTTGGGGCTCCCACCCTGCCTCATCATCTGGTGGGCGACAGCATAGATACTGCGATTTACTTCGTACGGCGACCGCACCAAGCCTAAAGGCTTGTAGTAGTGAACCTGATCTCGTTGTTCATTCAGTGAGTGTCAGTGCAAATCACCGAACCGCCTTCGGAGGCGGATAACTCCCGTTATGTTGGCCAGGCTTCAGGTTTCCTGCAGCGACCTCGCCGCCGGAAACTTGAAGCAGATCCCGTTTCTCGATACCCATTTTGGTTTTGCTGCTCAACTCTTATCAGGTGACCGATAAGCGCTCATGGCGCTTGCGATCAATTGGGCGGCTGTTGGTGAAAGCAAGGTGCAGACTCGCTAATTCATCGCTGAATCTAAAGTCGCCATCTCTACCTGTATCTCGAATGCCCAGCGCAGCGTTTCAAGGGCATTCAAGAGACGAAAAGCATCGGCGGGGGTCCATTTGCAATGGTCCCGACCGTGCATTACCCAGTATCTGTTTATGAATTGCGGCGGCTCCTGATGAAAGGGAGATTCTTCAAATAAGCGTTTCAGAAAGTGCATAGTCGAAATAGCAGGGATAGCCCAAATTCCGCCTCGCCTATGAAAGCCCGCTTTGTCGAAGAGCTTTTGCACGTTGGTTCCGGGTAGCTTCAACACGTGAGTTACGGCATATCCTTCCAGAACGGTGAGCAGCGCCGGTACTGTGACAAGATGCCTCCCTGCGATTAAGCTCTCTCGAATTTCGATTAAGAGTGCATTCCACTGCACCATCTCAGGGATTTCAGTTAAATGTCCGATCTGTTCGCGCAGAACTTTGCAATCATTTTTCGTATATTCCGCCATGAACAGGTCATCAAGGTCCTTCGGGCTGAGCTTGCACAGTTCCTTTGAAGCTGTTAGATCCATCCATTCGGGGACGGTCCACCCCTTATCCGCGAGCTGCCGTGCGGCTTCTATGTAATCCTTGAACGCGTCCTCAAACCATTTGGATAGTCTGCTCCAATCGATCTGGCTGAGGAAGCGGTCGATAACGTCCAAGAGAGAACGGGATAGATCACTCCCGCTTTGGCTGGCAGAATCGTCCGTGCTCACCGGCGCCTCCTGCCGTCATCCTCTTCACGCCTGCACCTTGCCGCTACGAGTACGCCGCAAGTCGCAAGCTTTCCATCCGCGACAAAAGTGCGAACACCCGCGTCTGGATTGGGTGGGAATGTCATGTCAGAATACAAGGACATCAGGTAGACCACATGTTTAAAGATGACGGGAAACTCCTAAGCCGCATCTTCACACAGTCTCTTTTCCGATGACAAGCCAGGCAGTAGGGCGCGAAATGTCGGCCGGGCTTCAGCTTTTCTGCACTGATCTCGCCGCAAGAAACCTGGAGCAGAGCCCGTTTCACAGGACCTATCCTAATCTCTGGCCCATAAACCAAGGCGGCTAAGTGCCTTGGAGGATCGCCGAACGTTTTGTCAGCCCCACGCTGAACCGTTTACTCAGCTGAGATCCTGCTCCTTTCAAAA
>JAJZAL010000417.1 GCA_021799405.1 Acidobacteriota bacterium
GATGCCTTGGAACGAGGCCGATCGGGCGAAGTATGAAGTCATTCGGGCGCGCTATTCAAGCGATATGTCGGAGGCCGAGTTGGCGCTGATCGCGCCGCTGCTGCCGCCGCCCAAACGGCGCGGACGAAAGCCGACGGACAGTCTCGGCCTTTTCTTTCTTCGGCGGTGTGCCGCTTTCGATCCTCTACGACAACACGAAGCTGGCGGTGGCGCGGATCCTTGGCCATGGCCAACGGACGCGGACGCGCGCCTTCACGGAGTTGATCAGCCATTATCTGTTCAGGGACCGGTTTGGCCGCCCCGGCAAAGGCAATGACAAGGAGGAAAGTCGAGGGGCGGACCAGCACTTCCGACATTTTGCCTCTCCCCTCAGTTTGCCTGTTCCGCAGCCAGACGCTGGCGCAGAACTTCACGGAGCTTGAATTTCTGGATCTTGCCCGAGGGCGTGGCCGGCATGGCATCCAGGATTTCCAGACGCTCTGGAATGTACTGCATGGCCACCTTCTGCTCACGCAGATAGGCAACGATATCCGCGAGTGTCAGATTCTGGTTGCCTGGGCGCTGCACTACGAAGGCGCAGACCCGCTCGCCCATGCGCGCATCTTCGTAGCCGACGATGGCGACGGCGGCGATGTCTGGGTGGTTGTAGAGCAGCGCTTCAATTTCGACGACCGGGATGTTCTCGCCGCCACGGATGATCACATCCTTGCTGCGCCCGGTGATGCGGATATAGCCGCGCTCATCCATCCGTGCTAGGTCACCGCTATCGAACCATCCATCTTCATCTGTGGCGTTGAGATGCGAGGATTTAAGATAGCCGCCGAAATTCGAGCAGGCGCGGACCAGCAGTTTACCCTCGGTGCCGGCAGGCACTTGTGCGCCTGTGGTGTCGACGATCTTGATCTCCACACCCGGCAGCGGCTTGCCATCCGTGTTGACGGCGCGTTCGGCCGCGTCGTCGAGATCGATCAGCGTCACTGCGCCGTTCTCGGTCATCCCCCAGGCGGAGACGATCTTCAGCCTCAGCACTTTTTGCGCCTGCTCCACGAGCGGACTTGGGATTGGCGCGCCAGCGCAGACGAAGCTGCGCAGTGAATGCATATCCTTGACTGTCTCCGCCACCTCGCGCGTGAGGTCCGTGAGGAACGGCGTGGAGGCCATGGTGAAGGTCACATGTTCGGCGCTGATGATTTCCACCGCCTTCGTCACCTGCCAGATATCCTGCAGCACAGCGCTGGCGCGCAGGATGATCGGCATCATCAGCCCGTAGGCGAAGCCGGTCTGGTGCGCCATTGGCGAGGCCATGAGGATGGTGTCATCGGTCCCCAGGCGCAGTCGCTGCGAATAAGGAATGATATTGGAAAACAGCGTGTTGGCGCTGTGCATCACGCCCTTGGGCTGGCCCGTCGTGCCGGAGGTGTAGAGCAGCTGGGTGATATCATCGCCGTTGGGGCGATGGGCGGTGAGGATCGCAGCCGCATCCGGTGCGGTCTCCCAAGCCGGGCCGCTGAGCAGGGCGTCGAAACTGTCAGAACCTTCGCCATCCACCACCACGATCTGACGCAGCGCGGGGAGCTCCGCCTGCAACCCCTTGGCCATACTCTCGTAGTCGACATTACGGAACCGCCGCGGCACGACAATCAGCTTCGTCTCGGCATGGCCGAGCATGAAGCGCAGCTCGTGCTCGCGGAAGATATGCATCAGCGGGTTCATCACCGCGCCGATGCGTGAACAGGCAAGGTAGAGCAGTGAGAATTGCCACCAGTTCGGTAGTTGGCAGGCCACGACGTCGTTCTTGCAGATGGCAAGCCGCGTGAGGCCCACGGCGATGCGGTCCGCCATGCGTGCCATCTCGGCATAGGTGAAGCGTTTTACATCGCCCGCCTCTACCCGGTAGGCGGTCAGCGCCACCTTATCCGGGCAGGTGCGAAGGCACTCGTCAAGCGCGTCGTTGATGGTGCGGTCGCGCCAATGGCCTTGGGCGACCATGGTGGCACGGCGGGACGGCAGCAATACAGCGTCGAACTGCATGGAACATTTTCCTCGTTGTCATGGTTCTTATTGTCCTTATCTTGCCTTGTTTTGGTTCAGGCGGGAACCGCCTTGCGCCCCGCATGTGCGCGGGCGATGATCGTTTTCATGATCGGAGCCGTGCCATCGCCGATCTGGAATCCCAGAACATCGCGCAGCCGTTGCTCCATAACGCCGCGGTCGTAACCGCCATGGCCGAAGCTGAGCAGGCATTGGTGGATCACGTCATAGGCCAGCTTCGGCCCCCACCATTTGCACATTGCGGCCTCGGCGGTGTGCGGCAGATGATGGTCCTTCAGCCACAGCGTCTGCAGGCAGAGCAGCCGCGCGGCCTCGACCTGCGTCTCGAAATCCGCGAGCGGGTGGGAGACACCCTGGAACGCGGCCAGCGGTTTGCCAAAGGCCTCGCGCTGGGCCACGTAGTCCCAGGTCTCTTCCAGCGCCACGCGGGCGACGGAAAGCACCTGCAGCCCGATGAGCGCGCGGGAGAAGTCGAAGCCCTGCATCACCTGCACGAAGCCCTTGTTCTCGGCGCCCAGGCGGTGGTCCACCGGCACGCGCACATTCTCGAAGAAGATGGAGCCACGGCCGATGGCGCGCTGGCCATGGCAGTCGAACCGGTTGCGCGTGATGCCGGGCAGGTCCATCGGCACCAGCAGCGCGGTCACGCCATGCGCGCCGGATTCCGCAGTGCCGGTGCGGCCAAACACCACGGCGGCATCGGCCTGGTCGGCGGCGGAGATCGAGGTCTTCTCCCCATTCAGCACGTAATAGTCGCCGTTGCGCTCGATGCGCAGGCGCAGATTGGCGGCATCCGATCCGCCACGTGGCTCGGTGAGCGCGATGGCGAACAGCGCCTCGCCAGCCACCAGCTTGTTCAGCCACGGCTCCACCACTTCCTTATGGCCATGCTCGGCCAGGATCTGCCCATTCAACGAGGCTAGCAGGTTGATGTAGGAGATGGAGAGGTCGGCGCGGGCGATCTCCTCATGGATCACGCCGGCGGCGATGCGGCTCATCCCCAGCCCGCCAAATTTCTCCGGCAGCTCGGGGGCTATGAACCCCATCTCCCCCATCTCGCGCATCAGCGTGCGGTCCAGCACGCGGGTTTTGTCGCGCTCCAGAAAGCCCGGTGCTACGCGGTCTGTC
>JAJZAL010000418.1 GCA_021799405.1 Acidobacteriota bacterium
CTCTGCAAGTATCGCTCATTGCGGCCGAAAGGAAGATTGTAAACCTGATTCACTACCAAGACGTGCTTGTAGTCGTCAGATTGCGGCCCCCAATTACAGGCAATGCAATAGTCGTTCTGATAGTTGTTGTTCCCGCCTCCATTGGGATCTCCCGAATCACTCAGGTACTCGGAGTAGGTGTAGGAGGCTCCGAAGGTTAAATCACTGGAGTAGCGCTTCTCCATGTGAATTTGCAACGACTCGTATTTGGACTGCCCCTTGCTTGAGTAATAGTCGACATCCACGAGATTTGGGTTAACGGCGTGGTACGGCTCTCTTGGGGCAACGGCACCTGGACCGGGCACCGCCTGGTTGATGTTGTCCTCGAGGATAAGCCTGTCTCCCATGGTTCCAAGGTAGCTGACATCCAGCATGATGGAGTTCGTCAACTGCCGCTGAATGCCGAGACTCCATGAGGCAATCAGATCCGGCTCAAGGTTCTGATCCCATGCCTTCGGACTTCCCGTGGAAAGCTGAGCCGCTGTCTCTCCGATGGGAGCTACAGGAACCGGCAGCCCTTGCCGAAGATACTGCGTCGGAGCGGTATTTCTACTGGTCGTGATGACTTGGTCGCTGTAGTAGGGCAAATTCTTGTACAACTCATTGCCTCCGATGTCCTCGAAAACATAGGACAGGCCAAAGCCCGAACGGATTACCGTCTTGTTATCAGATCCCAGCGAATAGGCTATGCCGAGGCGTGGACCTACGTTGCGAAAATCGAAATTGACAAGGCGTCGGCCATTCCCGTCCTGGCCGGCGAGCAACAGAAGCCCATTTTGTATGTCGAGATTGGCCCAGTGGTTATGTGCCTCATACGGAGGGGCCGTCAGATCCCAGCGGATTCCGGGCGTCACTGTGAGTCGGTTCGTGGCTCGCCATGTGTCTGTGAGATAGGTGGAAAGCTCCCAACTGCGCATGCCAAAGGTTCCGTCCAGGTAGGCTCGCGAACCGCTGTCCATGGCTCCCAGCGCAAAGTCCGCTAATGCGGTACTTGAACTTGAGCTATTCAGCGGGCTGGTGAACTCGCCGTTAAAACTGAAGTTGCCGCGATCGTAGAAACCTGAAAAGCCATTGAAAAGGTTTTGCATCGCAACGACGCCGGTTCGCACCGTATGCTTCCCGTGAGTCCAAATGAACTGCGAGTCCTCTTGAAAGGTGGTCTGCGCGCTGTCTTCCGGGTAAGTTGAGTTATCTCCGAGCTCCTCAAACCCTGTGACATTGAAGGCGGGCATGCCGCCTGATTCCTGGTTGAAGTTGATCCCCGGCATTCCAAGCGCGGTTGCGGTGTTATAGGCCATGCCTAGCGGTGTGATTTGGGCATGCCAACGTACCAAGGCCGCATGAGACTGGAGAACCATGCTCGGTCTGAGGATCTTCGTATATCCCACCGTGACCAACTGATTGAACAACGGCTCGGTGGTTCCCTTTGTGCCTGTGGAAAGATAAGGCCCTATGGGTATGGTCGTATGCGCAGGCGATGGAATGACGCCAGGAGTGACAAAGTCTCCCTTGGTGAAGTCATAGTGGACGAAGAGACGATCTGAATGACTGAGGTTCTGGTCGATGCGGATGTCGAACTGATTGATGATGCCAGTGGACGGAGCGTTATAAACATAGTTGTCCACAATGCCGGAGTTGGTGGGGGCCGGAAGCAGGTTCATCGTTGCCACGGCGACAGGATCCAGCATGGCCGCGGGGATCTGATTTCCGGGAAAGGGATCCCTGCTCTTGACGCCGCCGACGGTAGAGACGGATAACGGGTTGTATATTGTGGTTCCAAAGTTCGCAAAGTTACCCGTTTCCACCATCCTGGCCTGCGCGACAGTAGGAATGGTCGTCGTGGACGTGACCGGTGCGTCCTCACGAGTACCTTCGTAGTCCGCAAAGAAGAAAGTATGATCGTGTAGAATCGGGCCACCGAACGTGAATCCGAACTGATTGCGATGGTACGGCGGTCTGGGGATGTTATTCCGATTGTTGAAGAAATTATTTGCATCGAGGTCGGTGTTGCGCAGAAACTCCCACAGATCGCCATGAAAGGAGTTGCTGCCGGACTTGGTTTCCACGTCGGTGACTGCCCCGGCGGCATTACCATACTCCGCGGAGTAGTTGCTGGTCATCACTCGGTATTCCTGAATCGAATCGACAATCGGTATAATCACCAGCGTATTCAGCCAGAGCATCCGGTCGTAGATTCCATCGATCATGTAGCTGTTTCCGGCGGCGACGGCGCCATTCACGGAATAATTATCGCCTCCCTGCATCGAGTAGCCGCTGCCGCCCTCGCCTAAATTGCTGGCGTTGCCACCGTGCGCGCCTGGACTGAGAACTACCAGATTCGTGAAGTCGCGTGTTTCCAAAGGCAGAGCCAGCATTTGGCGGCTGTCAACCAGGGCTGAAACTGCGGCTGACTGCCTTTGCAGTAGTGGCGCCGCCGCTGTAACCACTACGGTCTGCGCCGCGGTGCCAATGCTCAGACGGATATCGACCGTCTGCGTGCTGGCGACGCTGAGTTGCACCGCCGTTTGTTCTGCCCGTTTGAAGCCCGATTTCACAGCCGTGACGTCGTAGGTTCCCGGTGGAATCGCCGAGGCCACATATTGTCCATCCATCCCGGTCTTGACCACCCGGGTGAATCGGGTTGCAGTCTGTGTCAACGTCACCGTGGCGCCCGTGACCACGGCGCCTGACTGATCCGTCACCGTTCCCACAATGCTCGAGGTCTCCTGAGCATGCAAGGGGTTTGCGGACAGCATCAAGTGCAGAATCAGCAAAATCCCGCAAAGAAAGCCAGGTAAGAGATGAGAGATAACGCTGCCCGGACGCCATTCGCTTGAGCTCTTCGCCATCTCGGACCCAACGCGTGGCCCAGAAGGGATGGCTCGGAGCCCGGTAGCAGGAAGCCGCAGGGTCGCGGCGGGTGGAAGACCGTTCTTCGAGAACTTTTTGATGTGGCTTGGGTAGTCCTTCATGTCTTGCCTCGCTTCTAGAAATCAAACTCTTCAAAACGGCCCGTTCTCACCGGCTTTGCTGCCTCAGTCCAAGAGGATCTCTTGCACGCTCCATCTCCTGGCCAGAAAGAATGGGCATCACGGAGGCTCATGGATC
>JAJZAL010000010.1 GCA_021799405.1 Acidobacteriota bacterium
CCGTTTTGTTTGCGGCAGCGCGCACACTTCGCCGGGTAGGCATTTCTCCGCCGGACGATAGATGCGTCTCCAGGCGAAATACAACGCGACTAACGCGACGGCAATGAATAGCGGTCGATAGGGTTCAAGGACCGTCAAATTTCCAATCCACGCGCCGCCGAAGCCGAGGGAAATCAGCACAAGCGGCCCCAGGCAGCATGTCGAGGCGAGAATTGCCGCCAGACCTCCCAGCGCCAATATCCCGGATTTCGATTTCTCTGATGTCTTGGTTTCAGATGCCATGTGTCTTGTTTTCCTTCTCTCTGAATTCAGAGTACTCTCCGTACATAGGTACGGAGTCAAGCATGAAACCACGAATGACCATCGGAAAATTAGCCGAGGCCGCCGGAGTGGGTGTAGAAACCATCCGCTTTTACCAGCGTTCAGGGCTGTTGCAGGAACCGGATCGTCCCTTGTCTGGATTCCGGGAATACACGGCTGAGGATGCCAGGCGCGTCCGCTTCATCAAGCGGGCGCAAATGCTCGGCTTCAGCTTGAACGACATAGCCGGCCTGCTCAAGCTCGATGGCCCCCAAACCTGCAGTGTTACCCACGACCTCGCGCTGGCGAAACTGCATCTCGTGGAAGACAAGATTGCCGATCTCGAAGCCATCCGTGACGCCTTGCAGCAGATGGTTCGGCAGTGCGAACTCAAACATAAACGAGGGACTTGCCCCATTATCCGGTCGCTGGCGCAAGATGGCGACCAATGATCAGCGCGCGCGGAGGTTCCCCGTAGTCTTCCGTCTCGAATGCAGAACTCGGCGGATCGCCCTTGACTCCGGACTCAGGTACAGGGTTTAGGGTGGAAGCATGAACAGGCTCACGGTTGGCCGACTGGCCCGGCATGCAGGCGTAAATCTCGAAACAGTCCGGTATTACGAGCGCCAGGGGCTTGTGTCTCCAGCGGCTCGCACCGAATCCGGATACCGCATCTACCAGCAGGAGGCGGTGCGCCGCATCCGCTTCATCAAGCGCGCTCAGGAACTCGGCTTTTCTCTCCATGAAATCAAAGAGCTTCTTTCGCTAAGGGTTGATTCCGATGCGACAGCGGCGGACGTTCGGGTACGAGCGCAGGCCAAGCTGGTCTCGGTCGAAGAGAAGATCCGACATCTGCAGGATATCCAGCAGAGCCTCACGCGACTCATTGAGAGCTGTCACGGCACGGGACCAGCGGCAGACTGCCCGATCCTTGAAAATCTCGATGGAAAGGATTTCGAGTGAAACGAGTATTTCATCTTCAGACCTCGAATACCCTCAGAGGCGAGTGCGCGTTTCGCCACAGCGCGCTCAAATTCACGACATCCGGTGCGGGAGAATGCCAACTGCTCGAGGGGAGGTTTCAGCAATGCAGAAGCTAGTCGACCATAGCGGAGAAAAATCAGAACAGGTGAAGGATCCGGTCTGCGGAATGACAGTCGATCCCACGAGCGCTGCGACATTGGTCGAACACGCTGGCCGGCCCTATTACTTTTGCGGCAAAAGCTGTGCCGAGAAGTTTCGCTCCAATCCCGTCGCTTACCTCCGGAAAGCGGAGAAACCGTCCGACGCATCGCCCAGCTCCGTGGCCACTTCTGAGTACACCTGCCCAATGCATTCCGAAATACGTCAGCAGGGACCCGGAAGCTGTCTGAAGTGTGGCATGGCTCTCGAACCTGTACTCGCGTCGTTGCCGGTGCGGACCGAGTACACCTGCCCGATGCACCCGGAGATCGTGCAGTGGGAACCCGGCGCATGTCCGAAGTGCGGCATGGCCCTGGAGCCGCGCACGATCGCAGCGGAAGAACGAAATCCTGAATATGACGATATGCGGCGGCGATTCTGGATCAGTGTTGCCCTTACGATTCCCCTCCTGGGGATGATGATTGCCAACTGGATGCCGGGCCATGCGCTTCAGCATGTCCCCGGAAGCGTTCTCCAGTGGATAGAATTCGCGCTCGCAACACCGGTCGTCCTCTGGACCGGCTGGCCGCTCTTTCAGCGCGCCTGGGCATCCATCCTTCATCGCAGTCCCAATATGTTCACGCTGATCGGAATCGGCGCTGGCACGGCCTATCTTTACAGCGTTGTCGCCATCCTGGCGCCGGGCTTGTTTCCAGTGGCTTTTCGCGACACGAACGGCCAGTTGGCAATCTACTTCGAACCAGCGGCCTTCATTGTCACCCTCGTGCTTCTTGGGCAAGCCCTGGAATTGCGGGCACGCAGCCAGACCAGTGGTGCTATCCGGGCGCTTCTCGGGCTGGCGCCTCGTACGGCCCGAGTGATTCATGCAGATGGCAGTGAAGAAGACGTGGCGCTGGAGCGCGTGGTTGTGGGGGATCGCTTACGCGTTCGCCCGGGAGAAAAGATTCCGGTCGATGGCGTCGTGGTCGAGGGACAAAGCGCGGTCGATGAATCCATGATCACAGGGGAACCCATTCCGGTTGAGAAAACTACTGAAAGCAAAGTCACTGCCGGAACTATCAACGGAACGGGCGCGCTCATCATGCGTGCGGAACGGGTAGGTTCGGACACACTGCTCTCGCATATCGTGCAGATGGTGAGCGAAGCCCAGCGGACCCGGGCCCCAATCCAGCGCCTGGCGGATGCGGTGTCAGCATGGTTTGTCCCGGCAGTCCTGATCGTCTCCGCCCTCACGTTCCTTGTGTGGAGTCTCTATGGCCCAAACCCGCGCTTGGCCCATGCTTTGGTCAATGCTATTGCGGTCCTGATCATTGCCTGCCCATGCGCTCTGGGGCTGGCCACTCCAATGTCGATTATGGTTGGGACGGGGCGAGGTGCTTCAGCCGGGGTCCTGATCCGCGATGCCGAAGCGCTCGAAGTCCTTGAGCGCATCGACACGCTCGTTGTAGATAAGACCGGCACCCTGACGGAGGGAAAGCCTCGTCTTGCGAGTGTGTCGGCGCTGCCTGGATTTCAGGAGCGCGAGGTATTGGCGCTTGCCGCCGGCCTTGAGCAGGCAAGCGAACATCCGCTGGCCTCCGCCATTATTGCGGGAACGCGAGATCAGGGCATTGCCAGCGATCATGCCGGCACGTTTGAATCGTTGACCGGAACAGGCGTTCGTGGATCGGTCGCGGGCCACGCGGTGGCAGTCGGCAGCATGCGACTCCAGCCCGAGATATGGAAATCCGACCCGACCCTTCTGGATCGTGCGAATCAGCTTCGCAGTGAAGGCCAGACTGTGGTCTTCGTGTCTGTGGATGGACGGCCCGCCGGCATGCTTGGGGTCGCAGATCCCATCAAGGCGAGTTCGATCGAAGCCATTCGGCTGCTTCATAAGAAGGGCATCCGGGTGGTCATGCTGACCGGGGACAATCGCACGACTGCCAAAGCCGTCGCCCACAGGCTGGGCATCGATGAGGTGGAGGCGGAGGTGCTCCCTACCCAGAAAGGAGAGGTAGTCCGGAGGTTGCAGGAAAAAGGAAGAATCGTTGCCATGGCGGGCGATGGCATGAACGATGCACCAGCGTTGGTAGCCGCGAATGTGGGGATTGCGATGGGAACTGGAACCGACATCGCAATCCAAAGCGCAAGCGTAACCCTTGTGAAGGGCGACCTTCGCGGCATCGCGCGAGCCATGGAACTCAGCCACAAGACAATGCGCAATATTCGCCAGAATCTGTTCTTCGCATTTGCCTACAACACTCTGGGCGTGCCGATCGCCGCCGGAATCCTTTACCCGTTCTTCGGCTTGTTGCTGAGCCCGGTCATCGCCAGTGCGGCCATGACATTCAGTTCTGTTTCGGTCATCAGTAACGCCTTACGGCTGCGCAACATTCGGCTTTAGCGAAGGAGGTTCGCCTGAGGTATTCACACGATTGGAATATCGTGCTTGTAATTTCCGGGAATGCGCTAAAAGCCGCTTGACCCGATACCGTGGTACAGGGTTTACCTTCGATTCATGAGCAAGCTAACCATCGGTGGATTAGCCAAAAGTGGCGGCGTCAATCTGCAGACGATTCGTTACTACGAGCGCCAGGAACTCCTCACGCCTGTGGCCCGCACAGAGTCCGGCTATCGTATCTACCAGCCGGACACAGTACGTAGGCTTCGCTTTATTAAGCGCGCCCAGGATCTGGGTTTTTCTCTGAGGGAAATCAAGGATCTGCTATCCCTGCGGCTCGACAAACACACGACAGCAGCCGACATTCGGGAGCGGGCAAAAGTGAAGCGGGCCGATGTCGAACAGAAAATCCGGCAGTTGCAGGCCATCCAGGCAAGCCTTTCGCGACTGATCAAAAGTTGCAACGGATGCGGACCTTTGGAGGACTGTCCGATTCTCGAAAATCTTGATGGCGAGGAGTTCTGACAGAAGATCACGGCTGAGAGCCAGGCTTCCGCCATCATCGACGATCCGGAGCAGATCCTTTTTGAGAAGCCGCGTGCAGAAGTGCGCATGTCAACGAGTTGAGAGCAAATCCATGTGGAAATCGAATGCGCTCTACAGTCTGCCGGCGTATATCACTTGAAGATTTTCCCGATAGGCCATTGAAAGGCCTTACTACGGAGTAGCGCCACGCCATGCATATGCACATTGTGTTGAGAAGGTCGATTCTATATAGCTTGATGTTGCTGGGGTGGGGTTCGCTTCACGCTGCTTATTCCCAGCAGGGGAATCCGTCTCCACTCACACTCCAGGAGGCGATCGATTTCGCAGAGCATCACAGCCCACTGCTAGCTGCAACCCAGGAGAGTGTGTCTGTCCGCCAGGCTGAAGTGGCTGCGGCCAAGGCCGAGAGGCTGCCACATGTCGATGTAGGCGCCGCTCTGCGCGGAAGTAACCAGCTAACGGAGAGCGCTCTGGGATTTCCTTTAACTCCACTGGCAGACATACCTAACCAGCCGTTCGCCAATGGTCATTTGAATGGTTTTGTGGCCGCAACTGTGCCGGTCTATACCGGTGGCAGGATTGCGGCGGAGAAACGGGTCGCCGAGGCCGGGCGCAGCTTGGCTCAGGCTAACGTCCATGACGTTGAGAGCAATTTGAGATTTGAAGTCGCCACGACGTATGCCCGGTTGGTGCAGGTTGAAAGGGATGCGCAGGCCGCGCAGGAGTCTGTAGCGGCGCTTACTGAGAGTCAACGGATTGCGAGGCAGATGCTGAGCGTCGGCAAAATAGCGCGTGTGGATCTACTCAAAGTCGACACCCGACTGGCGGATGTCCGAGCAGAACTCATTGATTTGAACAACGAACAACAAATTCTGGCCGGCCAATTGAATGCCCTGATGGGACGGCCTGTTGACATGCCGGTGATCGTGCAAACTTCGCTGCCTCATCCGGAGGCAGTGCTTTCTGCGACTCAGGCCGCCGCCGCTGCCGCGATTGGAAATACCCGGTATCAGGTTGCGGAGGTACAGGCTAAGGTTGCTCAGAAGGCCGTAGGCCTGGCAAAGTCCCAGCTTCGGCCGACGCTTTCCTTTACGACGGACTTCTTTAAGCAGAGCCCCGATCCATTCTCTATATATCGCGGCGGAGTGATCGCCGGGTTCTCCTTGCGTTATCCGATCTTTGACAGGGTGCTGAACCATCGCATTCAGGAGGCCAAAAGCCAGGAAATGGAAGACCGCCGGAGAGCGGATCAGGCGCGATTGGATGCAATGCAAAGGGCGCGCACGGCAGCCTTGCAGGTCCGGGATGCGGAAGCGCGCATACAGGCCACGCAGTCCTCGATTACGGAGGGGCGGGAAGCATTGCGCATTGAACAAGAAAAGTTGAGGTATGGGCGTGGAATCATGGAGCACCTCCTGGATGCTCAGGCCGCGCTTTTGACGACAGAAGCGGATTACTATCGCGCGCTGGCCGACTACACGATCGCCACGGCGTCGCTCAAGCGCGAGACAGGACAGTAAGAGGTGAGGCATGGACAGGTCTGAAGAGTCACAGCAAAGCGACAGATACAGCATGAGGAAGCTCGGCAAGCGCCTGGTGTATGTCTTGCTCATCGTGATTGCATTTTTTGTCGTGAAGGCAAAGTTCCTCACGCCGCCGCAGGTGACGGTCGCGCAGGTGCGGCGCCAGGATTTCACCTCCGAGGTAGAAGGCACAGGGACCCTCACGGTCGATCAACTCGCGGCGATCAGCGCAAAGATTCCCGGAAGGATCGAGCAGGTCTTGGTGGATCAGGGAGATTTTGTTCACAGGGGGCAGGTGCTCGCCACATTAGAAGACACGGACATCCAGAGAGAATTACAAAACGCGCAGGCGCGCTTGAATGCGGCGCGGGCGGCAGTTCTGGCGGCACGCGCGACGTTAGCCGCAAGGCGAGCGACGGAATGGCAAACGCAGCGCGATTGGAAGCGCGAGAAATTTCTGGTTGCCACGGGCGCCGTCAGTCAGGAAGAAGCAGACTTCTACAAGAAGCAGTACCTGACTGCAAGCAGTGAAGTAAAAGCCGCCGCTGCCGATGTTGAAGCGGCCAGTCACGAGGTTACAGCGGATCAGGCCAATGTTCGCCTTGAGGACTTCAAGCTTTCGGAAACCAGACTGTTCACCTACCTGCCCGGCATTGTCGTCAACCTGCCGAAGCAGCCCGGGGACGCAGTTGTGCCCGGAGAGCCGGTACTGACGATTGCCGATCCGCGAGTCACAATGGTGGATGCCTTTGTGGATCAGAGATTTTCCGGCAAGCTTCATGCGGGCGAGCCGGCTACCGTCATCGTGCGGGGTCGAGACAACCATCCGTTTCAAGGGCATGTTTATCGCGTCAGCCCGCAAGCCGATCCCGGCACGGAGGAAATGACCGTCGAGGTCGCATTTCCACTGCCGCCGAAAGAACTTGAGATTGGGCAGTGGGCGGATGTTTATATAGATGTCGGCAAAGTGGATGATGCCATCGTGATTCCGAGTGCCGCCATCATGACCATCACCAATAAGCACTTTGTATTGGTTGTGGATGCCAGTCACAAGATAAGCAGGGTGGAAGTAGAACCAGTCGCCAGCAGTCCCCGGTCGCCCCTAGTTGCAGTCCAGGGCAATCTCAGGGCCGGTGAACGGGTTGTGCTCAAGCCGATGGGATTGAAGCCGGGAGAGAAAGTTCGTGTGCACACGGCATCCTCTTTGAGTGGAGAGGACCAATGAATCTGGCCGTCAAAGACATTCGCTACCATCTGTTCAAGTTCATCAGCTCGACGGTTGGCGTGGGTCTTCTCCTCATGGTGGTATTGACGATCGGCGGCATCATTCGCGGCGTCATCCTGGACTCATCCACAATTATTGACGCAACCGGCGCGGACCTATGGGTGGTTCAGAAGAACTGGCTTGGTCCATACGTGGAGATATCGAGACTTCCTGAGCGCTACTACCACGCGATTCAATCGATGAACGGAGTGGCGCAGTCAAGCCCGTTGGTCACGGCATGGGACCATATCGAACGGCCGATGCGCCCCACGCCCCTGATGAAGTTCATGTACATGAATACTGTCATCGGCACTCGAACTATGGTGCAGCCGGGTTGGATGGCGATGCCGCATGATTTGCGTTTTGTTGTGATCGGTTACGAGCCGGGTCGCATCGGAGGACCGCCGGTCATTGTTGCCGGGCGTGGAATCGAAGCCAGTCACTATGAAATCGTTGCGGATGTCAAAACCGGTCTGCATGTAGGAGAACGAATTCGGCTTGGTAATTTTTACTATGCCGTGGTCGGGCTGACGAGGCACGTAGTGGCATTTACAGCCGATCCAGTCATCTATGCAACTCTCGACGATGCGCAGAACATTTTGTTCGAAGATGATCCGGATCTTCTCCGCAACATTCGCAGGCACGCGCAGCAGGAGGTTCTTGGAGCCGTTCCGGCAGCTCCACGCCTCAGCGAACCACTGGCAAGCCGGGCTTCACAGATTGCGGAAAACCTCAGTTTCGTGAATGCAATCGCGGTGAAAGTTAAGCCGGGGGTTCCGGTCAAAGAGGTCGCCAGAGAGATCGAGCGCTGGAAGCACCTTACCGTATATACCTCCGCGCGGGAGGTAAATATGCAGTTGATGGGGTCGAATCGGCTCATCCTGTTGCAGCTTTCGCTTTTCCGTCTCATTCTTCTGGTCATCGCGGGAGTGATTATCGGGCTCATCACCTATACCTTCACGCTGGACAAGCTGAAGGAAATCGCGGTGTTGAAGCTGCTGGGCACGCAGACGCGCCGCATCTACGCCATGATCCTCGAAGAGGCGGTGTTGATGGGATTGCTGGGCACCCTGCTGGGGGCGACGCTTGAGTTCGCCAGCGAGCCCTATTTCCCAAGAAGAGTGGTGGCCACGCGTGGCGATGTCGTGCAAATGCTGGTCGTCATCACCGTAATCGCGGTTTTGGCCAGTATCATGGCCATCCGGCGCGCCACAAAAGTAGACCCACGCAGCGTACTGGGCACATAAGGAGATGAACCGATGGAGTACGCCATTCAAGCGGCGGACCTGGCCAAGAGCTATGGCGACGGGCATACGCGAGTCGAGGCGCTCAAAGGCATCCATATGTCGGTGAGGCCTGGAGAACTCTTTGCCATCATGGGTCCGAGTGGATCGGGAAAGACCACGCTGCTGATGATTCTCGGGCTGGTTACCGAACCCAGCGAAGGGCGGGTGCTGCTCGAAGGGCAAGATATTTATAACGGAGCGCGACTCGATCTACAGCGCATTCGCCGCGAAAAAGTCGGATTTATTTTCCAGTTTTCCAACCTCATTCCGTTTTTGACCGCGAAAGAGAATGTCTTGCTATCGCTGGAATTGGTCGGCATCGTCGGGCGGCAGGCAGATGCTCGCGCGATGGAACTGCTGGAGTATCTGGAGGTGTCTGACCGGGCCGCCCTTCTGCCCGAGCAGCTCTCCGGTGGCGAGAGACAGCGCGTGGCCGTCGCTCGCGCCCTGGCAAACAACCCAGCCATCATCCTTGCCGACGAACCTACCGCTGCCCTCGATACCGAGCGCGGACTCAGTGTGATGCGGCTCTTGCGCAAGGTGAGCAAGGAACAGGGCACTGCCATTTTGGTGGTCACGCACGACACCCGCATGATCAGTGAAGTGGATGGCATCATTCACCTCATGGATGGACGGATGGTGGAGTCCGAAGGCGCAAAACCGCAGCCACACGGCGGGGATCGAAAACCATAAACCGATTCTGCAATTCCGCTTGACTCTATACCGGAGTACCGGGTTTACCTTGCGAACAGGAGGAAAGAAATGACCACGAATCTCGAATTCATTGTTACAGGCGCACAGAAAATTCATTGCGAATCCTGCGAAAGCCGCATCGTCCGGGCATTGCAGCGAGTTCCGGGAATAGGCAGCGTAAGCGCCAGCGCAAAAGAGCAGCGCATCTCCGTTTCCATCGATGCGGATCAGGCAACGCCAGAGCAGGTGCAGGCTAAGCTACATGAAATCGGATACGACGTAACAACAAGGAGCTAGACATGAGTCCGCTTCAGTCGATCGAAGGTACGCCGGTGGCGCCGCTGATTTTGGGTAGAGGAAGCGGCGCCGAGAAGCTGCAGTTGAAAGTCGGCGGAATGTCTTGCTCCTTCTGTGTAGGCAGCCTGACCAAAGCGCTGGAGCAGACAGATGGAGTGCGGCGGGCGAGTGTCAACCTTGCGCATGAGGAGGCGTTGATCGAATACGAGTCCTCCAAAGTTTCTCCGCGGCAGTTGAAGAAACTCATCATCGATCTCGGCTATACGGTTCGCGATCCGAAGAAAGTCCTCACGTTCGATGAAGAGCAGGAGGTGATGCGGGGAGAACGGCGCAACCTCCTCATCGCCGCCGGGTTTGCCAGCATCGCCATAACCATGATGAGTCTGATGTGGGCGGGCGTGATATCGAACCCGCCGCCAAAACCGCTGCCGATCCTCCTGCCGTTTCTGGCATTGGCGACAATGTTCGGGCCAGGGTGGCATATCTTGCAGATGGCATGGGCCAGCCTGCGGCGCGGAATCCTGAATCAGCATGTGCTTCTGGAATTCGGGGCATTTGCCGGTCTGATTGGCGGCGTGCTCGGCTACTTCTACTCATCGTTTCCGATCGCGGACTTCTTCGCGGTATCGGTATTCATCACTACATACCATGTGCTGTCGGGTTATGTGTCTTTACGGGTGAGAACACGCAGTTCCCAGGCCGTCCGGAAGCTGCTTTCTCTTGTCCCGCCTACAGCGCGGGTTGTGCGCGAAGGAACGGAAGAAGAGATACCTCTTGAACAGATTCGGCCCGGCGATACGGTGCGTGTGCGTCCGGGAGATTCGATACCGGTGGATGGAGAAGTCATCGAAGGCCGTTCCGGCGTCAACGAGAGCCTGGTGACGGGAGAGTCGATGCCCCAGACCAAAAAGGCCGGCGACGAGGTCATCGGCGGATCGATGAACCAGACCGGAACGTTATTGGTCCGAGTGACGAAGGTCGGCGAAGATAGTTTCCTGCACCAGGTGGCTCGAAGCGTCGAAGAAGCCCGCGCGCTGAAGCCTGGAATTCTAGCGCTGGTGGATCGAGTGCTTGCTGTCTACGTGCCCGCCGTCTTGGGAGCATCCCTTCTCGCTTTTCTCATCTGGACCCTGGGCGCATGGTTGGTGATCGGCTCTCCGGACTGGACGCGCGCGATTTTTGCCGTGCTCGCAGTTCTGGTGATGGGCTATCCGTGCGCCCTGGGCATGGCCAGCCCTCTGGCCATGATCCGTGGCGGCGGCATGGCTGCTGAGCACGGGGTCCTCATGCGCTCCGCGGAAGCGTTTCAGGTCCTCAAGGATGTCCGCAAAGTCGTCCTCGATAAGACGGGCACGATCACGCGGGGTGAACCATCCGTCACCGAAATTCAACCCATGCCGGGTTTCAGTCGTCAGGAAATACTGCGATTGGCGGCAGCGGCGGAGAAGTCCTCAGAGCATCCGCTCGCCCGGGCAATCGTGATGTCTGCGGAGGCCCAACAGTTGCCGATTCCGAACGCAACGGACTTTGAGGCGACTCCCGGCATGGGTGTTACCGCAACTGTTGAGGGCCATTGCGTGCTCATTGGCAAGCCACAATTCCTTAAAACGGAACGGGCCGATGCCGCCTCCGCCGTTGCGCAGATGGAAGCAATGAGCGCGAAAGGCGATACTGTCGTCGCGTTTGCGATAGACGGCCGACTTGCCGGCCTGATCGGCATCGCAGACCAGATCAAGCCGGATGCGAAGGAAGCCATTCAGCGCATGCGTGCTGCCGGACTCGAACCCATGATGGTGACAGGTGACAACGCCCGGACTGCAGAGTTCGTAGCCAGGCAGGTTGGAATTACGAATTATCGTGCGGAAGTTCTGCCGCAGAACAAGGCCGCCGTGATTCGGGAACTACAGGACCAAGGCTTTCGAGTAGCCATGGTCGGGGATGGGATCAACGACGCACCGGCCCTGATGCAGTCTGACGTTGGCATCGCGATCGGCGCAGGAACGGACATTGCGATTGAGTCCGCCGATGTCGTGCTGGTGGGGCACCGTCTGGGAGCGGTTGCCGATGCCTTCTATATTGGTCGAACTTCTTACAAGAAGACGGTGCAAAACCTCTCGCTCGCCTTCGCCTTCAACGGCATCGGTGTCCCCCTGGCCATTACCGGGCTGCTGCATCCGGTGTGGGCCATGGTCGCCATGATCGCCAGCGTAACCACCGTCCTTACGAACTCTTTCGCCGGACGATTGCTGCCCCGAAAGCGCACGGGCCGTCCGGTTGAAATGACTCTCAACATTTCCAATATGCACTGCGAGAACTGCATCGCCGCTGTCCGGCACGCGATTGCGCAGCTCAACGGTATTCAGGAAATTGAGGGCGATTTGGACAGACGTGCAATCACCGTCCTCTACCGTGAGGGTGAAGCCGACCCCGATGGCATTCGGGGCGCAATCATTGAGCAGGGATTCCAAGTGAACCGGATGTTCTCTGACGAAAAGGAGGCTTCTTGATCGATCGCCGCATAAGGGATCGAATGCTTTACCGCAAAGAAGACGGGGGATCGAACTGCACGATGCAGCCGCTGATACAAGGAAACGGGCGTCTCAGGCCGCCTGTGCCAACTACTGAATAAACGCAGCCACACTCGGAAAAGGAAAAACGATGCGTCAAACCGGGAGCACAGATTCCTCGAATACAAGCTGGATCATTCCGACTGGCGCCGGCATATTACTTCTGCTCATGGGGACCGCGGGCTATTTTTTGTATCTGCATGCGGGCTCTATCCTCCAACGGGGACAGACGTTGCCGCCGCTGCTGATTCTGGCGCTGGCAGTGATCGGAGGAGCTGCGTCGTTCTTTTCGCCGTGCAGCATTGCCATTACACCGGCGTTTCTGGCCTATCTCACCTTCGGGACGCCGCCCAGCAAGGATACCCGCATGGTCTCGCGCCCCGTGCTCGTCGCTGCCGGACTGGTAGCGCTGGGCATTGTCGCTTTCTATTCGGCCGCTGGGGTAATCATCGGTGCGGTTGGCAGTGTTGCCTACAATTTCCTGATCTATTTCATTCCCGTCGTCGCTCTGGTGTTCCTGCTGCTCGGCATTCTGATATTGCTGGGACGCGGCAGCGTACTGGCATTCGTGGAACGCTGGAACCCGATGAATCGGCTTTACGAGCTTCACGAGACCGGAACGCTGGTCAAGAACCCGGCTCGGAAGCGCGCGCTCATTTCGTTTGGCTTTGCCTACGGTGCAGCATCGCACACCTGCTCGCTACCTATCTTTCTCGGCATCCTGCTGGTACCTTTAGTCGCCGGGAATTATCTGCTTGCCGCGGCTTCTGTCCTCGTATACGGCTTCGCGATGGCATTTCTGGTGGTAGTGATGGTGGCACTTGGTCATCGTGTCTTTGCTGCCTTGCGACGTTCGGGGCCCTGGCTGATGCGTGTCACGGCCGTATTGTTCATCGCCACCAGCGCATTTCTGTTTTACTATTTCGGCCAAAACTACGGGGCTTATCTCGGTAAGGCTGCGGAGACATCCACGGCATCTACCGTGCCCGGGCGACTATACCGCTTGACCGAAGGAGCCGATGTAACAGGATATCCCTACCAGCCGCGCACCCTCGTCATCCCTGCACGGAAAGCCATTCGCGTAGCAATAACGGATCACATCGGCGGCTGCCTGTTGCGAACGGTGTTCGAAGGCCTGGGCCCGAATGGACGAGCGGCCGGGATCACCGTGCCCGTTGGACAAACAGGGACCGTGACACTTTACGCGCGACACCCGGGCCGATACGCCTTTCATTGCGGCGAAGATATGTATTCCGGCACAGCGGTAGCTCGATGAGGCAGCCCCCAGGTGAATTGTGGTTAGATTTGACGGGTCATGGGAAAACGAATGCGGTGCTTTCATTGGCTTACTTTGAAATCCTCACTGCCGCCTTGTGGCACAAGACAATTCAAACGCCCCTGGTAACTGACTAGGCGCACGCACTCCGGCATCAATGTATTGAGTCTCGGTTTCTCCTCCACCCCCTCTGCGACGACCTTTTAAGGCTTGGCCTCCCTCATTATTTCAACTTCTCCGCAGATTGCGTGCCCAGTCGCACTCTGCCTCGGACGTCCTCCTACGCATGCATGATCATTGGTATCGTTAATCTCCTTTACCTTCCAATCAGATTCCCATACTGCACCAGATAAATATCAAAGATCCAGGCGTCATACAGACGCAAACGGATGGCAACTCTACAGTTCGCCGTCAGTTCAGTGGCGTTGCCAGATGAAAGCGAGTTCAAGCGGAAGAAACCCCAGAATGATGCGTCTAAATTCAGTTACTTTACGCGAAAGAGATCGCCTTGATCGCGGGTGTCCTTAGTATTGGAATAAGCGACAAGTTGTGCCACGCGACAGTCCTGCCCACCTCTACAGCAATTCCACTGCGATTCACACACACGACTGATGCCGGAAAAGCAAAACCGGGAGATGCCGTCGTTGCCAAGACAATACAGATCGTCCGCTTGCCTGAGGGTCAGGTCCTTCCCAAAGGGGCTTCGGTGGTAGGTCATGTGGTCGAATCGCGACGGTTCACATTTGATCCGACTCCGTAAGCCGTGCAACAGCCCTCTTACCTCTCCATCCATTTTGACAAGATCGTGATGAAGGGTTCGGAGATGCCTCTGAATGTGTCTGTGCGCGCGTTGGCAAGCACCATCGACTCCGATGACGCACGCACGCCCCACGGTATCGACGAGAGCGACCACCTGGGAACGATAGTTCAAATCGGCGGAGATCAGTTCTCTCCAATTGGCAAAGATCTACTGACTCCAGACGGTGATGTGGTCGGGTACATCCGCAAACATGGTGTGTTCGCGCGATCGATCTCGAACGAATACGTGGATGAATACGCGAGCTTCCGTTGCGACGGCACAATTCGAGAGCAATCAGTGGCCAACTTCTCTCCGAGCGCATGTGGTCTCTATGGGTTTGACTCAACTTACATGGCAGAGAACGGCAGGAGAGGGGGAAGTTTCAGACTTGAGTCGCGGCATCATACCGTCAAACTGTATACCGGAAGCACAGCTTTATTTGAGATCAATGGGCCTTAGCCGTAACTCTCCTACTCTTCTCTGGTGCAATGTCAGGCCGGGTCTGCTGCGTGCCATGGCCATTCCGAGACCGCCCAGATAGCTTGCTTACGATTTTGTCGATTTATGGATAATTTTTTGTGTCCCAGGCGTCCTACCATTGCCAATGGTAAAAAGTGAGGTCATCCCGATCGATAAAAATTACCCTTCGGAGGAAACGTCTCTCGATGATGCTCTTGAGGCCAACCTGAATGGTCTCTATCGGTTTGCCCTCCGATTGTCGGGGAGCGTGGACCAGGCACAGGATTTGACCCAAGAGGCTGCAGTGCGAGCATGGGAGCGACGGGACACGACCGTGCAGAATTGGCGGGCGTGGCTGTTTCAAACGCTCTATCACGCGTTCATCAGCAACCAGCGCCGTAGCAAGCGATGGAGGGAAGAGGAAGCGGGCGATCCTGAGATGACGGAATCCGGGAGTTGTGCTGATCCGCTCCCGGCCCTGGTTGCGGAAGTGGATGTGCGTCGCGCTCTCGAATCTTTGCCGGAACACCTGCGCATTGTCGTGTGGCTTTCGGATGGAGAAGACTTCCGTCTTCGCGAGATCGCAACCATTCTGGATTGTCCGATTGGCACGGTCGCTTCGCGGCTCGCCCGTGCCCGAGGCGCCTTGCGCCAGATGCTCTCCGTCTACGGAACCAGGAAGACGAGGGAAATATGAACTGCCAGGAATATCGAAAGCAACGGTTGCTTGACCATGAAGAGGCAACGCTCTCTCAGGAAGCCCGTCTTCACCTTGTGGAATGCGGCCTATGCCAAGCACTCCAAAAGGAGGAAGAACGCTTGCGCGCTGAACTTCAGAAGCTGGCCAACAGCGAGCATGCTCCGGCTGCGCTAAGGGAGCGTATCTTCAAAATAGTTGGGAGGCCAAACGCCGGCAAAAGGCGCGCCCTCCGGCGGTGGATGACGGCTGCGGCAGCGGTTGTGTTGCTGGCTGGCGCCGTGGCAGGCATTGTGTGGGACCGCCAGACTCGCACTCCTTCTCCCGAACGCCTGGCGCAGGCCTTCGTCGCGGACTATCTGCAATACCTTCCAGGCCGGGAGCAAATCTCCGCAGATTCGCCACAGCAGGCGGAGGAATGGCTGCGAGGCCGAGTAGATTTTCCTGTCCACGTGCCGACAGTTCCGGGAGCGGCACTCACAACCGCCCGTATCTGTGACATCTCCGGACGGAAAGCGGCATTGCTGCAATATCACCACGGCAATAGCAATACCTCCATCTCGGTCTTCGTAGCAGCCGAGCCGAGAGCGTTCGAGCGTGAAAAGATGCCGCTTAACGTCGAAACTTCAGGGCATGGTGTTCGCTCGGTTCTCTGGTGCCATCGCGGCCTCGTGTATGACGTCGTGGCTACGCTGAACGACTCCTCGATGCAGGAAATCACGGAAGCAATCCGGCGGCAGACGCCGTAACCAATTGGAAAACTTCAGTTTGAGTTTGTAGGAGCGAGTGATCTTTCATGGTTCGATTTGCGCTACGGAATCCGTATCTTGTCATTGTCTCCATCCTCGCCCTGCTTCTATTCGGCATTACGGTAGCGCTCCGGATTCCGCTCGACATCCTGCCGATGTTCAAGACGCCAGCGGTTCAGATATTGACGCTGTACCCGGGAATGCCGACCGAGACGATGGAGCGCGATATCACCAACCGCATTGAGCGGTGGACATCGCAAGCGAACGGGATCGAAAGGCAGGAGTCCAAGAGCCTGACCGGAGTGAGCGTTGTGCGCGATTATTTCCGGAGCGATATCGATCCGAATGCCGCGCTGGCGCAGGCTACCTCTTTAGCCGACTCCGATTTGTACTATATGCCGCCGGGAACGATTCCTCCCATGGTCATGCCATACGACCCGACAGCAAACATACCGCTGGCGATCTTGACACTTTCGAGCAACACGCTCGATCAAACACAACTGTATGACATTGCCTACTTCAATGTGCGCAACATGCTCAGCGGTATTCAAGGAGTAATTGCGCCTGCGGTTTTTGGAGGACGCATCCGCAGAATCCTCGTTTATGTGGATCCCGTCAAGCTCGCGGCGTACGACATGTCTCCATTGGATGTCGCCAACGCGCTGCGTAAATGGAATGTTTTCATCCCAACGGGCGACGCGAAGATCGGTCAGACGGATTATCTGATCTTGGCCAACGGAATGGTCCCGAGTGTCGAAAAGATCAACAATTTCCCATTGCGCATCGTCCACGGTGCTCCTGTATTCATCAAGGACATCGGCTATGCGCAGGACTCCTTTGAGATACAAACCAATATTGTCCATGTGAACGGCAGGCGCGAAGTTTATATTCCGATCTACCGACAACCGGGAGCGAACACCGTCCAGGTTGTTGACAGCATCCGTGGTGCGATACCACGCCTGAAGTCCCGCATTCCTGCAGGAATCAACATGAAGATCGTCGCCGACCAGTCGGTATTTGTCCGGCAGTCACTAAGCTCTCTTGAAAAGGAGCTCATTCTCGGTGGCGTCCTCGCGGGGCTGATGGTGCTGCTGTTTCTGGGCAATATCCAATCGACAGCCGTGGTATTTCTCGTCATCCCCTTGTCGATACTGGCCGCGGTGATTGGATTGTTCGTCACTGGCAACACCATCAACAGCATGACTCTGGGCGGTCTGGCGTTGGCCGTGGGAAGACTGGTGGATGACGCCATCGTGGTCATCGAAAATATCAACAGACACCTTAAGATGGACAAGGAGCCTCTGATTGCGGCGAGAGACGGCGCTGAAGAAGTCGCGATGCCCGTGATTGTTTCGACCTTAACGACCATGATCGTGTTTCTCCCGGTGATCTTTTTAAGGGGCATGGGAAAGTTTCTCTTCGAGCCGCTGGCACTGGCTGTTGCGTTTGCCATGGCGGCATCCTACATTCTTGCGATGATGCTGATGCCGGTTTTCGCGGGCCGCTTCCTGAAGCCGGAAAGTAAGCATGCCGATCGGGGCAGCGTTTTGCGGCGGATTTCTGCGTCAACCAATGTCATCGAGAAGCGCTACCGGCAAACGCTTGAGTGGGCCCTGAACTACCGGTGGCCGGTCCTTACCATCGCTGCGTGCATTTTTGTGCTGGCGCTGTTTCTGTATCCCTTGCTGGGCAAGGAGCTGTTTCCCGAGGTCGATGCTGGACAGTTCACCATACTGATGCGCGCGCCCTCCGGGACCCGCATTGAAGACACCGAAAAGATCACCTACCGAGTGGAAGAGGCAGTGCGCCAAACGATCCCGGCGCATGATCTCAATACGATCGTTACGAATATAGGCATCCTGTATGACTGGCCGGCCGCTTACACGCCGAACTCGGGTCCGATGGATGCCTTTTTTGCCGTTCAGCTAAACAAGAACCATACCGTTGCGTCTGAAGCCTATGTGCGGCGTCTTCGCCGGATATTGCCTCAGGAATTTCCCGGTGTCAGCTTCGCTTTTGATACCGGGGGGCTGCTTTCCTCCGCTCTAAACGGTGGCCTGCCTTCGCCCATCGACGTCCAGGTCATTGGCAACAGTCTTGAAACAGCACAGGGACTGGCCCAGGAAGTGAAGAAGGCCGTCGAGGCTACGCGCGGCACGGTGGACGTTCGGGTGCAGCAGAAGCTGGACTATCCGAAACTGGACATACATATCGACCGGGTGAAGGCGGCCTATCTCGGCCTAAATGCTGACGATGTAGTGAAGAACATCCTGACCGCGCTGAACTCGAGTGTGACGTTCCAGCCGGCCTTCTGGTTGGACGAGAAAAATGGCAATCACTATTTCCTTGGCGCGCAATATCCTGAAAGCCAAATCCAATCCCTAAGCACCCTTCAAAACATCCCGATTACCGATCCGGACATGATCGCAAAGGGCACGGGTGCTTTTGAGCATAACCCAACGCTGCTGCGTAATGTAGCCACCATCAGCCGCGGCGAAGCTCCGGTCGAGGTAGATCATCGGAATATAGCCCGTGTGACAGATGTTTATGCCAACGTCTCCGGACGCGATATCGGCTCAACAGCCGCGGAAATCCAGCAACGGCTGGACAAGATACAGGTCCCAAGCGGCTACCGGATGGTGATGAGGGGCGAAGCGGCGAACATGCGAGAGGCGTTCAGCGGAATGGGCTTCGGCCTGTTGATGGCAATAGCACTGGTTTACCTGCTGCTTGTGGCGCAGTTCCGCTCTTTCGTCGAACCCGGCATCATTTTGATTGCAGTCCCGCTGGGGCTCATCGGCGTCATCGTCATACTGCTGCTTACCGGAACTACAGTCAACATCCAGTCCTACCTGGGAACCATTTTTATGGTTGGCATTGCCGTATCAAACAGCGTTTTGCTGGTCGAGTTTACCAATCGGAAATTAAGGGAGGGACTGGCTGTGAAAGAGGCCATCGTGGCTGCGAGCAGCATCCGTTTGCGGCCTATTCTGATGACCTCCATCGCAGCGATTGCCGGCCTGCTGCCTATGGCTTTTGACCTATCGCCAGGCGCTGAGGCCAATGTGCCGCTCGCTCGCGCTGTCGTTGGGGGGCTGGCGGCCTCCACGCTGTTAACGCTGTTCGTTGTTCCTTTGCTCTACATCACGATGCGGCCTCACATATCGAACCAAAACCACTCTGTCGAGGGAGAACAATGAAGAACACCCTCAAAGCGGCCCTAGTGCTGATCGCTGTTCCGGTGGTCGCCGCAGCGACCTTGATCCTCCGCGCCACACAAGCACACCACAACGCTCCTTCCTCAGCCGTCGATGCGCTCCCGACCGTAACCACGGTACACCCCAAGCTGCAAAACAACTATGCATCGCTAACGCTTCCGGCGACTGTCTCGGCCTGGGAGGAGACGCCCATTTACGCTCAAGTTGCGGGGTATATGGACCGGATGCGGGTAGACATCGGTTCTCGCGTGCGCAAGGGAGACGTGATGGCGCACATTGCAGTTCCGGAGTTGCAACAGAGTCTGGCTGACGCGAGGGCACGGCTGGAGCAAGCCCAGGCGAGCGAGCTACAGGCCGAGCAGTCCTATCATCTGAAGCAGTTGAGTTACCAGCGGCTCGCGCAAGTGCGGAAGAGCGACCCGGATTTTGTGGCTCAACAAGACTTGGACACAGCATCGACCGAGTCGCAGGTGGCGCGCGGTGCCCTGCAACTGGCGAAAGCGAGCGTTAACAGCGCCATGGCGCAAATCGGCAGGCTGGAGGCCCTTGTCCAATACTCCACGATTCGTGCCCCATTTAGCGGAGTTGTGACCCAGCGCTCGGTCAATCCGGGAGATCTGATCCAAAACTCCAGCAGTTCAAACACCGGCGCTTTGCCGCTGTTCACGGTTTCACGTACCGACGTCGTGCGCGTCTTTCTGGCCGTACCGGAGCGGGAGGTTTCCTTTGTTGATCGCGGAGCGCCTGTAACCATGCAATTCGACGCCCTGCCTGGGCGGGTATTCTCCGGAACCATCACTCGCTTCGCAGGAGCGCTTGACCCGCAAAGTCGGACGATGCGCGTGGAGGTCGACCTGCCCAACCCAAAAGGCGTCCTCAAAGCAGGAATGTTCGGCAGCGCCACGGTCAGGCTGCATGCGCTTGCAGGTTCCGTGGTGCTTCCATCCGCCGCGCTGCATCAGGTACTGTCCGGTCAAAGTGTGACGAAGACAAGCGAGAACCAAAGCAATTACGTTTATGTAATCCGTAACGGCAAGGCGTATCAAGCTTTTGTAACTCCTTTATCAGACAACGGCATTCATGTAAGCGTCAACGGCCTTTCGACGGCGGACGATGTAGTTGTCGGAGTCAGTGAAAGCCTCGCAAACGGTATGGCGGTGCAGGCATACAGCAATCAACAAGGTGGAGGTGAATAGCGTGCAAATTCCCTCTATCTATCTACCGCTGATGTTTTCAGTCTTCGCGCTCAATGTGTTTGCGCAAGGGAATGGATCGCAAACCGTTGTGCCCGCGAAAACAACTCTGACGCTTCCGCAAGCAATCGCGATTGCGCTCGAACACCAGCCGTCTTTACAAAAGGCCGAGGCCAGGGAGCAGGAGGCAGAGGCAAAGGTACGCGAAGTGCGCGCGGCGTATTATCCCCAGCTCTCGGTATCGGGTATTGCCAAAGCCGGTCTCTCTGGTGCAACGAATGCACTCGGTTTAGTGGGTTTTCCAGCCACGCCATTCGACCGCAATTTCGCTGGTTCTCTGAATTTGTCGGAGGCAATCTTCGACTTCGGGCGCATTCACCACGCCTTGGCCGCCGCAAAACTGAGAGCACAGGCCGCTGTGGTTCAGAAGCAGGCCGAGAACCGGCGTATTGTTCTTGCTGTGACGCAAGCCTATCTGCTCACGATTGCCGCGACCAATCTGGACCAGATTGCGCACGTAACGGAACAGGCTGAGGAAATGAAGGTGCGGCGCACGTCCGCTTTCTACAGAGCAGAGCTTGCCTCGAATCATGACGTGGTGGCGGCGGAGGCGCACCTGGCCAAGGCGCGCGGCAATCGGGTGCACTCAACAGAAGCGGTGCATGCTGCATACGCGGCGCTCGATGCCGCCATGGGGATGGAAGAGAATTCCGTTGAGCCTGTCCTGGTGATGCCGTCTACTGCACATGCCGCCATACCGCCTTTGCCCGACGAGATCGCGACCGCATTGCGCACAAGACCGGAGATGAAGGCATCTTCCCTTACGGTGCAGGCCCTGCGAGAAGAACTGGCGCTGGCCCGCGCACAAAGCCGGCCCACGATGAACGGTTTTGCCGCCGGCGGAGGCGGACGCTTCAACGACTCGACCGTCAAGCCCAACCAGCAGCATGGAGTGGGCGCCGTTGGCGTCGAGATGCCCGTGTACACCGGTGGACGACTCAAGGCGGAGCGCGTGGAAGCTCTGGCCGAGGTGAATGCGGCCCAGGCTGACAATGACCTGCTGAGACAACAGGTTGAACTTGAAGTGAGTCGATCATATTACGGATTTGCCGATCAACAGGCTCAAGTACATGCTCTTACCGAAGAGCGTTCCGCTACGGAACAGGCCTTTCATCTGGCACAGGCGCGCTACGCTGCCCATCTGATCTCTGCCTATGACGTGATGCAGGCACAGGTGCAGCTATCCAGAGTTGAAGCGCAGGCAACCCAAGACGACATCGATTACCAGGTAATGCTGGCGAATCTGGAGTTTGCGACCGGGGAGAGTGTTTCCGGCGGAACTGCTCCAGCGCCTTGACCGAATGTTCTGCCTGTATTCGAGAATTACTTTCTCGAAATCATGACAGCATAGCCGAGTTTTCCGTTCTGCGTGGCCTGGAGGGCCATCTGGGCAAACTGCTTGGCGACGCTAAAGTCCACTCTGGGGAGATCAAGTTTCTTAAGGGCGACTGCGATTTCCGCGCCGAGGAGTTTGCCCTGAATTTCCCGCACCATGGAAGCGAGCGCGTCACGATGATCTTCCATTGCTACGGACTGAAAGCCGACAAGGGCCAGAATCTCCGAGTAGCGTTGCGCGGGCATGGCGTCGCCAATGCAGGCGATCCAGGAGAGCAGCCCCTGCAATTCGGGAATTGCTTCTTCGGTTCTTGTCAGGTCGCTGAGGCCCAGCAGACCCGAAGGTCTGAGCACACGATAGAATTCTCTGGCGGCAATCTGTTTGCTGGGAAAGGTGCAGAAGGCGCACTCGCACACGATGGCGTCGAAGGCATTGTCCTCAAAGGGCAGCCGTTCCGCGTCTCCCAGTTGAAAGCTGACCTGATGCTGCCGGTCGCTTTGAGTGGCCGCTTCCGTGGCCAGCCGCACATTTTCTTCGCTCAGGTCCACGCCCACCACCTGGCAGTGGAAGGATTCCGCGAGAGCGAGTGCACTGGTCCCGCGGCCCGAGGCAACATCCAGCACGCGGGAAGCGGGTGACAGGCCCAGTAACTCCCCCAGGCGGCGTGTCAGATTCAGGCCCCCGGGGTGGAAGCTATCTCCCAGAAGCAGGCGCGCAGCGTCGCTGCCATAGAATGCCGCGCAGCATTGTTTTACATTCGGCGGTTCGACGGTGGCCATGCTAGCGCGCCTCCTCGAATTGGATTTGCTGGAGGGTGGTGGAGTTTGCGCGGGACGACTTTACTTTCATGTCAAAGACAACAGGCTTCACTGCATAGGGAATACCATCCCTGCGGGATTGCTTCCGTTGGGCTTCCATGTTGTCCAGCTGTTGACGAGCCTGCTCGCGATAGCCGACGGAGTTGTAGGCGCAGAAGGGGATTTGCTTGCCGCCGGGCAGCAGGAACTCCTTGCAGCACTTCATCAGGTTCTTCTGGTTGAAGGTCCAGGGATCCATAAAGTCCTGCAGCATGATCATGATCATGTTGTTTGCAATGTCGCCGATGGTGAGGCTCTCGGGGAGTCCACATGCCTGGCAGGAAAGCGCGAACTGTTCGGCGGATTTTTGCGAACCGGAAACCGATGAGGACGACCAGAGTCCTTCGAGCGCCTTTTTGACTTCAAGGCTGAAGTCCGGCATCACGCGGTTGGTGATGTAGTCGAGGTAGTCGTAGACATTCACGATACGGGAGAGGGGCGTGACTTCTTCCCCGTCAATAAATGCGTAGGTGACGGAGTTGCATGTGGGGAAGCAGCAGGGGACAGGAATAAAGTCGCT
Source organism: Acidobacteriota bacterium (assembly GCA_021799405.1). The sequence continues at coordinate 23,167 of JAJZAL010000010.1, forward strand.
GACAACAAATTTGCCGGAGGTTTGCTCTTCGATCCACTTGAGGATGTCGGGAATGGTGATTCGCTGCATGGGATCGTGCTGGATGTGGCGGCCGGCATGGAAGGCCGGCTGGAAATTGATGCCACGCACGGCAGGGTGCTGGATGGCGAAGTCGACGATCTTGCCGATTTCATGATCATTGACGCCGCGCTCGATCGCGGGCACCAGCGTCACGTTCAATCCGATGGAAGCAATGCGGTCGAGAGCGCGCAGCTTTTCCTTCAGAATATCCGGCTCGCCGCGAATGATGCGGTAGGTTTCAGAGTCAAAGCCGTCAAACTGAAAATAGAGCGAGGGGCGCACTTCGGCGAGTTGATCGAGAAAGCGGTCGTCGTGCGCAATGCGCTTGCCGTTGGTATTGAGCATGACGAACGGGATATTGCGAGCGTGCGCGGCGCGGATGAAGTCGATGATCCGCGGGTGAATGGTCGGCTCGCCGCCGGAGAACTGGACCACCTCCGGACTGCCCTCAGTGCGGACAAAATCGTCCAGTATGGCCTCGACCTCCTCCATCGTAAGGCTGAAGCCGGGCTGGGCCTCAGCGAAACAGAGGGGGCAGTTCATGTTGCAGGCGCTGTTGACTTCAATGATGCCTAGACAGGCGTGCTGCTGATGGTCCGGGCAAAGGCCGCAGTCATGCGGACAGCCTTCCTTGATTTCCGCGCCGAATGCCAGGGGTATTGTGCCGGGCTTGTTATATTTGCTCAGGCGAATGTAGGCGTCGGCATCTCCATAGACAAGCGCCTCGAAGGGTCCGCAGTCCGGGCAGCGCTTTGCCATGTAAACCTTGTTGTTGCGCAATAGCACTTTCGCATCGATCACTTTTTTGCACTGCGGACAGATACTGCGGGTCAGCTCATAAAAAACATAATCCGCATCGCGCTTTTGGGCCGGATGTCCGGAAGATCCATTTTGCGTGATATGGTTGCCGCGCAAGATTTCAGCGTTGATCGAGTCCAAATGGAGTCGCCTTTCCGACGTATGAAATTTCGTAACCCAGGTCGACGCGGGGAAAGCGCAAACCCTGAATGTACGATTCCAGAGTTGAGATAAGGTTACATCCATCGGGCTGCGTAACATTTCACCCGCTCGAACATCTTATGACAGCGAGGGACCCAATCGACGCATGCGCCAACGCTCAGACCGATTAGCCGTCACGATTGTTGCGCATGCTGTTCTGCGGATTGCAAGCAGTGCAAGCGGCGTGCTGATTGGGATTTACCTGGCGAAGCTGAGCGGGCAGGGATTTCCAATCGATGCGCAACTGCTTGGAACGCTCGGCGCTGTTTCATTTGCCGCGGAATTGGTCTTTTCCATTCCTTTCGGCATGGCTTCCGACGCCCTCTCGCCGCGCTGGCTGATGGTGACAGGCGCCACGACCGGCGCCTTCGCGGTCCAGCTCTTTGCCTGGAGCAAGCACGTCGAGGTCTTTTTTCTGAGCCGGACACTGGAAGGTATGGGCGTCGCCGCTGTGACGCCTCCTCTGCTTGCCTACCTTGCGGACGCATCCGCGCAGAACGCTGCTCTGCGGGCTCGGGTGATGAGCTTCTTCGAACTCTCCCTGCTGGCCGGCTTGGCGCTTGGCGGCCTGATGGCAGGCAACTTCTGGCCTCACTTCCATGCAAGATCGTTCAGCCTGGTGGCCATTGCCTATCTGGTGTGCGCGGCGATGCTGGTTTGGGGCGCGAAAGGAAGTACAAGTCATGGCCGTGACGCGGCATTCCGGGGATTGCTGCGCGCTCTCAAGAATCCTTCCGTCCGCTCTCTCGCGCCGGTCTGGCTATGCGTGAATGCGATTGTGGGCCTATGGCTCGGCCCCACGCTCCCATTTTTGCTGACAAAAACATCGCACGGGCCACAATATCTGGATGGAATTTTCGCCGCCGATCCGGCAAAGGTGGGGTGGCTCCTACTCGGCTACTCCATTGTCTTCGGTCTGGGCGTAACGGGTTGGAGCTTTGTGCTTCCCCGCATGCGGATTCGCTCCGCCATGCGGGTCGCGCTGATTGCCATGCTGCCGGTCTGCCTGGGACTGTTCGCGATCAATCACTCTGCCGGGGTGAGTGCAAACGCTCGCTGGGCTCTGACTGGCTTCACCGCTGTGCTGGTGATGGTCGAGAGTGGTTTTACTCCGGCGGCCCTGGCCTGGCTTGCGCAGTCGCTTGGCACGGGCACCGGCAAAGGCGCGGCCATGGGCATCTATTCGGTGTTGCTAAGCCTGGGCGCCATTGGCGGTTCATTGTTGGCTGGCGAACTGGGAAAGATTCTGCAGGTGGATGGACTGCTGCTGGGTACCGCCGCGATGGGCATCTGCGGCCTTGTCCTTCTTCATCTGGTAACGCCACTTACGGTTCCATCCGACGAAAGGGAAAATTATGAAACTGCCTGAATACGATCTCGCTATTATCGGCGCCGGAGCCTCCGGTCTGATTGCCGCTGACTTTGCCGTTCAGCTTGGCGCAAAGACCGTGCTGCTGGAAAAAGGTTTGATCGGCGGAGACTGCACGTGGACGGGATGCGTCCCTAGCAAATCCCTGATCAAGGCGGCCACTGTGGCGCATCACGCGCGCACGGCGTCGCGGTATGGCGTGCATGGAAGCCAACCCACGGTCGATATGACAGAGGTGCGGGAATACCTGCGTGAGACGATCCAGCACATCTACAAACCGACCATGCCGGAGGCGCTCCGCCAGAAGGGGATGGATGTCATGCTGGGCGAGACGCGGTTTCTTGATGCACACACTCTGGAGGTGGGTGAGGACAGGATTCGTGCGAAGAAGGTACTCATCAACACCGGCGCGGAACCAACGACTCCGAACGTTGCCGGGCTGGCTGACGTGCCGTATTCCACCTACCTGCAGATATTTGAAAACGATCGACTACCGGAAAGAATGCTGGTTGTAGGCGGCGGACCCATCGGCTGCGAGATTGCCCAGGCCTATCGGCGGCTTGGAGCCGAGGTGGCGATCATCGCCGATCGCCTGTTGCCTTCCGAAGACCCGGAGATTTCAGAGATTCTCAAGAAAGTGTTTGCTCGGGAAGGAGTGCAACTCGTTCCTGCGCGCGCGGAGCGTGTCTGGCAACAGGCTAGCTCCCTTACGGTGGAGACCCAGGCCGGTTCCGTTTCCGGCGACCTCTTATTTGTTGCGACTGGCAGGGCGCCACGGGTGCACGATCTCGGTCTGGACAAGGCGGGCGTGCGCTTTTCAGACGCGGGCATCCCGGTCAATCGCTACCTGCAGACCAATATTCGACATATCTACGCCGCAGGAGATGTGATCGGAGGGCCGCAGTATTCGCATCTGGCGGGATGGCAGGGATTTCAGGCCGTGCGGAATGCGCTGCTACCGGGCAACAGCGCGGGGATAGCAGAGGCGCTGCCGCGCATCACCTTCACTTCGCCGGAAGTTGCCCATGTCGGCTTGACCGAACAGGCGGCGCGGGCCAAATTCCAGGATGACCTGCGGATTCACACTTTCGATATCGGCAAAGTGGACCGCGCAGTGAACGAAGACGATCTCTTAGGATTGATCAAAATTATCGCTCGCAGAAATGGTCATGTAGTGGGCGCAACCATCGTCGGGGAGCGGGCAGGTGAGACCATTACAGAACTATCGGTCGCCATGCGGAACAAACTGAAAGTGGCCGACCTGGCCGCGACCATTCATCCCTATCCGACCTACTCGTCGGGTGTACAGTTTGTGGCGACAAAAATTGCATTTGAAAATGCCTTCGCCGGAATATCCGGCCGCTTCATCCGTGGAATCTCGGCGCTGTGGCGATAGCCGAGCCGCGTCTGCCAGCGCAGATCGACAATCAAAAGCGATCCTCGAGGAGCCTTCTATGCCGCCAGCTTACAAGAACCAGAAATCACGCATCCTGATATTTGATGTAAACGAGACGCTTCTGGACATTCAGGCGCTTCAGCCCTTTTTCACAGATTGCTTTGGCGACGCCACCGTGCTGAAGGAATGGTTTGCGCAAACTCTGCTCTACTCTCAGTCCGTAACCATAACGGATACGTATACGGATTTTTCCAACATTGCCCGGCTTGCGCTGGAAATGACCGCCCGCCGTCATGCAGTGCAATGCAGCGATCCAGTAATGAAGGGGCTGTTGGATGCCATGCTGAACCTGCCGGCCCACCCTGACGTCGCGGGAGCCTTGCGGCGCCTGCGTGAGCATGGATTCCGCCTCTTTACCTTGACAAACTCCGCACCTGCGGTCCTGCAATCGCAGATAAAAGCTGCAGGACTTGCAACTCTGTTTGAGGGATTGTTTTCTGTCGATGCAGTCAGGAAGTTCAAACCCCATCCGGCACCCTACCGGTACGTTGCCGATGGACTTCGCGTGCAGGCCCAGGAACTGACGATGATTGCTGCCCATCCCTGGGACCTGATAGGAGCAAAGGCAGTGGGCTACAAGGTGGCCTTCGTCGAACGGGCGCATGCTGCATGGTTTCAACTGACGCCCAGGCCGAAAATCTCCGGGGCTACATTGGACGAAATTGCCGATTTGCTGATCTTCGAAACAGACGGCGGCTTATAGTCGCGGTGGCCCACAGCATTCTGTGGCCACTGAATCTTGTGTTCGAGGATCAAGAGAGTGATGCATTTGGCATGCAGCGGGCTATTGTTTCAGTGCCTGCATAAACATTGCTCTCATCTGATCGGGGGTTTCGGCAATTGTAATGATACCCACAACTTGGTTTGTGGTTGGTTTGACGAGAAGCGCAAAACCCGTGCTCCCCTCGAATTGATCAAAGACCGATCCTACGCCTAACCTGGCGGCCAGCTCTCTCGCCTGCATCGAGGTCTTGGCGTTCGTGAAGTCGAAGCGCACGAATAGGATGGGCTCCTTCTGCAGGCTCTGCTTCAACGGAGCATACTCAGGTTCAAGGACTTTGCAGTACCGGCACCAGTCTGCCCTGAAGAGCAGGGCGAGCAGTTTCGGTTTCACGCGCTGGCCTGAGAGTGCCGGAGGAGTGTGATCGATGTGGGCTGTCTTTACACGAGTGGGCAACGGAGCCATCGCAACCCATATCGTCAAGATTACGGGTAAAAGCACGCTTTTCATCAAATCCAGACCTCTGATGTCATAGGATTCGTGACGCACGACAAAGTTACGGGTCCGCAGGACGGGCCTATGGCTCTGGATTCGGAAGAGTTTGAATTGGGCGCCGAAGTCAAAGGCAGGGCTGGAGAATGGGGGCCACGATAGACCGAGCTACCATGCACGAGCGGGGCCACCGCGGAAAAAACCTGCTTCAGCCGTCAACCCAGTACGGTCAGTCCGCGGCGGAATAGATTTGTTCCTCTGCAAGCGTCGGCATCCCCAATGACCGCATAAACGTACGGTCTCGAAAAGAGCAGCGGGAGGCCTTGAAGCCAGTCAAAGCTCACAATGGAACGACCGGAGGAGAATATTCACTGTATGCCGGCGGTGCGAAGCAGACCATAGGATGCGATTCCAAGGATTGCAGCCCCAGGCAGTGTCACGGCCCACGCAATCAGGATGGCGCGTACCGATCGCCAGTTTATTGTTTGCTTTCCCGTCGATGCAATTCCGATGATTGCGCCCGAGGCGACCTGGGTTGTTGACATCGGCCATCCCAGCGCTGCGCCGGACGCCACCAGCACCGCGGTTACCAAATTCGCTGCGAATCCCTCCCGATGATTCATCCGCGTGACATCTGCTGCCAGCGTCTCAGTTACGGGGCGTCCGGCGACCCAGCTACCGAGAACGATGCCGAATACAATGGCCCCAAACCACACCGGCGACGTGACCGGGACGTCCTTGGAGAGCAGCGCCGCGCTCATCAGGATGGCCACCATTTTGGGCGTGTCGTTCATCCCCCGCGCAAAACTTGTAGCGCCGCTGGAGAGCCAGTGCAGATGGGCGACCGTGATTCGCGGAGACGGTTGTGTATCAGCCTTACAGGCTGTGATGTGGATCTCCGGGAGTGCATCGGTGACCGCCGACGCCAGGGCCACCGCCCCATCGTAGCAAGCCGTGTGGACCATCGGCGGCATAACCTCCGCACAAAGACAGTCCTTTTCCATGGCCGGGTCAATCATCCCCCAGATTTGAAGGAGTATCGCCGTGAGGGCCAACGCGACAAACGGGCTGAGCAGCAGGGGAAGCGCGATTTTGTCCCACAGTCCCGGCCAGTTGATACCGCTGACTCCGTAGGCCACTGCGCCCACGCCGGCGACCGAGCCTACAATCGCGTGGGTGGTCGAAACCGGCAGACGCCTTATAGTGGAAAATCCCACAAAGAGCGCCGCCCCGGCTACGGTTGCAAACGCAGCAGCAAAGTCCGCGCGTGTGCCCGGCGCAAGAAGACCCTTGCCGAAGGTCTGGATCATCGCGCGCGCCAGGAACGCTGCGGCTATGCCTCCCGTTGCTGTCCATAGCGTTCCCCAACGAATGGCGCGGCGGTAATTTGTTACGCCACTTCCGGCGAGCGTGGCGATTCCCTTCGACACGTCGTTCGAGCCGTTCGCGTATGCCACTGCGAAACTCAGAAGAAAGATAAGAACGATCATATGCGGTTAACCCTGACATCAAATTCAGCTAGGCCACCGTCGCGGGCGAGGGCTCCCAAGCGTAGGCCTCAAATGCCGCATCAGTCTTTGTGTGAAGAACATGGTTGCTGTAGTTGCTGATAGTTTTTATGGCGATGGCCAGGATGATTTCCAACACGTCGCGGTCGAGATATCCGGCGTCAAGGAATGTCTTGAACTGCTCCGGCGTCGGGTTGCCGCGCTGTTCCAGCATGATGGTGGTAAAAGTCGAGAGGGCCGCAAGCCTGGCGTCCGCAATCGGCGCGCCCGTACGCAGCGCCTGAAGTACATTCGCCGGTACTTTCGACATTTTCTCGGCGATCATGCTGTGGGCGGCCATGCAATAGGTGCAACTGTGAAATCGGCTGATCGTCAGCAGAACTACTTCCTGTTCCACCGGAGTGAGCCCGCTGCTTTCGCGAAAGCGTTCATAGCCCAGCAGATAGGTTTCCAACAGCCCTGGAGAATTGACCATGCCGGCATACATATTGGGAACAAAGCCTACCTGGGCTTTGGCCTCCGAGAGCAGGGTTTTTGCGGTTCCTTCGGCGCTTTCAATCGTTTGTGCGGGAAGTCTGAGTTGTGCAGTGACCTTCATGATGAATACTCCTTTTCTGTAAGACTGGGCAGTTAACTGCGGCGTTGTGTCAGCAGTGTGTCTACCGACCAGTGGTTATTGGGAATGAAAATCAAGAGCAGGAAGTAGACGACGGCGTAGATCAATTGCAGTCCCATCACGTTCCAGTCTTGCAGGAATGAGCTTCCGAAGGTCAGTACAACCATCAGCGACGCTCCTGCGATCAGCGCCGGGCGTGTTGCAAGCCCTAACAGGATGAGTATGCCGATCCCTGCCTCAAGCCACGGCAACGCATACCCAAAGCTGCGTATGAGTATTTCAGGCAGAGGCGAGTGGGTGAACTGCTGGACGAGATGCTGCGCGAAGATACTCGCGCCTGCCCAAAGGCGCGTGATGCCATGCATGGCAAGGTTGATTCCGAGGATGATGCGCAGCGGGGCATAGCCTGTGCGGCGTTCGGAAACCGAGCGAGGAATGGCAGCAGTTGACATGCAACATCCTTTCGCGAATCGAATTGGGTAGAGCACGCGCGTCCCCAGACGCGATGTTATTTGTGCTGAATTTCTTTCGGGGCGCGCACGAAATCGAGTGGTACGACCTGGATCGTCCACTTTATAGGCTGGGCTACAGGGTTAAAGCATTCATGGTCATTACACGCCTGATAATCGACATCGCCAGTGATTTCCACCTGTCTTCCCGTGCCGATCGATTGGATGAAAGTGCGAGTAGCGCTCATGACAATGTCCTGCCGCAGTAGAGTCGGCTTGTCGTAGACCGGCACAGACTCCTTGAGAATGGGAAAGGTCATGATGGTTCCCGGCGGGTAGTTCATAGGGAGAGTCTCGAACGCGGGGTTAGCGTTCAGTTTGAGTTTTATGACCTTGTACCCATATTTTTCTGCGCCTGGAGCGTAGACATGAATCTTGTGTGCCGGAAGGACGGTTATCAGCAGTTCCATTCGACTGCCAGGCCCCACCTGCTTGTCTGACTGGGAGATCTGAATGGTCACATGCCGTCCATGGCCGATGACAAAATGCGGTTCCGCCGGTGGTGCTGCTCCGAAGATCTGCGCATAGGCATCGCCGGGAGTAAAGCGGTTATAAAACTGGGCTTCAAAAAAACGCTTCCGGATGATGCCATTGGGCGAGATGTAATAGTAGCCCGGGAATGGAACTCCCTTGGCGTACCCTTTGGCGCCGGGATTGAGGATGCCAAAAGCGCGAATGATCTTTGAGTGCGGGTCCGAGAGCATTGGATAGGTAATGTTCTTGCGTGCGGCGAAACTCTTCAGGATAGCCTGTGAGTCGTAGGTGATGGACGCTACATGTACGCCTCTGGCCGCAAACTCCTTTTGGGCCTGCTGCAGTTGGACTAACTGTTGTTTGCAAAATGGACACCAGTCCGCGGAGCGCGCGAACAGCAGTAGCAAGCCATGCTTACCCTTGAGCGTATCGAAGGTCTGCCGGTTTCCGTTTTGATCTGCGGCGTAGATTGGAGGAATTCGGGCACCCGGTTTCAGCCCGGGTGTTGGCCCAACAATAGAGTTGTCTGCCTGCGCATGGAGCGTGCCTGCTGCAACCGCGAGCATGAAGCAGGTGGCGACGAGTTTCGCCAATCCGGCCATGTGTCTTCGATGCATCTCTATCTCGCCCTCCATTGCCTGAAATCGTTCCCCAGCGGGGGCACTTGCGAAGATCACAGATGTCTCTTCGAGCGAACCGCGGGAACCTTGGTTCGTGGTGAAATAGCGCCGCCTCGGAAGTTTCGGGGGCAGTCCGAATAACGAGGCAGCCCTTCTGCGAATGCGCATCTTTCGCTAAATGATGGCTTCGAGGCTGACATTTTGTCTCGGTTCCGCCACCCACCCCAACAGGGTGCCATAAACAAGGTGTGCCAGCAAAGCAGCTACAGCGCCCATCATGCCCGGGCCGTTCACTCCGAAGAAGCCTTTCCCCATCATCGGCATGCCAAAGGCTTCCAGCATGAGCCACAAGATGCCGCCCCAGATTATGCCCCGGGCGATTGGGGACCCAGGCAGACGGCTTCTTAGCATGTATCCATAAATCGTGGGAAAAATCAGAATGCCCAACGCAAAGTGAACCGATAATCCGGCGATCCATGGTACGTGCAGCATCATGGCGATGCTTGCCGCAATGTCCATGTGGACTCCCATCATGGGAGCCACCAGCAGCATCATGAGTGTCATGGCGACTGTACCAGCGACGCCTCCCCAAGCCAATCGAAGAAACAATGGCCTCATAAATCCCTCCTTGCAACAATGATTCTTATGTCAGAGAGAGGTTACAGGTGCGGCCGTGGAATGTATCTTTTACTGAAGCCTCTTCTTCTCCCCCGTTGGGGACGATGTCGTCGGCACAGGGTTGCGTAACCTTTTGCAGTCCCACGAATCGATATCGTTGGGACCGGTTATCCCTATGACTGCACGAGGCTAATCAGGACGATTGTGGCCAGCCCGTTCGAAGCGGCTACTCGAAAAACAATCCGAAGAGGGCAAAAATAGGGAACCGGTCCGGAGTGTTGCGGACAATGTCGTCGATGATAGACAGGACGCCGATGGAAGAAACGGAAGAGCGGCAGCTGATCGCAAGAATCAGAGCGGGAGAACATCGCTATTTTCATGATCTGATCAAGCCTTATGAGAAGCGCTCCTTTCTTATCGCATACGCAATTCTTCGAAACCAGAGCGATGCGGAAGATGCAGTGCAGCAGGCAATGATGAAAATATTTCAACATCTGAATCAGCTTGAAGAGGGCGATAAATTTCCGCAGTGGGCGATGCGTGTCGTCGAAAATGAGGCAAAAATGTACAGGCGAAAGCGCCGCCAGCATTTGTACGAATCTTTGGATGAACAAGCCGAGGAGTCTGACCAGACGAAGTCATTCCGGCCAAAGCAGTTTGCCGATTGGCGGGAATTGCCAAACGAGGTTGTCGAGCAGAGTGAGATCAGGGCCGCTGTCCTCGATGCGCTCAAGAGCTTGCCGGAGATTTACCGCGAAGTCTTTGTTTTGCGCGACATGGAGCATTTAAGCGTCGCTGAAACCGCAGAAACGTTGGACGTCAGCATTCCCACGGTCAAGACTCGATTGCACCGCGCCCGTCTCATGATGCGTGAAGCGTTGACGCCCATATTCGCTAGACCCAAACCCTCAGTCTGGGAGCGCTGGAAAGGAGTGAACCCATGGTCCGCTGCAAAACAATAGTTGATCACCTGTCTGAATATATCGATGGAGAGGCGTCACCGGAACTATTTCATACGATCGAAGAGCATCTGAGAGGATGTCGGCGTTGCAACGCAATCTATGACAGCACCCGGAAGATGCTGGTCATCACCGGAGATGAACGTATCTTTGAGGTCCCCTCCGGGTTTAGCATGCGCCTGCATGCTTTTCTTGATGAAGTCATTCTGCGCGGCGCCTCGTGATAGACGGATGGACAATGGGACATGCCGGCCGCGACGTCGCACTGAACAATAATTATGAGAAGAGGAAGGGAAAGGAGTCGAGCATGTCTTTTCTTCCGTCGCTCTCCGGTGAAACCACGCTTCTGGATGTCTTTAAGAAGTTCCCGGGCACAGCAGTTCCCTTGCTTGAATATCACGAAATTCTGATGCGTGGAACGTCACCCTTGTCGGTTGCCGAGCGAGAGTTGATAGCAGCTTATGTCTCAGGGCTGAACGACTGCCAGTATTGCCTCGGCGTCCATTCGGTAACCGCCGCGGAATTCGGTGTATCCGCGGAATTGCTGGATGCGCTTCTGATAGATCCTGACGGCGTATACATAGAAGCGCGCCTGAGACCCCTATTGGCTTTTGTGAGGAAGCTTACCCTAACTCCCAGCCGCCTGGGGCAAGAAGACGCGGACCAGGTATTCGCGGCTGGCTGGGATGAGCAGGCACTTCACGATGCAGTCTCGATATGCGCGCTGTTCAACTCTATGAACCGCATTGTCGATGGCCTTGGGATCAAAGCCAATCCGCAATACTCGCGAATCTCGGGTAAGCGCCTAGCGTCCGGCGGTTATCGGAGACTTTCGGCATTCCTGCCTCACTGACTGCGGCTGCTTCTCTAATGTGTCTGGATGTACCGTGCAACGATAATTCGTCAACGGATTGCAGTCCCATTGATCTGCGTTCTCGCAAGCGGCCTCGCATTCACGCAGCAGCAAAGGCTGTATTTGGATGCAGGAAGAGGCCGCCCGCCGTTCGATATCACTCGACATTCCATTCCAATCCGGCAAATCTATTCTGGCGGACCACCCAGGGATGGTATCCCTGCCCTCAACAACCCTAGGTTCGTTTCCCCATCTGATGCACGCAGGTTCCTCGACAAATCCGACCGTGTTTTGGCCATCGACTACAACGGTATCGCGAAGGCCTATCCCATCAACATCCTGAATTGGCATGAGATTGTGAATGATGATTTCAATGGAAAGCGTGTGCTTGTGACTTGGTGCCCGCTCTGCCTCTCGGGGATTGCCTTTGACGCTCAGCTGAGGGGCCGACGGTTGACTTTCGGGGTGTCCGGCAAGCTCTACAAATCCAACCTGCTGATGTACGACCGCGAGACGGGGAGCCTTTGGTCGCAAATGCTAGGCAAGGCTGTCACGGGCCCGCTCACAGGAGCCTCACTTCGGATGGTTCCTGTGGAAGACACAACCTGGGGCTATTGGCTGACCCAGCATCCCAACACCCTGATCCTGTCGCCAAAGACTGGATACTCCATAAACTATGGCCTTGATCGATACGCCGGATATCGAGACCGGGGAGATCCAATCTTTCTCGATCTCCAGGACAGGAAGACCGGGAATGGAAGAATCCGTCCGATGCAGCGAGTGCTTGGCGTCGCAATTGGCGGTATCCAAAAGGCGTATCCATTTTCCGTCTTGAAGAAGAACCCGGTGCGGTTCTCTGATCAGGTCGGGAATCATACGGTGCTAATTCATTTCGATCGCAAATCGAAGACGGCGTGGGTGACCAATGCGTCGGGAGATGTTTTGCCGTCGACTACCGTGTTTTGGTTTGCATGGAGGGCTTTCTATCCTAAGACTCGAGTTTTTGCGGGAAGCCATTGAAGCATTATGAAAACCAATGCGCGATAGGAGCCAGCGAGTTGATGCCTCAACTGGGCCCGGACACCTTATGCGCAGCGAAGTCGGCTCGGGTGTGAATATGTGCGAGCACACTCTCGCTCTTTGTAACCAGTTCTTCACGCTTGCATCATGCAATACATGGAAATCAACAGTTCCCACCTTCATGTCAATTCTGGAACAGGCCTGACTGCATTCGGCAAACCGGGACTTCCTCCCACATGGAGTTCCAGCGCTAAGGAGGCAATTGGGACTGCGTATTCGACTGCCAGCCGAGTTTGGTTCACTCTGGCAGACGGAATTTTGACCGAAGTCTTTTATCCGACGATCGACCGCCCTCAAATCCGGGATTTTCAATTCCTGGTCAGCGACGGAACCAGTTTCCTCGATGAAGAGAGGCGGGATATGCAGACGGAAATGGAAGCTATTGAGGATCACACTCTCGGCTATCGCGTAACCAAATACGATCTCAAAGCTAGATACCGCCTGACGAAGGAGGTGATTTGCGATCCGCACCAGTCATGTGTGATCGTGCGTGCGCGTTTTGAGACTGCGCCGGAATGGAAAGGGAGGCTGCATTTGTATGCCTTGCTCAATCCCCATATGGGAGGACTCGGAGCGAACAACTCCGCACGACGTGAGGAAATTGCCGGCAAAACGGTCCTGCGGTGCTGGCAGGACCGGTTACATCTAGCAATGACTGTCAGCAACAACTTTGTTAAGACGTCCTGTGGATATGTCGGTACGAGCGACGGTTGGCAAGACCTCCACGACAATTTCCAAATGGACTGGGAATTCGAGCGAGCTGAAGAGGGCAACGTTGCTGTTATTGGCGAAGTCGATCTTTCCTTAACAAATGAATTTACCGTTGGAATCGCTTTCGGCGACGGAGCTCACGCTGCGCTTACCACGCTTCTGCAGATGCTGAGCATTCCGTTTGAAGAGCATCTCGCGCGCTTTACCAAACAATGGCATCGCGTTTGCTGCAATATCCTCGATCTGGACGGTCAAGCGGGCGACAAGGGCCATTTGTATCGACTCAGCCACAATGTGTTGCTGGCGCATGAAGACAAAACATATGCCGGCGCTTTTGTGGCTTCGGCGAGTATCCCTTGGGGCGAAGCCAAGGGCGATGAAGACCTCGGTGGCTATCACCTTGTCTGGACCCGGGACATGGTCAACACCGCGACGGCCCTAATGGCATGCGGAAACTTCGAAACACCGCGCAGAGCACTGGTCTATCTGGCTAGTTCACAGAGACCGGACGGCGGGTTCCCGCAAAACTTCTGGATTGATGGAACATCCTACTGGGCGGGAATTCAGCTCGACGAGGTTGCTTACCCCGTGATTCTGGCCTGGCGCCTTTGGAAAGCCCACGCGCTCTCGCAGTTTGATCCGTATCCAATGGTAAGGGCGGCAGCTGGCTATCTCATTCATCATGGCCCGGTAACGCAACAGGAGCGATGGGAAGAGAACAGCGGCTATTCGCCCTCGACCTTGGCGGTCAATATAGCTGCACTTATATGCGCCGCGGACTTTGCGCATTCCCGCGGAGATGAGCAGGACGCCTGCTTTATGGAAGCATACGCCGATTTTCTTGAATCGCACATCGAGCAGTGGACGGTCACTCGTAACGGAACATTAGTAGATGGTATAACCACACATTACATCCGCATAAGCCCCGTCGCTGTTTCGGACCCCTCCCCAGATGAAAATCCCGACTCCGGATTAATCACTCTCGCCAACCAGCCTCCGGGAGAGGCTTTGCAATATCCCGCCAAAGAGATTGTGGACGCAGGGTTTCTGGAGCTTGTCCGCTACGGTATTCGCCGCGCCACCGATCCATACATTGAGCGGTCGTTGCAAGTCGTGGATTCCGTTTTGAAGATTGAGACTCCCGCCGGTCCCTGTTGGCGGCGGTATAACCATGATGGCTATGGGCAGCGGCCCGATGGTGGGCCTTATGTGGGGTGGGGAGTCGGTAGGCCATGGCCACTTCTTACGGGTGAACGGGGGCACTATGAATTAGCGGCGGGCCGGAGTCCCGCAAAACATATCCGGGCAATGGAAGCATTTGCCTCTATCGGGGGAATGTTACCAGAGCAAATCTGGGATGCTTCGGATATTACGGCCGCAGGCTTGTATTTTGGGCGTCCGACAGGAGCGGCCATGCCCTTGGTTTGGGCACATGCGGAGTACATCAAGCTGCTGCGCTCCACTGCAGATGGTCAGCCATTTGATCTGATTCCCATTGTTGCCGCGAGGTATCTGAGCACGAGCGGTCGGAGTGACCTGGAAGTGTGGAAGCCGACGCGTCAGGTCCGCCATATTGCTTCGGGGCACACGCTTCGGATACAAGCTCCACAGCCCTTCCGGCTTCATTGGTCTAGGGACGGATGGCCAACAGTGCAGGACACGGATTCTGAGGAAACTGGTTTAGGCATACACTTCGTCGATCTACAGGCGGGTTCCGCCGGGCCTGAACCTATTTGGTTCACGTTCTTTTGGACCGCAGAACAACGCTGGGAAGGGCGCGATTATGAAGTTCGAATCAGTTAGAACGAACGGGTATTTATGGAATGCCATCCCCTATTTCTAGAAGGTCCAGATCGGATGGATGAGGTTCTTCTCGGTACCATTGAACTCGAACTGCTGCACTTCAAACCCCTTATCGCGCCACGCCTGTAACCCTCCGCTGAGGACTCTCACTCGGCTGAATCCATATCGTCGCAAGCGCTGCAGAGCCATCGAACTGCTGGCTTGATTCGGGCACGTGCAATAAATCACAAGTTCATGGTCCTGTGAAAGCTCAGAAGAGCGCGCCTCGATCGTTTCAAGTGGTATGCGGATGGCATTGGGAATGACAAAGGGATGTGAAAACAGATCCAGCGGATGGCGTACATCGATGATTGTAAGCGGCGCTCCGAGATCAATCGCAGTTTTCAGACCCTCCGGCGTGATCAAGGCCGCCCGCAACTGGGAATTGAAGCGTCTTCGCTGATGCACTTTCCAAGCCATGAAAACGCTGGTCGCCGCGACGAACCCGAGCACAGCCAGAGTCTTCGTTGAAACGTCTGCTTTACGAACCAGAGTTGTCAATTGCGTACCGAAGAAAAATCCAAGGCTCGTATAGACAGTGACCCAGGCCAATGCTCCTGTGGCATCGAACAACACAAAGCGCCAGCGCTTCATTTGGAATACGCCGCTGAGGGGCGGCGCGACAAAGTTCAATCCGGGCACAAATTTGGCAATCACCAGGACAAAGGCGCCAAACCTCCCGTAGAGTACTTGCGCTCGCCGCGAGCACGAGTCTTTTTCAACGGAAATTCGGCATAGAGAGCGGATCAAAGACAAACCGCGATAGCGTCCGGCCTCATACCATGCCATATCGGCAAACAGGCTTCCAGCCAGACCCACAAGTATGGCAAGGCCGAAATGCAGCTTTCCGTTTGCGGCAAGGGCACCAGTCGCCACGAGGAAGGGAGCAGCAGGGATCGGCAATCCCGCCTGCTCGGCAAACACCCATGCGAAGAGCAATCCGTATCCGAGTTCAGATAGAGACCCAGAGGTCAACGCCACGCTTTGGAGATGCCCAAAACGCAAATACGTTACAGATGGTCCGACCATGAAATTTCACAGGCGTGTCCAAGGCGGATGGCGTGCTATCGACGGGATCCCGACCGCATCTTCAGGACCACTGTGCACGTTCGGCCAACTGAACACTGTGACTGCTGCAAAGCAGGATCTCCCTCTACCGATCAAGATCCCACAGAGGTCTCTTTAAGGGAACGGCGATTTGACCTTCGCAGCCCGCCATCGACAATCTTGCTTTTGCTTTAGCCCTATAACTCGCATTGAGACGTCGAAAGCACCCGCTCTGCTGACTCCAGGTATTGTAACTTTCCCCTTCTAGCAGAATCATACGGGGCAAGAGAAAGGGTGGGCCATGAAAGCAACATTGGACGGCCAGAGAAATCAAAACAGCCGCGTCAGCAAGCTTCTGAATGAGCTCGAGGCGGAAAGCGATGACACTTCAATCGATTGCGATCATTACCATATCAAGGCTTTGCGGCCTCACCTCCGCCCGCAGCAGGCCAACAGTTCCGCGCGCCCTCACTCGAAGGAGACCGTAAGCCCGGTATATGCAGACAGGACGTATCATCCCCGGGACATGCATGAGAGCGGCCTTATCGGAGCGGCGCGAGAAGGGCACGAATGGGCCTTCTCCGAACTGTATCGACGCAATTCCTTACGACTTTTCAAGGTCATTTACGCAATCACTAGAAATCGTGAGGACGCTGAAGACGCGCTGCAGGATTCTTTCCTACGAGCATTCTCCCGTTTGAACCAATTCGATGGGCGATCGAGCTTTTCTACATGGTTCACTCGTATCGGCATCAATTCGGCAATTATGCTGCTGAGAAAGAAGCGGAGGTGTCACGCAGACTCGATGGATTCTTCGCAGGACGAAAGTGAAACATGGAACAGTTTAGCTTTCGCTGATAGCTCGTTAGACCCGGAACAAGTTGCCGCTGCCCGCGAAGGAGTAAGGCACCTTAAGAATGCCGTCCGTCGCTTACCGCACAGGCTTCGAAACGTCGTCGAAGTACAGATGCGGAGCGATCTCTCAATGCAGGAATTGGCGGACGAAGTTGGCGCCACGATCTATTCAGTAAAATCCTATTTGCATCGTGCTCGCTCGGCCCTCCGCAAGTCGCTCGGGGCCGCCGGCAAAGAGCCGCACTCCCTACCAACTTCGATGCAACAAGGCGACGCCTGATTTTTCTATACGTCAGTAATTTGAACGCCATGCCTCCTGCGAGATCATGTTTGCTGCACAGAGTCGGAGGATCCAGTGATCGGTGATGCCCCATCATCAAAATGCTCGCTATCAGTGACTTGGACACCGGGGCCGTTGTTTTGCGCGATCTTTATGAAGGATTGGACGAAGGGCCAGACCGCAAGGATCATGACACACTATAGAACCAGTCAAAGCTGGATATTTGCTCTGTGGAAAGCCTTGCACAGTCAATGATTGCACGGGGCGTGAGGAGGGTGCAGACATCTCGCACCAACGGACAAGACCGCGCTCAAAAATTGTGCTTCAGTTCTGTAACCTATGACACGCTCGACAATCATAGGTAGGTAAGGGCAATCCAGCGCAGCTATCCGGAGTTGGAAAGCGATGCGTCGAACGCCTGAACTCCATGGAGGAAATATTGATTATGAAGCACTCGATGAAATCCCTGATGGTCGCCGCGGCTGTATCGGGACTGATGACTGGCGCAACGGCTCTGCACGCCGCCACGGTCAGCACGACGAGTCCGGTTACGCAGGTGGCCAGCGCGTCGTTCGGTCTGATGTCGTACGCAATGCACATCCACAAGCATTCGTGTAAGGGCAAAAACAACTGCAAGGGCCAGGGTGGCTGCAAGAGCAGCGACAACGGCTGCAAAGGCAAGAACAGCTGCAAAGGCAAAGGGGGCTGCGCAACCGACGGCTCCAAGATGCCAAAGTAAGAGAAGTTCGGGTAGTACCCTACTTCCCTAGAGGGCCGGCAGCGATGCTGGCCCTCTCAAACTTCGGTTTTCCAAAATGCTTTGGGAGTGACCCCATGCCAGCGAATCGCTTTAACGGATACACCGATTACGGGGTGGGGATCGGACTGCGCATTCCGCACTATGAGCACATACTGACGCGCAAACCAGTCGTGGACTGGTTCGAGATCATCTCAGAGAACTACATGATCGATGGCGGGCGTCCGCTGGAGGTGCTGGACCGGATTCTGGACCAGTACAAGGTGGTGCAGCATGGCGTGTCGATGTACTTCGGATCGGCAAGCGATCCGGACCCGGAGCACCTGAAGCGATTGAAGCAGCTGGTTCGGCGGACGAATACTCCGTGGCTGAGCGATCACCTGTGCTGGGGATCGGTGGACGGGCGCTATACCCATGACCTGCTGCCGATGCCTTACACCTGGGAAGCGGTGGAGGTGACGGTGGAACGGGTGAAGCGCGCGCGGGACTTTCTTGAGGTTCCTGTGGTGGTGGAGAACGTGTCGAGCTATGCGGAATTCCACGTCTCGGAGATGACGGAGTGGGAGTTTTTGAATGAGGTGGCGGAGCGGGCGGACTGCGGGATTCTGCTGGACGTGAACAACATTTATGTTTCGTCGCAGAACCACAGCTTTGATCCGTTCACGTATGTGAATGCGATTCCGGCGGAGCGGGTGGCGCAGATCCACATTGCCGGGCACTCGAAGTTCGAGAAGTACATTCTGGATACGCATGATCATCCGGTGCTGGAACCGGTGTGGCAACTGTATGCGCGCGCGATTGAGCGCTGCGGACCGACAGCGACGCTGCTGGAGTGGGACGACAATATTCCGACGTTTGATGAAGTGCACGCTGAGGCGCTGAAGGCGGAGAAGTTTTTGGCAGCGGCACGGAAGAAGCTGGGTATGGATGCTGCTCCGAAGGCCGACGCGAAGGTAGCCCCGGAGATGGCGGAGGCCGGGCGATGAGCGAATTGCTGGACATCCAGAGGAAGATGGCCGCGGCAATTATGCATCCGCTGACGAGCGGCGATACCATGACGCGGCGCAGGCGCGATGGCGCGCTGAACCGGGGGGAGGCGGACGCGATCATCAAGCCGAACGACCGGCTGACGTCGTTTGAGCGGCTGGAGATTTACAACCGGATGTACTGGTTCCGGCTGTACGGGTGCTTTGAAGAGGATTTTCCTGGTTTGAAGGCGATTCTGGGGAGCGCGAAGTTTGAAAAATTGATGCGCGAATATTTGACGGAGTGCCCTTCGACGTCGTTCACGCTGCGGAACCTGGGATCGCGGCTGGTGGAGTGGCTGGAGGCGCATCCGGAGTATGTGGAGCCGCGGCGGCAGCTGGCAATGGATATGGCGCGGCTGGAGTGGGCGCACATTGAGGCATTCGACACGGGCGCGGAACCGCTGCTGGATCCGGATGACCTGATGGGGATTACGGATGAGTCGCGGTTGCGGCTGCAGCCGTATCTGCGGGTGCTGGAGCTGCGGTATCCGGTGGATGATTTGCTGATTGAGATTCAGAGCGACGGCGGGAGCAGCGACTCTTCGAGCAACAATGCGAGCGCAGCGCGCAAGACGAAGCATGTGCGGCGCGTCGCGATGCTGGAGCCTGAAGAGATTTATTTGGCGGTACACCGGCAGGAGAATTCGGTGTATTACAAGCGGCTGGGGCGCGAGGAGTTTCGGCTGCTGCGGGCGATGCTGCAGGGTGAGACGATCAGCGAAGCGATTGAGACGGCGCTTGAAGGCAGTGCGTTGACGGAAGAGGAGCGCGGCGTGTTTCTGCAACAGGCTTTTGCCGGATGGGTGCAGCTGGGCTGGTTCCCGAGGCAGATTTCAAACGAATAAAAAATAAGGACGATTGAGAGAGATGGGATCGATTCGTAACTCCGGAGTGGCGCGCCTGCATGGAAAGTTTGAGCGCACGTGCAAATGGCTGGGATCTCCGCTGCTGCTGGCGATTCGGCTGATATGGGGATGGCAGTTTACGCTCACGGGCTGGGGCAAGCTGGAGCACCTGCACCGCGTGACCGGATTTTTTGCAAGCCTGGGCATTCCGCTGCCGGGGGTGATGGCACCGGCGATTTCGCTGCTCGAGTTTGTGGGCGGCATTTTGCTGATCGCAGGATTCCTCACGCGGCTTACGGGGTTTCTGCTGGCGGCGGACATGTTTGTGGCGTACCTGGTCTCCGACCGCGCTGCGTTGCTGACTGTGTTCTCGAATGATCCGACGAAGTTCTACAGCGCGGATCCTTTCACCTTCTTTATGGCGTCGCTGATTGTGCTGGCATTTGGCGCGGGATACTTCTCGGTGGATCATTGGATGCGGCGATGGTGCACGCCGCATCAGGAGCCACTTTAGGCGTGTCCTTGGACACTCGACCGTAATTTCTGTGACGGCATCGCCCGATCTCGGCAGCCGGGAATGCCACTCTAGTCCAAATCGGCGCTTGCGCAGCGGTAGTGCCCCTGCTAGGGTTTGCGTTGAGAGACAGAAGCCCGAGGAGCACCAGCGTTGGCGTTATGCGAGTGTCCAGCATTTTCAGTCAGATGTTGCCGTTGTCTTCGTGCACTGAGGTTCAGGCCACGGTTCGCGAGTTCAAGGCCGAACGACACGCCCGCGGCTTCACCTGCTACGGCCAGTTCGAGGCCTAATTTTACGGCTCTTCCGCCCTTTTGATGAAGAGAGGGCGGCGATTCAGGGCCCTTTAGATAGTTTGGATATCAGTCTGCATTTACGACACGCAAACGTAACAAGTCGAAATTGGCAAAGTTCTCGACCAATCCCGACCAGTACTCCAGGCGCCGCTGGCAGCGCGAGCAGATCGCCAGGTGCTTGGCCCGTTCGGTTAGAAAGAGCTTGCGCACATCGAACGCAAACTCGCGAATCTCGTCGTCCGAGTAGCATGCAAAGTCCTTCTCTTCAAACGCAGGTCGAGCTGATGCCGCGGCCAGCAGTTCCGTCTTGCGTCTGGCCACCATGTCCTCGAATTGAATCTGTCGGCTCGGCGCCTTCACCCAGAGCGTGTCGTCCTGTGCCCAGAGGTCTTCAAGCAGCGCGCTCGAGTTGAGAGCGAGGTAGCGGATGGCTTCCTCGCTTCCGTCGATCGACTTTAGCTGGTCAGCAAGCGCGGCACGTGCAATCTTCGCAAGGCCCACGATCTCGTCATCGGCGAACGATCTCGAAAGCTCGCGAAAATCTCGGATTTCTTCCCGCGCGATCTCCGCAAACTCTGAATCCCCGCTAGCGATCCCGGCCAAATCGGACGTTAGCGCCGGCAGTTCGATCACCGTTCCCGGAGCCGCCTCCCACGCCGGATGGTTCGCGGTGTACATGCCGGGGTCGAAGACTTCGAGCAGCGAATCCTTGCGGTCCTCCGGGCCACGGAAGCGGTTCAGCAGATCAAGAAACCAGCTCAGTTGCGATGGACTGGACTCCCGTGAAGCGGCCCCGGCGGCGTCTTCCCGCCAGATGTCGAAACTCTCCATCAGCGAGCTCGGCAATTGAAATCGATTCAGCTCTTTGATCATTTCCTGAATGTCCGTGGTTGGGTTTTGCATGGTTCCGTCCCTCTTGGGGACTGTTTTCCCACGGAACCCGACCTCCGTCAAATGGTCCTGGAACCGCGCTGATCTCCCTCCCGGAAGCTCTTCAAAACACGTCGCTTGCCGCGAAACTCAATCAGGGCGCTTCCACGCATCCCAACCTGCGGAGCAAGATCCCAGCAAAGAGCTTCGAGGCTGAACCTCCCCTGCCTGATCCGCACCCATCGATTCCTGAGACCGGCCACTTCGACGCTGCGCAGCAGGAAGACGGGTGCCGGGTTTCCTTCGCCGAACGGCTCAAGCAGAGCGAGCTGTTCATCGAGGTGTTTTCCCGCCGTCGCCAATACCAGTTCCCCGTCTTCACGGATCTCATGGTTGCGTTCCAGCTTGAAGCCCTCCACGAAGACAGTGAATTCCTTTGCGAAGGCTTCAATCCGGCCGACCGGCATAGTCAGTCCGACAGCCTGTGCGTGCCCGCCGAACCGTTTGAAGAATCGACGGAACTGTCCAAGCGCTGCGGCCAGGTCGAAACCGGCGACGCTTCTGCCCGATCCGACCGCCAGACCCGGTTCCGGCGACGGAGCCAGCACAATAGTCGGTACATTGAAGCGTTCGACACATTTGGCGGCCAGCAGGCCGGCAATGCCTTTGGGACAGGCCTCCCGGTAAAGCACCAGAACCGGTGGCGCCGGGTGCGGGATCTCCACGCAAAGCTTGCCGAACTCGGCTGCGACAAGCTGCCGCCGCTGTTGATTGAGCTCATCCAGCATCGCGACGCTCCTGCGTGCGGCATCCTCGTCCCTTGCCGCCTCGAAGACCGACAACGCCCGCGCCGGATGGTCGATTCTTCCGGCAGCATTGATCCGCGGCGCGACTCCGAATGCCAGATCGTTCGAATCGGGGCTCGCCGGGTCGGCGCAGGAGACCCGGAGCAGTTCCCGAAGCCCACAGTTTTCGGCACTGGCGAGTTGGCGCATCCCCAGACGGGCGAGCGTTCGGGTTCCGTTTTGCAGCGGAACGCAGTCGGCGACCGATGCAATCGCGGCATACTGACTCATGGCAGCCTGCAGGCGCTCGACGCGTTCGTCCTTCCAGCCGGCGCGCACCGCCAGAGCCATCGCGAACAGGGCCGCAAGGCCGGCGCCGCAGAATTCCTGGGACCAGACGGCAAGCGTATTTGCCTGCTCCTGAATGCGGTGATGGTCGACGACAATCACATCGACACCCAGCCGCTGCGCCAGCCAAATTTCCTTCTGGGCGTTGATTCCGTTGTCGACCGTGACCAGAAGATCGGTGCCGCTCACCGACAATTTGTGAACCGCACACGAACTGAGACCATATCCTTCATCCCGGTGCGGAAGGTAGGCTTGCGGCTGGACTCCGAGACTGGCCAGAACCGAGCGCAAAATATGCGTGCCGAGAATTCCGTCGCAGTCATAGTCGCCAAAGATCGCGATCCGCTTCCTGTCGCGAACGGCGGCGAGCACGTGATCGACGGCGCCCGTCATCCCCGGAATCGAGTCCGGCTCGGGAAGATCGTTCCAGGACGGAGGCTGAATGAAGGAATCAATGTCCTCAATCCCACGGGCGATGAGGACGTCGAGCAGTGGCGGGCACAGAAACATACCGTCTCCTCACGGCCCTGATTGGGCACTTTGTCAGTTGTTGAATGGCAAATTGGCATTACGCGACGCGCAGGTGGTCGCCGCGGTAGACCTCGGCACCGGGAACTGCAATCTGGTTCTGAACGGCCTGCTTGATGGCCTCATTGTTGGGTGATGCGTCCTGAATCGAGGCAACAAGCAAACGCCCCATGTCCTCGGGAAGGCTTTCGATTACTCGCTTCCACAATGGCCCATCGATTCGCGCCGCAACAATCCGATACAGCATCGGCACCTGCGTCTCATCAGGGAACCGTACTGAATCCTGGCTGTTCGTCTGGATCCGCAGGGTGAACTCTCTGCCTTCAATCTTCCTGAGATCACGGCTTTTGAGGTAGTACATGACCATGTATTTCGTCTGCGTCGCCTTTCGCTCGCTGCTGCGGGCGCGCTCTTGTAAACGGCTGGCCTCACTTCGGCAGTACTGGACGCGCGCCTCCATCATGCGGAGGAAACGTCCAATCCGGTCTGCCTTTTCGCTGTGGGCCTCGCAGAACTGCTGGAATCGTTCCAGCAACTCCGCCGAAGATTCCCCGCGATTCTCGATCTCTTCTTCGATCTCATCGAGGAGTGTGTCGAGCTCACAATCGATCTCAAACAAGGAATGCTCTTGCGCTATCGATGCCACATTAACCTCCATTTGTCATTTGCCTTCCCGTGCAACGGGCCCGTCGTCATACTCTGGTGGAGCCCTTTTCTCCGTTACACCACCCGTGCACGGCCCGAATGTTGTCCGGGTGATCGTCACGCCAGGCGCCGCCCATACCCCGGGGACTGATGTGGTCGGGAACCAAGTCACTGTAGTCGGTGAACTTCTGCTTGCAAATACCGCAAATCCCGTTCTGGGCGATGATCTTCCGGTCGAGCAGCTTTCGCATTTCCCCGTTCGAGCGCAGTTCCCGGTATCCGCGGGGGTGGTGCGGGGCGTCGATGCGGCGGACACCCATCTGAAGTTGACGTCGTTCTTTCGGGATTACCTCCCTGCCGCAGCAGGATTGGGAGCGGTGTATGGGACAGAGTTGATGGCGACGGAGTCTCACGGAATCCTCCCTGTCGGCCAAATGGCCAATGATGGATTGCGATTGAAGCAGGATTAATGGGTATAGGGATGCGGCACTTAGAGCGCTAATGATTCATGGGGAAAGATGGACAGGCAGAGCCTTTAACGGCGTGCTTGTATTACTTCTTCCTCCAGGCTTTCCATCATTTTACGGCGCGCTTTCCGCGCACCGTTCGACTCAAGGCGACCAAAAATTCGCACGCAAACAGCGTTGACATAATGATGCCGGAATATGGCTCAACTTCTCGGGCAGATGCGGCCGCATCGGAAGGAGGGATCTCTTCCATTTGGCAGCGGATCCGTCAAGAAGGACGATTGCAGTGAAAGCACAAATGCGGCGTGAATGGATCTCCTACAAGAAAACGGTCGCCTGGTTCCATACTTCCTCAGCGTACCGAATCATCTCGAGCCTTGTAGAAGGCGTCTCAACAGGGATAATGTGAAACGCCCTCTTGCCAGCATCTTTGCATCTTTGATCGATGAGCCAAGAACAAATGCTTGAAAACCATCTAAAACACAATTTGGCGTTCGTGAAAGAGATCGCTCGTGCGCACCGACAGGGCGAACCGATGTTGTTGGGCGAAGTGCTTCGCCTCGGTAGCAAAGTCATGCGGCAGTGTTCTGGCCTTTGTTAGAACGCGGCAGGTGGTAGGCCCATTGGTCGACAGAAGAAACTGAAAAAGAGACGTATCGACATAGCCATCAATGATGAAGATCTCTTGTCTTACTCCTTAAGTAAGCTTCTGACGTGAACAAACGCGTCATGAGTCGCACCCGCGGGAAAAAACACATGGTCTCGCGTACCGCCAGTTTCGATTGGAAGGAATTCGTTTCCATCGAATCGCCACCCTACCCCGTCGAGCTGTTGGTGGACGAGCCGGGCATTCTTTCGTATTAGCTGTCTCGCCAACGCGCGTGCAAGCTCCCACTGTGCTCTCCAGTCCAATTCCCTATCAATCCATTTCTGGACTTCCGTCACATAAGCTCGTTTTCGAGGGCCGAAGCTCTTTTCAAGTGCGGATGGCAGTTCAAAATTGAAACCGACTGCCATGAGGTCATTGAGCACAGCGTCTGCCGAATCTTGTTCAGCCACAAGAGCGACCAATGGAGCGAGGGGAGGAACCCAAGCTTGAGTCTTTGCGGCCATCAAACTATCTCCGGCGATGCGAATGATATAGACGCTCCTGAGCTCCGCCGCATAGGACTCCTCGATCTCCTCTGGTCTTATTCGGGTTTCTGCGGATAGATGCGCCGAAACTGGTCCTCGTGCTTCTCGCCGAGGTCGCGCACTCTTTGTGCAACGATCGCGGCGCTCGGGCGCTTCTTCAGTGCATTCCAACCCGCCGCATTTTGAGTTTCCCCTGTCGCTATCGTGCGACCATTGACGGTCGCTTTGTATGAGCCATCCGGTTTGCGCGTAACAATGGTATCTTCCATACCTGCTTTACTCCTACTTTGAATGATAGACGGTCCGCAGAACTACGCCGCGACTGGTCCATCTCTTTGATGGTGGTCCTGGTTTGAACTGGAGCCACGGGCTCCCAGAAGACAAATTTCTCATCGTGGCTCTTTCCGATGTTGAAGCTACGGACCGTCTCTATTCCTCGTTTCTCTCTTCCTAATTACATCTGTTTATCCAACAGATTTGGGGTATTGCGCCTCGTTTTCCTCGCGGTGCTGCGACCAATCAGGATGAGTGCCTCCGCCTTTCCAATTCCCCGTGAGAAGCCAGATTTCATAGAAGAAGAGCCAAAGCGAAATCCAGGGAACAATGGTATTCGCAATGTAGAGCCCCGGATGCCATTCGCCGAAGGTATACAGGCACAGGCTATTCCCGCGGTAAACATGCGGCAGACGCTTGTGATCCGGGTGGAGTCGAAGCTGCGGGCGGAGTACATGGACATCGGGACGTTGGGCCAGAGTGTAGTCGATCTCGACCGTATAGACATCGCTGAGTTCAGTGGGCTGTATTGTACCGCGCCATGCAACTCGTCTTCTGGAACTACTCTTGATCTTGAACTGAGGATAAGCGGCAAGCAGTCGGCAGCTCTGGAGAGCTAGGCCCACGGTCGTTCGCGGAAGGTGTCTATTTCGAGCCATGGAAGGTATTCGCCGGAATTCGAACGCTACCAGCCCAGGCGCTGATTACGCCGGCGCTGGTGACGCTGAGCTTCTTCTCAAAGCGAGATTCATGCAGACGCTCCGCTCGCTTCTCAAGGACAGTCTTCACTGGCTCGCCGAAAAGACGCTCAAGTTCAGCATTCTGATTCCCGCCAGCCAAGAGGAGTGCATCCCAGCGGCGAGAGAGTTGTTGGATGCCTGCCTTGAAGCCACGGTAGGCTTCCTCGTCATCGTCCCAGCGTTCGCTGAGATCTTCGAGGATGTTCGAGGGATTGAGAACCTTCAGGCGGTGGCCGCTAGATTCGGCTGCGCGGACAGCTTCAAGAATCCCGTGCAGGATTGACGCAATAGCCTCGCTGACGGAACCTTCTCCTCGATACGCATCAGCTGCCAAGGTGGTCAACACGATCGAGATGGGAGCGGGAGTGGGAGCATCGGCATAGTGGATGTCGCGCCAGCGTTTAATCAGCTGCACGGACAATTGAAGGGGTGCTTTGTCTTCGACTGCTTGGAGAGCAGGCAAAGGCTCTGCGCTGTCCGCCGCGAATTTCCTTACGGCAGGGGTGCTCTTCCCCTTGAACCACTTGGCATAACCAATCGGATCGCTTGGCTTCCAGGACCGGGTGTCGCGGTCAGGAACCTGGATGCACGTCCCGCCCGCGTCGTGATCTTGGCAAGCTGGCAGAAGGTCCATGTAGAACTCATTGGCATAGGTAATGCGAACACACCGCTTCTTCAACGAAACCATGTCGCGATAGGTGCCATGCTGTTTCAAGTGGCTGTGGAGGGCCTGAAGCAGTTTGATCGGTTCAACAAGCGCATGCGACAGACTCAGCTCGCACACAAAATCCAGATCGTGGGGGCCGGTAATCGGGCGGACTGTAGTGCCGAGACGCATGGACCCTTGCGGATAGATGCGAGGCCGAAACGGACTGAGAGGGCTACCGTCGGCTTCGAGAACCTCGCTGACGGCATGGTAGCGTTCATCTGCCTGGTTGTAGCGATACGGAGGGAGCTGCAACTCTTCGCAGATTTCGAAGAGAAGGCTATCCAATTGATTCAGAAAGTATTTACTGGGGCCAAGTGGAACGGTTGCAACTGCCATCTGAAGAACCTCGATAAAGGGAAGCCGAATAGTTAGCTTCTGCCAGTGTTTGATATTAAAACTATCACAGAATTATTTTACTTGACAAGTGTTTTATTTTCGATCTATTATATCCATATGAAATGGAAGGAAATAGGACGTACTGGAGGCTACAAATGAATATCGACCGTCAGGAGCTCGGCCGACGTTTGCGGTGCGTTCGAGAGAGTAGGCACTACACCCAGGAGGACATCGCAGGCGTGTTGGGCATTTCGCGTTCAGCGGTGGTCCAGATGGAGGCGGGCAACCGCTCCATCGACAGTATCGAAATGATGAAGCTTTCGAAGGAGCTTGGATTTAATCCGGTAGATCTCTTCTCTGAAGAGTTCCACGAGGAACGGAATCCTGTTTTTGCACTGTTTCGGAAAGATTCAGAACTGGCGAACGATAAAGATTTGACCCATGCTGTTTCACAATGGTCGGGACTGTGTCGCCAATTCACCACTCTGGAAAAACTGACTGGTGCCGACCGCAGTTTTATTGCACCCGCTTTGTATAGGCTACCTGTACCGCGCAATAAATGGGAAGCGATACAGCAGGGTAACGTCATCGCGGATTATGAACGGAACCGGCTGAAGCTCGGAAGTGCGCCTGTTCAGGAATTGCCCGAGATCATCGAGAGTCAAGGCGTACGTGTCGGCGTTCTGCCACTCGATGATGATTCAATCTCTGGATTGTTTCTTGCGGATGATCAGAATGGTCTCTCGATTCTCGTGAATGGTCGACACAGCGAGCAACGTCAATTGTTCTCCTGCGCCCACGAATACGGCCACCTACTGTTCGATCGACAGGAGCGTGGTACCGTCAGCCGTCGCGATGATCGTGGAGAGGTAATGGAAGTGAGAGCGAATGCGTTCGCAGCAGCTTTCTTGATGCCGGAACAGGGAATTCTCAAGTTTCTCTCCGGGGTTGGGAAGAACCTGGATTCACATCAGGTACAGGAGGTTTACGACGAAGAAGGTGGAGCTATTCAAGGGCAGCGGAGACGTGAAGCCGCACTTGCAACTGTCCAGTTTTACGATATCGTCCATCTGGCCTCCTACTTTGGGGTTAGCTACGATTCTGCATTGTGGCGCCTGAAGTCGCTAAAACTCATTTCTGAGGATCAACGCGCACAGCTTGCTGGGCAAAGCGAAATTGCCCGAGAGTTTCGTCGATCTTTTCTTGACTCCCGCATTCCAAAGGTACAGCGAAAGGGCCAGTTCCAGCACAAACTGTTCATGCTTGCTCTAGAAGCATATCGACTCGGCGAGATCAGCAAAGCAAAATTGAAGGAGATTGCACAGGAAGTCGAGATCAGTTCAGAACGTCTGTATGACTTTATCGCTTCGGTCGAAGCCAATGACGACACGGCTCGACCGGCGATGGTGCAATGAGGCCTACAGAATGGGAACAGATACCGCGTGTGACACCTGTATCCTAATCAATTTCGCGCTGGTGGACAGGATCGATCTTCTTACTACGCTGACGGAATTCAAGCTCTGTATTCCGGAGGACGTTTGGGCAGAGATCGAACGGCCAGATCTGCGCCAACCATAACGGGAAAAACCACTCTTACCGAGGAGAAAACCGATGAAACGCTTCAATCTTCTATCGCTAGCATTGCTTCTGGTGCTGGCTATATCCATGGCAGCGCCGCGCATCCAGGCGCAGACAGCGGAAACTGAAACTCTGACGATCAGCGACACCACCTGCACGACGACCACGCCCTGCACGGCGCAGCTCTACCGGATCACCGGCGCGTGTGCGACCCCAACCACAACCATCCCCAGCGGATACACCGAGCTAGCGGCCTCCTTAACCGCGGCGACCACCACCAGCACCAGTTCGACATTCACCTATTCCGATTCAACTCCGGTGGTCGGCACGCAATATTGCTACTTGGCGACGGTGACGTATGTCACAGGCGGGAAGGTGTCTTCGCCGTCGGTTGGGTACTCAATGCTCATCCCGTATCCCACGCCAGCATTGCCGTTCCTTACCGGATCCCCGTACTAGGGGGCAGGCCGTGACGGACGAGGAAGAGCTTCAGATGGCCACATCGATCAGGCGGTGGCGCCGAGAGCAGCCCATGGGGCAACGCAGGCGCCAGGAGCGCGAGATCGTGCCACGGGCTGAGAGCTGGGAGGAGAAGTACGACCGGCTGTGGCGTGAGCTGAAGCCGAAAGAGCGGTTCGGCTCCACGTTCAGCGCGAAGTTTCGGAGGGGTGCATGATCCGGCCACGGTCCAAACTGCGGCGTGGAGAGCCAACCAAGGAAGAGAAGCAGGCCGCGCGCAAAGAATGCAGTGCGAGGGCTACAAGACGCTGCGAGGATTGCGGCCGGAGAACCACCCTAGCGAATGGCCATCTGCATCACATGCACGGCAAGCAGCGGTTTGGGTGGCAGGAGAGCGAGATCCAGACGCATCGGTGGTTGTGCCCAGCTTGCCATCATGCCAGGCACAACCCAAAGGCTGTGCCGGCGAAGGAGAGAACATGAAGGAGTCCGAGATCCAACGCACCATTCTGGATTACCTGGCCGCCAAAGGCATACTCGCTTTTAGGATGAACACCGGGGCCATGGCCGCCGAGTACAACGGCAAGAAGCGGTTCATGCGCTTTGGTGTTCCAGGCATGGCGGACATTTTGGCATTTACGACGCTCCACACTGGCGAGAGAGACATGTATGGAAAAGGCGAGATTACCTATTCCGAGCCGCTGTGGATTGAGGTCAAGACGCCAACGGGGAAGCAGAGCGAATACCAGAAAAGCTTTCGGGCGCAGGTCCAGGCGCATGGGCATCGCTACATCATCGCCAGATGCGTTGAGGATGTAGAAGAGGTAGTTGGCTAGGCGGGGGAAAGGCTAGGCTCGGCCACCTTGACGACGGCCGAGCCCGAATATGGGAGGGCACGTGGCTGTCCCATTTAGATGTTATCATCTTTGACTTCGCGAGCATTTGGATCATGCGATAGACGGGGCAGAATACGCACGCAAGCGCAAATGCTAAGCAAGATTTCGAGCTTGTGTGAGTAGCTGGAGAAAGACTGCTCTATGCAGATTCCAGTTCCATGGCAGTCCACACACTCTTCGACAGCCGTTACTTCCATGCGGTATTTACCGCTCACTTCTCTCCGTGTGGTCATGGCTAGAACCTCAATCCGGCAGCGTGCCAATTCTGGAGGATGGCGAGCAACCCAGCCGCACAAAATGCTGCGATGACGAGGGATACGAGGATGATGGGGGCATGGTCTTGGATGGTGTGCTTCATGATGTTCCTTTCTGGTTACTGGTTGTTGCGGATGATCCTGCGCTGGAGTGAGATGAGCAAAGAGATTGCGTCTGCCTGGTAGGGTAGCAGGGTTCCCCGGTCACGGAAGCTGGCGCAGTTGGTGTACAGGTCGGTGAGGTAGTGGGCGGCGCGGTCCAGCTTTCGGGCAGCGTCCCACCGTTGGTCGGGCCTTCGCCAGCGCAAGAGGATGCGATCGAGGATGGTCATTTGGCCTCCTGGGATGCGGCCTCCATCATGCGCTCAATGGACAGCGCGGAGACGCGGACGGTGCGATGGCCGAGCTTGGCTGCGTGGAGATGGCCGCCGGCGATGTACTTCCTGACGGTCGCCTTGGTCACGCCGAGGTATTCAGCGGCCTCCTTGAGGGAAAGCCAGGGGGAGGCGGGTTGCTGGGTGGGGTTCATTGTGCGTTCCTTTCCGGTCTGGGGACGCGAATCCAATACATATCTTCGCCATGCCAGGCTCCGATGAGATCATCGGTCCAGCCGTAGGCGTCCATGAGTTCTTGTGCAGCGCCGCGATGGGTGTCTTCTGTGTTTCGAGCGTAGTTGTAGGCGACCGTGATGGTAGCGTTCTCCCCGTCAGTGGCGGAGAAGCGGGAACCTCCGGTGGAGTTCGGGCCGTGGTAGCGAGTGCGTATGGCATTCATGGGGTCCTTTCTGGGGTGAGGGGCCGGATACGCTCCGGCTGGCGGTCAAATTTCTACTGGTGGCAGGTCCGCGATGCAGTCGTTGATGATCTGCGCCCAGCGCCTGGCGTCGTCGCCGCAGTGATCCTGCTCTGCCATTTTCCGGCCAACGCGCCTGATTGCCGCTGGTAGCTCTTCGATAGGAGTCGCCTGAAGGAGTTCGCCCTCTCGGAATCCGTAGTTGCGCTCGTGCAAGAAGTGCGAGTTGTGGCTGTAGGTTCCATACACGATGGCCCTACCGTCGTCGTGCTGCCGCACCCGGAGAGCCCATTTGCTGGTGCGGTTGGCCTGGAATTCATACTCGCTGTCGCAGTCGCTGTCTGTGGCTTCGGCGAGAATCGGCCAATCATCCTTGCGGATTTTGACTGGGGGGCGGTCTGTGAGGGTGATGATGAGGTAAGGATTGTCCTGCTGTGCGCTCATGGCATTCTGCTTTCTGCGCGGTTACCGCCGCGCTCGGGTTAGGGGGAGAATGATAGTGGCCTAGCTGGGATGCCGGATAGCCCCGGCGGCCGGTTGGTGGTATCTCGATGTCGTCAGGCATTGATGAGGAGTCCTTGCTGGGCTGCGCAGGCAAGGTGATAGCGCTCACCCGTGGAGTAGGGGCCGCACTCGCCGAGGTGCTCGATATAGAGAGATCCTGTTAGGATGGGCTCCGCGCACGGGATATGCTGCGTACCGTCATGGCCGCCTGTGCAGTGATGGGATTTTCTGGCGGTGCGGACCACTACAGCTCCATCTGTGGGTGTAACCAGCGTATATC
>JAJZAL010000123.1 GCA_021799405.1 Acidobacteriota bacterium
TGGGGGCATCCAGAACATTCGCCGTATTGGGGTTGGGATAGGTATCGAAATACTTGAGGGCGACCTGGCTGGGTCCGATACCGAGTGGATCCATCTGCGCCAGTTGTTTCGCGTTGAGCGCGTAGCTGCCCGGCGCCACGGAATAGCTCCTGCCGCTCAAACCGGTCACGCTGCCACCCGGGCAATTGCTGGCCGTCTGGCATTGGTACTGAATGATCCCGTCGCGCAGCGTCGAGCTGGGAATGATTCGCAGAGAGCTTGCCCCCTGCGATACGCGATGACCTTCATAGTTGAAAAAGAAAAAGGCCTTGTTGCGCACGAAAGGACCGCCCACATCGGCGCCAAACACATTGCGAACCAGCTTCGTGGGGCGATTGGGCAGCCCGCTTTCTATCTGGGACTGCTTCAGAAACCAGTCGTTGGCCTCGCCGATGGTATTGCGGTTGAACTCATAGAGATTGCCATGGAATTCGTTGGTCCCGCTCTTGGTCACCATCGTAATCTGCGCGCCCGAGGAGAAGCCCTGGGTGGCGCCGTAATTGGAGGTGGTCACGCGGAATTCCTGCGTGGAGAACGGCGTTGTGGGCAGCACGCCGTTGAACGCATATCCCTCGAATGTAAAGTTGTTGCTCACACCGTCGAGGGTGATGTTGTTCTGGTCGCTGCGTTCGCCGTTTACCGATCCGGCGCGCGTATCGTAATTGCTCTCCAGCGCGTTCTGCCCGTTGTAGACCACGCCGGGCTGGAAGCTCAGCAGCAGCGGCATGCTCTCAGCGCGCATGGGAAGGTTTTCAATCGATCGGGTTCCCATGGTATTGCCAATCGTGGCATCGGTCGTATTCAGCAGCGCCGCCTGCCCGCTCACTTCGACCGTCTGCGACACTGAACCGACTTTCATCTTTATGTCACTGGTTGCCGGCAGGCTCACCCGGAGTTCCAGGCCGCTTTGCTTAATCGTCTGAAAGCCCTCGGCAGTGACCGTCAGATTGTAGGTGCCTGGAATGACCGCCGGGAAGCTGTAGGCGCCAGTGGAGTTGGTAATCGTAGAGCGGCTCGTACCCGTCGCGGGCTCGGTGATGGTTACCTTCGCACCGGCAATCGCCGCCCCGGATGGATCGGTTACGGTGCCGTGCAAGGATGTGGTTGCCTGCCCCCATGCGAACCCGCTGAGAGCAAACACCACGATGATGAGGGAAAGAATCGACAGCCTACCACTTCTCATTGCCTGCCTCCGAACTACAGGAATAATAGGAAGGCCCGCGTCCGTCGACCGAGTCACCCGTCGTATGAATCCGTTAGGCTTAAAAAATCGTACTCAGCGCGGAAGATCACTGGGCCACTTCTCTTTCAATTTGTAACCAGTAGTCCCTGCTTCTTCGCGGGGATGTGAGATTCCACAAGGCCGGGAATAGCACCTTTGCCGAATCCCGAGCAGAAATTCGAGACAAACTGTGTCTCAAAATCCTCTAGAGGACCAAGAATAGTCCACGAAAAACAAAGCTCTTTCCTGAGTCAGGAAGCGTTTATGCATTTTTTTGTCTTCCTGAAATGTCTGAATAACGCCTGCCCTCCCTGAAAAACCACGATGCTCGCGATTAAAGTACGGATGAATCTGTGATGTCAATATAAATATCTAGTCATATAGAAGACCTGAAGATTGGCTAAAGATCCTCAAAAATAGTGGCGACAAACCGCCGGCGGCAAAGCGCCTCTGTGACTGTCCTGGGCGAGTTTTTGGGCAGCCTCGGCCATGCATTCCGCCGGGCGAAAACACCCGCGCGACCGTGCCCAAAACGGCAACCTTGTGGGACACGGGGCGGCGACGGAATCCACTGAACGGGTGGGAGCATGCTCCCACCGCGGTTCTACAGTTTTTCAGGCTAGCTCACCGGTCAAAGTGGGCCAAATGCACGAAACACTCCCATGACACAGCATTGCCCGGCGTCAAGAGCCTCATCCTGAAGAACCTGCGGGCGAAGATGCGACGGTGAAGGCAGAGACGGAAGATCGGCTCCCGGTCAGCACAAAAAGCCACCCTGGAACAAACCTCGCCCTACAGCGCGGCTTCCACTGTCGCCATCAGCTCTTCTTTTGTAAGCGGAAGCGGGTTGGCCTGCATGCTGCTGGCTTTGGCCGCCTTTTCCACAACGTCTGGTAAATCAGCCGCCGTGACTCCCCAGGTGCGCAACGCAGGAATTTGCAGATCCGCACAGAGCGCGCGAACCCATTCGACGCCGTCCTCGACGCCGGCATCACTCCTGCCGGTAAGGAGGCGCGCAATGACGGCGTAACGGCCCAGGGAAGGATGCTGCGGCGCCCGGGCGCGCAGTGCAGCTGCGTTAGCTGTCATGCCGTGCGGCAACAGCGCCGCGCAGAGCGCTCCGTGCGGAGCCTTCCAACCCCCTCCGAGCGGTGCGGCAAAGCCATGCACCAGCCCCAACCCGGCGTTTGCCAGCGCCAGCCCGCCGAACAGGCTGGCCAAGGCCATATCGCGGCGTGCCTCCCGGTCCGCGCCGTCGTGGTACGCAACTCGCAGAGCGCCACCCACGCGCCTGATTCCTTCGATACACAGTGCATCCACCAGAGGATTGGCGCGTGCACTCACGTACGGCTCGATGAGCTGCGTGAGAGCGTCAAGGCCGGTGAACGCCGTGATTTCCGGCGGCAGCCCGTACGTCAACTCCGGATCGACCACCGCGACGCGAGGCAGCATCAGGGGGCTTCGCAGACTGGCTTTGACGCCATGCGCGGGAGATCCAAGCACGGCATTGCGCGTGACCTCGCTTCCCGTGCCGGCCGTGGTGGGTACCGCGATAAAAGGAAGCGGCGCGCGCGAAATTGGCCGACCTTTTCCGATCACTTCCAAGAACTCGAGCGGATCGCCTCCGTTGGTGGCAAGCGCCGCGATTGCCTTTCCGGCATCAATGACGCTGCCACCGCCAATTGAGATGACCACATCGCAGCCTGTTTGCTGAATGTGACACGCGCCCTCACGCACCAATTCGATGGTTGGCTCCCCGGCCAAGGCAAAGGTTTCCGCTGAGAGCGCCTCGATCAGCGCTGCCGCACGATCTCGCGAAGCGCCCGTCACTACCAGCGGACGAGACCCGAACGTATGAGCCAGGTCAGGAAGGCTGGCCGCAGTACCTTCGACAAAGAGGATACGGGTCGCGGTTGCAAACTCAAAACGCATCCTTTACCACTCCTGAAACTCGGGAAAAACGGCTCTGTACTTCACGCTCTGGCGCGGCTCGGCCATCATGCCTGCAACCGCATCGCGCCATTTCAAGTAATGCGCCGTTTCCTTGTGCGCGGCCGAGGCTTCCGGCGAGCGGTAGACCTCGATCAGCAAAAACCGGGTCGCGTCGTCCTGCTGCTGAATAACGTCGAAGCGTGCAATCCCCGGCTCCTGCACACTCGATCGGGCATTCTCGATCGTGACCTGCCGAAACTCCGCAACCGATTCCGGCTTGACGTGCACGTGAACGTGAACAATGAGCATCGCATTCGCCTCCGCCCTTTATCCTACTGTTTCTCGCAACCCCGGGATTCCGCGTGCTTTACATGTTCAATTCCGGCACTCGCCAGCGTGTTTCGGCAAAGACAGACCAGGATATTTCGCGAAGTGTATACTTCGAGGTCGCTTTACGCGGTCATTGGCCCTAATCGTGGGCCAATGTCGCTGAGTTTGGGCATGCAGGTTCTCGCCTGGTGCCCGAATGAGCGCATCGGAGATCCTTCATGCCCTTCAAGACCATCATCGAGCCCTTCCGCATCAAGAGCGTTGAGCCTATCCGCTGGACAACGCGGGCACAGCGCGAGCAAATTCTCGCCGCCGCCTATTACAACATGTTCCTGCTCCCCGCCGATGACGTGCTCATCGACCTGCTCACCGATTCCGGGACCGGCGCCATGTCCACGCACCAGTGGGCCGCCATGATGGAAGGCGACGAGAGCTATGCGGGCAGCCGCAGCTTCGACCACTTCCGCGACTCGATTCAGGACATCTTCGGTTACAAAAACGTGATCCCCACGCATCAGGGCCGCGCCGCCGAACGCATTCTCTTCGGCGTCTCCTGCAAAAAGGGCGACGTTGTGCCCAACAACACGCATTTCGACACCACCCGCGCCAACATTGAATTCACCGGTGCCGAAGCCGTAGACCTGCTCACCACCGAAGGCCGCCAACCCTCGGTCACCGCGCCCTTCAAAGGCAACATGGATGTTGCCGCCCTAGAAGCGCTCATCGAGCGTGTCGGCCGCGAGCGTATTCCACTAGTCATGCTCACGGTGACAAATAATTCCGGAGGCGGCCAGCCCGTCTCCATGGAGAACGTGCGCCAGGTCAGCGCCGCCTGTCGGAAGCACGGCATCCCGCTCTACTTTGACGCCTGCCGCTTTGCGGAAAACTCCTGGTTCATCAAGCTGCGCGAGCCAGGCTACGAAAACAAGACGCCCAAGGAAATCGCCCAGGAGATGTTTTCCTACGGCGACGGTTGCACCATGTCCGCCAAGAAGGATGGCATGGCCAACATCGGCGGTTTTCTCTGCACCAACGATGACACGCTCGCCCAGCAAGAGAAGGATCTGCTCATCCTCACCGAAGGCTATCCCACCTATGGCGGCCTCGCCGGCCGCGATCTCGAAGCCATTGCAGTCGGCGTGCAGGAAGCGCTGCAGGAGGATTACCTCCGCTACCGCATCGCTTCCACCGCCTACCTCGGCCATCACATCGCGGCCGCCGGTGTCCCCATCGTGCAGCCGCCCGGCGGTCATGCCATCTATATCGACGCGCGCGCCTTCCTGCCGCATATTCCCTCCAGCCAGTTTCCCGGCGTCGCCCTGGCCTGCGAACTCTACCTCGAAGGCGGAGTCCGTTCCGTGGAAATCGGCACGCTCATGTTCGCCCAAGCCGCGCAAATGGATCTTGTGCGTCTCGCCATCCCGCGCCGCGTCTATACCCAGAGCCACGTGGACTACCTGGTGGAAGTGATTCTGGAAGTCTGGAAAAATCGCGAAAAGATTCGCGGCATGCGCCTCAATTATGAAGCACCTTTTCTACGCCACTTCACCGCACGTCTGGAACCGCTGGCCTAGACCCGCTACGGCTAGAGCAATTCCTGAGTCCCTGTAGCCTGAAGCCTATGCACTCCAGTTGACGCGACCCTCGGGAAGCGGCGACCCTACAGAAAAACCATAGGGACACAGTCACTCAGGAATTGCCCTAAGTGCCACAATCCAAGACTCGATCCATCTGAGTGATGCAGAAGTTCCGGACGCGATATCCTAAATACAGGCGCTCAAAGCCTGCCCGATTTATTTTCATTTGCCGCAGCCGCTCTTCGCGCTGCTGAAGGATCTGATGCACCCCTTGAACATCACCCCCACCGACTATGCCGTTGCGTCGCTCTTCGGGGCGGTCGTCATCATCATCTGGCGTATTCGCGAAGGCCGTTCCGCCGTCACCCTGAAGAAGATCA
The DNA here is from genome assembly GCA_021799405.1 of Acidobacteriota bacterium. The sequence continues at coordinate 5,481 of JAJZAL010000123.1, forward strand.
TCATTCCCCCGGCCGGCATGGCCACGGGCTTTTCCATGTTCTTCGCTCCCATCTGCCGGATTCCCTGGCTCTGGGGCATCTCCGCTTTCCTGCTGGGAGCCACCCTGCTGGCCTGGCCTCTGAATGCCACCACCAAGCTTTACCGGGACGGCAACACCGTCATGATGAAGCGCTCCAGCGCCTTTTTGATGGTGGTCGTCGTCCTTGCCGCCATCCGATTCTTCGCCCGCGGCTATTTCGACCAGTTTGTTTCCGTCGAGCAGACCGGAGCGGTGTTCTATCTCCTCGCCTTCGGCATGATCCTTTGCTGGCGTGGCAGCATGTTCTTTGCCTACCGCAGGCTCACCGCACAATCCGCTGCGGCAGAGCCCGCTGCGCTCGTTGAAGATCCCGATCCCGCCTCCTAGGCGGATTTCCCATACGTTGATTTGTCCCCGCGCCATTGTTCCAGAAGAACGATGGCACGGCGCCGCGTCGGGCTGTTGCACCTCAGTCTCCTCCTAAAGGATGAGTGTGACCGAAATCACCTCATGTCCCTTCCCGCCCGGATAGAATGCTCGGTTTTCGAGAATATCCCGAAGACATCGCGAAGCGTGATGTTCCGGCCCCGGTACAAGGCTGGCCGCCGTCCCGGGAAAGCGTAGCCGACCGTAGAGCACGAAACGGCAGCCGGACGACCCCGCCACGCAAAGCGACCACAGGAGGCATGAAACATGTCGACAGCAGGGTTGCAGCACCAGCTTGTGCTGGCTCATCGTATGAAGCGCCTGGGCACAGAAACTGCTTTTGAGGTTCTGAGCCGGGCCAAGGCGCTCGAGCGGCAGGGCAAGAACATCGTCCACCTGGAAATCGGGGAGCCCGATTTCGATACGCCACCCAATATCGTGGATGCGGCGGTGGCAGCGCTTCGCAGCGGATGGACGCATTATGGCCCTTCCGCCGGACAGCCCGAACTGCGCCAGATCATCGCCAGCTATGTGAGCCGGACCCGAGGAATCCAGGTTTCCCCGGAAGAAGTGGTGGTTGTGCCGGGAGGAAAGCCGATTATTTTCTTCACGATGCTGGCATTAATTGAAGAAGGAGATGAGGTCATCTACCCCAACCCCGGCTTCCCGATCTACGAATCGATGATTGAGTATGCCGGAGGCAAGGCCGTGCCGGTTCTCCTGCGGGAAGAGCGCGACTTCGCCATGGACGTGGACGACCTGGCCGCGCTGGTGACCAGCCGAACGAAACTCATCATCCTGAATTCGCCGCAGAATCCGACCGGGAGCGTCCTGTCGCGCCGCGACATTGAGCGCACGGCCGAGGTGATCGGCAACCGCAACATCATGGTGCTGTCGGACGAGATATACAGCCGCCTGCAGTTTGAAGGCGAGCCGTTTTCAATTCTGTCCCTGCCCGGCATGCGGGAGCGAACCATCCTGCTGGATGGCTTCTCCAAGACCTATGCCATGACCGGGTGGCGCATCGGTTACGGCATCATGCGCAGTGACCTTGCGGCTCATATGACGCGGCTCATGACCAACTCTAATTCCTGCACTGCCAGCTTCACCCAGATGGCCGCTGTCGAGGCACTGCGCGGAGACCAGAGCCCGGTTGAACAAATGCGCTCGGAATTCGAAAAGCGCAGCAGGATGTTTGTCGATGGACTGAATAAAATCCCGGGATTCTCGTGCCGCATGCCGAAGGGCGCGTTCTACGTCTTTGCCAACATCGCCGGTACAGGCTGGAAATCAAAGCCGCTTGCCGACGCGCTGCTGGACCAGGCGGGCGTAGCAGCCTTATCCGGAACCTCGTTTGGTGAGTTTGGGGAGGGCTATCTCCGGTTCAGCGTGGCGAATTCCATCGAGATGCTGCACGAAGCTCTCGAACGCATCGAGCGCTGGACCCGGGTGAATCTGTAGCTGCGAGGAGGATAACTATGTCTCTCAAGGACTCGAATACTGGCAAAATCACCCACAGCTATTCCATTCCAGAACTGCGGGATAGGGCCACCATGATGCGTGGCTACAATCTTGTGTCTCTATGCGCCGCCGGTTCGGGTCATGCCGGAAGCACCTTGTCGATCATGGATCTCGCAGCGGCGTTGTATCTTCACGCAGCGGACCACGATCCTGCCAACCCGTCGTGGCCGGATCGCGACCGCATCATCTGGTCCGCGGGACACAAGGCCCCGGCACTGTATATCGCGCTGGGAGCATCCGGATATTTCCCTCTCGACGACACGGCAACCCTGCGCAAGCTGGGTTCACCCTTTCAGGGCCATCCACACTGGCTGAAGGTGCCGGGTGTCGAAATCTCCAGCGGATCGCTGGGCCAGGGGCTCAGCATTGCCGCGGGGATGGCGCTCGCGGCCAAATTAAACGGCGACCATCACAGGGTATTCTGCCTGATGGGAGACGGCGAACAGCAGGAAGGCCAGGTGTGGGAAGCTGCCATGGAGGCCGGTCATTATCACCTCGATAATCTGATCGCCATCATTGACTGCAATCGCCTGCAGATTGACGGCTGGGTGAAAGATGTTTTGCAGGTTGAGCCGCTCGATGCCAAGTACGCGAGCTTCGGGTGGCAGACGCTGCATATCGATGGTCACGACATGAACCAGATTGTGGCCGCCCTGGATCAGGCAAGGACAATGACCGGGAAACCCGTCGTGATTCTCGCCGAAACGATCAAGGGCAAGGGCGTCAGCTTCATGGAGAACCAGGCAGGCTGGCATGGCAAAGCGCCCAACCGGAAGGAATTGGACGCAGCCCTCACCGAACTGGGCCTGAAAGAGAGGATTCCGGCGGACTGGCTACTCGGTGCCGCAAGCACATTTCAAGCTGAAATCGACCGGAAGCTCCAGGACAAGATGCCGAGGTTCTCACGCGATTACTGGTGGAACGCAGGCGATACGATGAAGGTCAACATGGAGCCAACGCGCAAAGGTTTCGGGAAATCCCTGGCGCAGAATGGCGACGACGAGCGGATCGTCTGCCTCGGGCTGGATATCTCCGCCTCCATTACCATCGGTGATTTCCGAGCCGGCAAGCCGGAACGCGACAAGAGATGGATCAGCATGGGAATTGCCGAACAATCGGCGACAGCCGCTGCCGCCGGTCTCGCCAGGGAAGGCAAGCTGCCGGTGTTTGGTTCCTATGCCACCTTCTCAGCGGCCCGCAATCTGGACCAGCTTCGTGTTTCCATCTGCTACTCCAATATGAACGTCCTGATCGCCGGCGCTCACGGTGGGGTTTCCGTTGGTCCCGACGGCGCGACCCACCAGGCTCTCGAAGACCTTTTCACCATGCAGGGCCTGCCCAACATGGCTGTGGTGGTGCCATGCGACGCGATCGAAACACGCAAGGCCACCGACTATCTACTCCTGCAACACGAGGGGCCCAAATATATCCGCTTCGCACGCGAAGCAACTCCGGTCGTGACCACCGAGGCTACACCCTTTGTCTTTGGGCACGCCAATGCGATCCGGATGCGCCGGGAAGCGGCAGGTTTTGTGGATAGCTTCGAAACTCAGCTCGCGGAGGCTTACAGGAACGAGGGAGAAGATCTGACCATCATCGCGCTCGGGCCGATGGTCCCGGAAGCCATGCGCGCGGCCAGCATCCTCAAACTGGAATACGGCTACGAGACGCGTGTTCTGAACATGCACACGCTGAAGCCAATCGATACAGAGGCCATAATTCGCGCCGCGCTGGAGACAGGCATCATCGTGACAGCCGAAGAACATCAGATCGGCGCACTGGCCTGGCGCGTAAGTTCCATCCTCACGGAGAGTCCACGGCTTTACGGGATTCCCGTAATTACGGGCGCGATTGGCGTCAAGGATCGATTCGGCGAGTCGGGCGCTCCCTGGGAGTTGGTGAAAGAGCTGGAGGTAAGCGCAGAACACATTGCGCTGAAATCTCTTGAACTGGTAGCGATCAAGAAGGAGTCCCGGTCGGAGATCGCCCAATAGGCACCAAAGGCCAGTCTCCCCGGAAGCATCAAGCCGCCGGGATACGGAGCGCGTTCAGGCAGACCACCTTCATCTATGCAATTTTCGGTTTGCGCCGTGCGGCCCTTCTTGAGTAGAAGCCGCCATGGATCCGCGGCCTCGGTATTCATCCGAAGGAGAGCTGCATCAATTCATCCGGCGATGGAAAAGTTGTCCGGCAACGATCATGCTGACCAGGCCCATCAATAGAAGCGGGAAATACTGTGGCCACAGCAAAGAACCTCTTGCTCCCTCAAGAAAACACTCGCGAAGAATGATGAGAAAGTAGCGCAGCGGATCAGCCAGCGTAATGTACTGCACAGCCCGCGGCATGTTTGCGATAGGGGTCGCGAAGCCTGAAAGCACGATGGCCGGCACCATGAAGAGAAACACCCCGAGTAATCCCTGCTGTTGAGTAATCGCGAGAGACGAGATCATCAGTCCAATGCCGACCGTCGAAAGCAGAAAGCAAAACAGCCCGAAATAGAGGGCCAGAATGCTTCCCGTGAATGGAACATGAAACCAGAAGACGGCTACGAGGATAATCAGCGATCCTTCAAAAGCTCCCACCATGAATCCCGGCAAAGCTTTGCCAATAAGAATCTCCGTCGGACGCAACGGCGTTACCAACAGCTGGTCAAAAGTTCCCATCTCGCGTTCACGCGCTACGGAAAGTCCGGTAGTGAGCATGCTCACGAGCAGCGTCAGAATGCCGCAGATGCCGGGCACAATAAACCATCGCGATTCCAGATCTGGGTTGAACCATGCCCGCTCTGTCAGCACGGTGGAGGATCGAGTTTCTCCATGCCTTGCGATCCATGCCTGATTGAAGCTTTGCACAATCGCCTGTGCGTAGCCCGATGCCATGGCCGCGGTGTTGGAATCCCGGCCATCGAGGATGAGCTGGATGTGTGCCGACTGGCCGCGCTCAAGCCTCCTGGAAAAATCGGGGTGGATATCGATGGCGAGCAGCGCAGACTCATCATCGATGGCCGTGGCCAGCTCCTGCTGGCTGTGCACGACCTGCAGCAGGTGGAAATTCGGCGATCCGGCAAAGCGGGCAATCAGATCACGCGACGCAATTCCCGCATCCTGGTTGTAAACCACAAAGGGAATGTTGGTGAGGTCAAAGGTAGCCGCATAACCGAACACCACGAGCTGAATAATGGGCGGCCCGATCAGCACCGCGCGGCTGGCCGCATCCCGCAGCAGCGCCAGAAGCTCCTTTTTGGTTAAGGCAAGAATGCGCTGGAGAGTCGCACGCATCAGTCCAGCCTCTTATGGAACCGCGCCAGGGTGATTCCCAGAAAGATGACGCAGAGCACGCCCATCCCCAGGATGCTACGCAGAATCAAAGATGGGATCGTCCCTGCCAGAAATGTGCTTTGCAAGACTGTCACAAAGTAGCGCGCGGCCACGATATGCGTAAGCAACTGGATGATGCGCGGCATGGACCGAATGTCGAAGAGAAATCCGGAGAGGATAAAGGCCGGCAGAAAGGTCGTAACAATGGCCACCATCGCCGCAACAAACTGACTCCGCGCCACCACGGAAATCACGAGGCCCATCCCGAGTGCGGTGAGCAGGAAAAGGCCAGCAGATCCGAACAGAACCCAAAGCGAGCCGCGCAGCGGAACATCGAAGAGAAAGACCGCCATCAGCGTGGATAGCGCCATGCCGCCCATGCCCATCACAAAATATGGGAGCAGCTTGCCCAGCAGAATTTCAATCCTGGCCACGGGCGTCACCATAATACCTTCCATCGTTCCGCGTTCCCACTCGCGAGCCACCACCAGCGCGGTGAGCAGCGCGCCGATCAGCGTCATGATGATGGCAATCAGGCCGGGAATCAGGTAATCGCGACTGCGCAGCGCGGGATTGAACCAGACGCGTGTGTCCACGACCACGGGGATCGCGAGCGGCCTGCCGTCGCGGACTGCTTCCTGCTGCTGCCATACCTGCCAGGCGCCCTGCACGTAATTCTCAACGATACGTGCCTGGTTCGCATCCACTCCGTTGACGGTTAGTTGGATGGGCGCGCCCTCGCGGCGATACGCCCGGCGAGTGAAATCACTGCGCAACCAGAGAATCGCGCTGACATCTCCTTCCATCAGAGCCTGCCTTGCCGAAGCTATATCCGGATAAAGCGACGGCCGGAACCACTGGGAACGATCAAGTTCTCCCAAAAAGGACGCCGTGAGTTGTGTGGGATGATCCACTACTTCGGCCACGGCAATGTGGTGCGCGTCGAGTGAAACACCATACCCAAAAATCAGCAGCAGCACCAGCGGCAGCAGGAACGCGATGGCTATGCTCGAAGGATCGCGAACAATTTCGTAGACCTCCTTGCGCATCAGGCCGGCGAGTCGCATTCCGTTCATGACGCTCTCCGGGTCGCGCGCTCGTGTTTTTCAATCAATGCGATGAACGCATCTTCCATATCCGGCGAGGGAAGGTCGGGTCGCCGCACTGCATGCCGCAGCTCAGCCGGTTTTCCCTCGGCCAGAATTTCTCCGAGCGACATCAACACCAGGCGGTCGCAGTATTCGGCTTCTTCCATGAAGTGGGTGGTCACCAGGCATGTGGTGCCGCTTGCTGCTAATGCATTTACGCGCGCCCAGAATTCGCGCCGGGCCAGTGGATCGACCCCTGATGTCGGCTCATCGAGAAAGAGAATGTTCGGCTCGTGCATCAGCGCGCAGGCAAGCGCAAGACGCTGTTTGTATCCCAAAGGAAGGTCACCCGCATTCAGCGTGAGATAGTCCCTCAACTCCAGTTCCTCCAGCGCCCAGTCCATGCGCAGCTTCCTGCGCCTGTGTTCCAGGCCGTAAGCGGAGGAAAAGAAGGCCAGGTTCTGCTGCACGCTCAACTGCGCGTAGAGAGAGAATTTCTGCGAAACATACCCGATGCGAGCCCGTGCGACAGCAGGAGCGCGGCGCAGGTCCATGCCTGCTACGTGCAGCGTGCCGGAGGTGGGTGGAAGCAATCCGCAAAGCATGCGAAAGGTGGTCGATTTGCCGGCGCCGTTTGCTCCCAGCAGACCGAAAATCTCCCCTTGGTGGACTGTGAAGCTGATGTTTTTCACGGCGGCGAAATCGCCGAAGTTGCGGCACAGATTCTTAACCTCTACCACCGGTTCATCTGCTGCCGGAGCATGGTGTACCGTGGACAATGGTGCCGCACGACGCGACGAGCGCTGAAACAGCAGACTCACGAATGCATCTTCCAGGCGTGGAGGTACGGGCTGCGGGCTGCAGAACTCGGCCAGATCCTCTGGCATGGCCGGCGGTACGGCCTGCTGCATCACAATGCGCAGGCCATCACCATGGATCACCGTGTCCAGCACTCCCGGCAGATGCGCCATGCGCGACTGCAGCGTGCGAGGCGCCGCAGCACCTTCTTCGATGACGAAGGTGTGCCCCTGAAACGGCGCGGCCAACTCGGCGGCAGAACCCTGCGCCACCAATTCGCCCTCGTGCAGCAGAAGAACGTGATTGCAGCGCTCAGCCTCATCCATGTATGCGGTGCTGAGCAACACCGTGACTCCCTGATCGGCCACCTGATGCTCGATAATGCTCCACAGCTCGCGGCGCGAAATGGGATCGACGCCGACACTGGCTTCATCCAGCAACAACAATTCCGGAGGTTGAATCAACGTGCAGGCGAGGCCGAGCTTCTGCTTCATCCCGCCGGATAAGCGCCCGGCTCTGCGCTTTCGGAACGGCCCCAGCGCCGTCAGCGTCAGCAGTTCCGCGAACCGCTCCTCGCGTTTCTCGTATGCAATGCCGCGGAGGCTCGCAAACAGGTCGAAATTCTCTTCGACGGTCAGATCTTCATAGAGGCCAAAGTGCTGCGGCATGTAACCAATGCGGCTCTGCAAGGCAAGCGCTTTCCTGGGCAGCGCGTGGCCGAGTACCTGGACTTCCCCGCGATCGGGGGTCAGAATTCCTGCCATCATGCGCAACAGCGTTGTCTTGCCTGCGCCGTCGGGACCGATCAGTGCTGTCACGCCTCCCGAAGGAATCGTCAGCGATATCTCCCGGAGCGCGTGACGGGCTGTCTTCCCTTTTCCAAAGGACTTGTCGAGATTGCGCACCACCACGGCGTCCATGTCATTTTGTCCCGCAGGGATTGGCATCTGCAGAATGGGGCGAGTTGCCGGTCAGTGGAAGAATCACGGTTACCGGCATGCCAAGGCGAAGACGATGATCGGGATTGCAGGCGTAGACCCGCACGCGATAGACAAGCTGGGAGCGAAGCTGGGTTGTCTCTACATTCTTGGGCGTGAACTCCGCAACTGGGGAAATGAATCCCACCCAGGCCTTGAATCGCTGGCCCGGGAAACTGTCAGATTCAATCCACGCATGCATGCCGGTTGCGACTTTGCCCATTTCCGGTTCGGGAAGATAGACGCGCGCCCAGACCGAATTGTCCAGAGCTAGCGTAAAGACGGGCGTTTGCGGACTGGCCATATCTCCCGGCTCCAGAATGCGATTCTGAATCACGCCATTCGCCGGGGCATAGAGTCGCGTATCTGCTAGTTTCTTGCCCGCCAGTGCCAAAGCTGCCTCATCTGCGCGCAGCGTCGCCTGGGCCGCTGCGATGTCTTCTTTGCGAGGCCCAATCACGGCAAGGCGTAACGCCTGCTCCCTGGCTGCCAGCACCTGCCGGCTGGCGGCCAATGCAGCCCGCGCCGCCTCCCAGTCCCGCCGGGCATCGTCACGCGACTGCAGCGAAACATATTGCTGACGGGCCAACGTTTCGCGACGCCGATACAGCAGCTCTGCATTGGTCAGGTTGGCCCTGGCTGCGGCAGTGTCTGCTTGCGCTGCGGCTGCTTCAGCCCGCGCCGCCGCAATCTCCTCTGGACGGCTGCCGGCCAGCAGTCTTGCCACCACCTGCTCTTGAGCTGCCACACCCGCCTGATCCTGCGCGACGGCATCGGAATAGCGTTGTTGTGCAAGCTGCGCCAGCAACTGGCCTTTGTGAACCACGCTGCCCTCGTCCACGAGCATCGTGTCGATGCGATCGCTGTCATTAAAGGAGAGCTGCACCTGGCGAATGTCGATGTTGCCATACAACCTGAGGCTGACGGGTGTGTGCCGACGCGTCAGGCCCCAATGCCACACAGCAAAAGCAGCAACAGCCAACAGAACCACCAGCACAATTCCCAGTCGGCGCTTACGGAACGAAGTCATGAACGTTCTCCCCACATCTCGTGGCTTCCTCACTTCGAGGGAGTTGCAGACAGCAGTGTGTTGATGGCCTGAATGTCCTTCACCGAAAGCACGCCTGCTGCAGCCTTCAGCTGTACCCTGGCCACCAACTGGGTATAAAGAGCCAGATAGTATGTGCGCTGGGCAGATGCCAGCTGCGTCGTCGCAGTCAGAAGGTCGATGATGGAGCGGCTTCCAATTTCAAAACCCTTGCGCGTGGCGTCCAGAGAGGTCTGTGCCGAACGCACGGCCTGCTGCGAAGCGCGAAATTGCTGCACGCTGTTCTCCAGTTCAAGAAA
>JAJZAL010000124.1 GCA_021799405.1 Acidobacteriota bacterium
AACCCGCCGTAGCCGCTGTTCGCTGGCCCGCGCTCGCAGCCGCGGCTGCGCTCATCACGAGCCTCCTTATCCTGGTGGCCGTGGGCTGCGAGATTCACAGCTACTGGTGGTCCATGCGCTGGCGCGGCGATCGGTACCTCTTCGGCAACTATCGCATCTATGCGCAATTTACCTATTCGGCGTGGTTCATGATCTATGGCGCAATCCTGCTTGCCGCCGGGTTCTGGCGCCGCTCGGCGTTCCTGCGCTGGCAGGCGCTGGTGCTTCTGGCTTTGGCCATCGGCAAAGTCTTTCTGGTGGATATGAGCGCGCTGAGCCAGGGCCTTCGTATCCTGAGCTTCCTCGGGCTCGGTGTTTTGTTGCTTGCCGTCAGCTTTGCCTATCAGCGTGACTGGCTCAATCTGCGCGGACAAAGAGGCGCCGCGTCATGAGGTCGTTCGCGATTGTTCTTCTGCTAGCCGTTTTCGTGCCCTCGCCGCAGATTCAGTACTTCCGCTTCGAGCGGCCCGTGCAGCTCACGTCATCCGCCTCCGGGCAGACATGTTTTGTAGTCGATCCGGCGATCTTTGCCCACGCAGCTCTGCAGCTTGCCGATCTGCGCCTTTACCGCGGCGCCCTGGAGACGCCGTATGTCCTGCGGGCAGCCGCTCCCGCGCAATCCGCGGAGCAGCCGGTCACGCTCCTGAACCTGGGCCGGCGCGGCGGGCGAACCGTTTTTGACGCGGCGATGCCTGCCGGGAATTACAGCGACATCGCTCTTGCGGTTTCCGGTCACGACTTTATCGCCACTGTGACCGTCTCCGGTGGCCAGACCCCGGCTGAAACCGCCGCAACCCGGCTTGGCTCCTACACGATCTTCGACCTGACCGGGCAAAAGCTGGGCCGGAGCACAGTGCTTCACCTTCCGCAGTCGAGCTTTCCGTACTTGCACTTCAGCATCGCCGGCCCCATCGCTCCTGACAGTGTGACCGGCCTTTCGGTTCCGCGCCAGCCAGTGAGCCAGCCAAAGTATGTCGATGTCGCGCGGTCGACTGGCGTCGTCCAGCGGGGTCACTCCTCGGTGATGGAGTTCACCGTGCCCGCGCATATGCCGATCGATCGCATCGTCTTCGCGCCGGGCCGGCGGCCTGCCAGCTTCAGCCGCAATGTCAGTGTCGTTGCCGTCCCTGACATCACCCGGTCGACCGATAGACCCGAATTGCAGAGCCGGACGTCTTTCGGGAACCTTCTTCGCGTCCACGGCACGCGCGACGGGCGCCGCATCGACGAAGAACGCCTCGACATCGATGTGCCGGACCGAGATTTCGATGCGCCCTCGAAATGGACCATCACCATCGAGAACGGAGACGATCGGCCCATCCAGCTCAAATCCGTCACTCTGCAGATGCAGGAGCGTACGCTCTGCTTTGATGCTGTGGAAGGAGCCGCGTACACGCTTTATTACGGTGACGCTGCATTGGCCGCTCCGCGCTACGATTACGCCACGCTGTTCGCGCCTCAACCCAATGCCGCGCAGGCCACGCTCGGGCCGGAAAGGCACAATCCCGTCTTCAAGCCCCGCCCCGACACGCGCCCCTTTACCGAGAAACATCCGGTGTTGCTGTGGGTGGTGCTGGCTCTGGTCATCGCGCTTCTGGCCGCGATTGCCTTCCGCTCCGTAAAGCTCACCTCGCGGCCGCCGGCGTGAGAGCAATCATCTGTGTCTATCGAAGCGCGGGCCAGATGGCGAGATTCAAGCCCACCATGACCACCGCGAAAGCTGGAATGAGCAGCAGAGCCTTCTTCAGGCGGAGCGGGTCGCCTCCTGCGATGCCGCCGATGATCCGCGAACTGACCGCCAACCCGGCCCAACCGCAGGTAATTACGAACCCGATTGCCGTGCCTGTCATTTGCGGAAATGCCGTGCCGGTGATCGCGAGCGTTGTTGGAAAAACCGGCGCCATGGAGAGGCCTGCGAGAAATACGAGTGCCGCTGCAACTCCGGGATGTGCGGTCCGCAACATGAGGAACGTGGTAATCACAATGGCAATGGACGAGGCTAGAGTGACTTCGACCGCGGACACGCGCAGAAGAATCGGAGAGACTGCGAGCCGGCCGAGGAGCAGGCCGAGGGCGAAACCGAGCGAAAGGATGTTAAGAGCGCGCGACTCCGGAATGCCCTGGGCGATCAGGTGGCGCGGCAGCCAGTTCCAAACGCCGACCTCGCATGAGACGTAGAGGAACAGGAAGAATCCAAGCAGGTAAAGCAGCGGCCGCCCAAAGACGGAGCCCGAACCTGCGAGCACAAATCCCGATGTCCCTGCCGGTGCGGGCATCTTCGTCACTGCCTGGATCGTCAGTGTAACCACGGCGAGCAGCGCGACGGTCGAGCAAAGCCGCATCCAATTCTTCTTGAACAGATTGGCAGAGATGAAGGGAGTCACCAGCCCGCCGAGGCCAAAGAAAAGATTCAGGAGATTGAGCGCTGTGGCGCGATGTTCTGTACTCACTCCGCTGACCAGAGCATTCGCGCCAGTTACCACGATGCCGCCGCCTACTCCGAGCAGGAACAACAGGCTTACGATGCCGCCGAAGCCCCTTGACCGTGGCAGAGCAAAGAGCGCCGCGGCGATCAGCGACAAGCCCAGAATAAGCCCGATCTTGTCGCCGTTGCTGTCGAGCAGGGGGCCCACGCCGACGGAGGCGATCATCAGTCCCAGAGCCTGGGCGAAGGCGATGGTCCCGTTCTGGGAGGGAGTGAGCCGGAAACGATCCGACAGTTCGGGCAGAATGGTGCCCAGCATGGCGGCGATCATCCCGTAGACGAAGATGGCGAGAACAGCGGCAAAGATCAACAAGCGAGGGGCCTCCCTTGAAAAGACGCGCTCAGTAAAACTTCGGTCCCGCGACAAGTACGTTTTCCACGCGAAGCCGTCAGAATTGTAACGTTCAGCGGTCATGCGGCGCCAAGCGGCACGTTCTCGCGATAGAGTGGTCCTATCAGGCGACGGAGGAGACACCTTTGGGCGAACTCTGGAGCGACGTCAGGCACGCCTTGCATCTCTTCCTCAAGAGCCCAGGCTTTGTTGTTGCGGCGGTCTCAGCGCTGGCCCTCGGCATCGGAGCGAATACCGCGATCTTCACCGTGGTCAACACGGTGCTGCTGAAACCGCTTCCGTATCCTGATGCAGATCGTATCGTCGCGATCGAGAACTCCGGTCCCAATGGCAACGGCGCCATCATCTCCATTCCCAGATACCAGGTTTTCCGGCAGCAGACGGGCCTCTTCAAGGAGGTGGCCGCCTACGACTTTGCAGGCCCGGGTTTTAACCTTACCGGCGGACTGCCTCAACAGCTGCGCGGCATCCACGTTACAGAAGGTTATTTCCGGCTCTTTGGCGCGCCAGTCGTCCTGGGTCGCACCTTTACGCCTGAGGAAGATACACCTCATGGAGGCAACGTAGTGGTGTTGAGCTACGGCCTCTGGCAGCGCCGGTTTGGCGGGAATCCGAATGCCGTTGGAACCTCGCTTCCGCTCGGCAATGAGCCGTATACCATCGTCGGCGTGCTGGGTAAGGACTTTCACGCTGAACCTGAGGCTGATATCTGGCTGCCCTTCCAACTTGACATGAATAGCAGCAACCAGGCCGGCTACTTTCACGTGGCCGGAATGTTGAAGCCTGGCGTCACACTTGCCCAGGCCAATGCACAGATGAAGCTGGCCTCAGCGTTGTTTCACCGACTCTATCCGGAAGCGAATCCGAGGGTCGGGTTCGCCGTCGAGCCACTGCGCGATTCGATCATCGGGAACGTGCGTTCTTCGCTGCTGATTCTCCTGGGAGCAGTTGCCCTTGTGCTGTTGACCGCATGTGCCAACGTCGCAAACCTGATGCTGGTGCGAGCCACCGGACGCAAGCGGGAGTTTGCCATCCGCTCTGCGCTGGGAGCGAGCCGCACGCGCATCGTGCGCCAGTTGCTGACGGAAAGCGTCTTGCTTGCTGCTGCCGGGGGTGTCCTGGGTCTTGCCGCCGGTTTTGCCGGCGTGCGCGCTTTGCTCGCTGTCAGTCCGGCGGATCTTCCCCGCATCGGCGAGAGCGGCAGCGCCGTGGGTGTTGACTGGCGCGTGATGGGCTTCACGCTGGCGGCTTCGATGCTCACCGGCATTCTCTTCGGGCTTTATCCCGCGTTGAGCGCATCGCGTGCGGACCTGAGCTCCTCGCTTAAAGAGAGCTGCAATCCATCGGCTACGGGACTCCGGCAGGGCAAGGCGCGTTCACTGCTGGTCATCAGCGAAGTTTCGCTGGCGCTGGTGCTGCTGATCGGAGCTGCGTTGCTGATCCGCTCGTTTATCGCGCTGCGCAGCGTGAATCCCGGCTTCGACGCCCACAATGTGCTCACCATGGAGATGTCGCTCACGGGTGGCCGCTATCAAAAGACCTCCGGGGTGGCGCAACTGGCTCGCGACGGGCGCGAGCGGCTGAATAGCCTTCCCGGCGTTGAGGATTCGGCCCTCACCTGTTGTCTGCCCATTCAGGGCGAGTTCGGTATTCCGTTCGCCATCGTGGGCCGTCCCTTGATGGGCCCTCGGGATTTTCGGGACGCGGGATGGATGAGTATCTCCCCCGGCTACTTTGATGTCTTCAGAATCCCAGTACTGCGCGGACGCGCCTTCAACGACCAGGATGTAGCCGGCTCAACGCCAGTCGCGCTTATCAATCACGCGCTCGCCGAACAGGGCTGGCCCCATCAAAATCCTATAGGCCGGCAAATCATGATCGGCAAGGATATCGGGCCGGAGTTCGCGGAACCAGCGCGCGTGATTATCGGTATTGTGGGCGACACCCACGACGGCGGACTCGATCGCGTTCCTGGCCGGATGATCTTCGTGCCTTTGGCACAGGTAACCGATGGCATGACCGCGCTCAACGCGCGCATGATGCCCGCGCGCTGGGTTCTCCGCACGCGCGGCGATCCAAGCCAGTTCGTCTCCGCCATTACGGAACAGTTGCGCCAGGCCAGCGGAGGCTTCGCTGTGGCGCGCGTCCACACTATGGACGAAGTGGTCTCGCTCTCCACTGCGCAACAGAGATTCAATATGCTTTTGCTGACCACCTTCGGCATTCTCGCGCTGATTCTGGCGGCAATCGGCATCTATGCGCTCATGGCATACTCGGTGGAGCAGCGCATCCAGGAGTTGGGCATCCGCATGGCATTGGGAGCGGACAGCGCGGCGATTCGCAATCTCGTTGTCGGGCAGGGCATGAAGCTCGCAATGGCGGGCGCGATCCTGGGGCTGGGCGCGGCCTTTGGGCTCACGCGGTTGCTTGCGAGCTTTTTGTTCGGTGTGAAAGTTTGGGATCCGGCTGTTTTCGTCGCTGTTCCCATCTTCCTTTTCTCAGTGGCGCTGCTCGCGGTCTGGATACCCGCGGCACGCGCTTCGCGGCTGGACCCGATACAAGCCTTGCGGGAGGAGTAACCGGAATGCCGTTGCGGCGCCGGTGGTGTCTCTCCCGTGCTGCTCCGGTAGACTGAGAGGGCAATGCACTCCCTGCGACAAGGTGCGCTCTCTGCGCTGGCGCTGGCCTTAGGGTTGGCCGCCGGGCCCGCGTTCACCGGTTGCGGGTTGCCGGCTGCGCCCAAGCCGCCATCGCTCAACCTACCTGAGCCGGTAAAGGATCTCGCCGCCTCCCGCGCCGGCGACCAGGTCGTACTTACCTGGACCATGCCCAAGGAAAATACGGATCAGTTGTTGCTCAAGGGTAATATTGCAACCCGCGTCTGCCGCAAGGAAACCGCAAAGAGCGCCTGCGTCGCCGTCGCCAAGCTGCAACTGGCTCCCGCCGCTGCCGGGACTTTTACAGATACTCTGCCTCCTGCTCTGGCTGCAGGCGCGCCGCATCCGCTTACTTACCTTGTCGAGTTAAGCAACCGCAACGGACGCTCGGCTGGGCCATCGAATTCTGCCGTGGTTCTGGCCGGCGAGGCGCCCCCACCCGTCACCGGCCTTACCGCCGAAATGCGGAAGAACGGAATCCTTCTGCGCTGGAATCCGGGTCCTGATGCGCAGGAACTGACGCGCACAGCCGTTCGTCTCAGGCGGAAGCTACTTACTCCGTCCGCAGCCAAGACCGACCAGGGACTCCTTGCGCCGCAGCCGGAGCCGGTCGAACAGAATCTGCTGGTTGCCGCCGGTGTGCTCCCCGGCCGCGCTCTCGATAGGGACATCCGGTTTGGCGCAACCTACGAGTATCGCGCCCAGCGCGTGCTTCGCGTCACACTCGACGGAAAAGCAATGGAGTTGCCCGGAGCGCTTTCACCGCCTTTGCACATTGAAGCGGTGGATGTGTTTCCGCCCCCGGTCCCTGCTGGTCTGGCCGCTGTAGCCAATCCTGCTGAGAACGGCGCGGAGCGATCCATCGACCTGAGCTGGCAGCCCGTTTCTGATGCCAGTCTTACCGGTTACATCGTCTACCGCCGTGAGGCGGGCCAGAACTGGCAGCGCATCTCACCTTCGCAGCCCGTCGTGGCTCCGTCCTTTCACGACGCCAACATCCAGCCCGGTCGCACTTATCACTATTGCGTCAGCGCCATCGACCAGAACGGCAATGAAAGCGCCCGCTCGGCCGAGACGCAGGAGACCGTACCCAACCCATAGCCTTGGCTGACGGCCCCAGGAGAGAATGCCCATGAAATACTGCCGCTTTTTACTCGACAACCAGATCCGCTACGGCGCCGTGGACGATCGCGACGGTGAGCTCTGGATCACCGGTCCCGCGCCAATTCCAGAAGATGACCTGGCTTGCCGGCTGGCGCGCGCACAGTCCGGGCAGGGTGAATCCGGCTTCGATCCGATGCCTCTGAGCAAGGCCGATCTGCTGCCCCCGGTCACGCCCTCCAAGATCGTCTGCGTAGGCCGCAACTATCGCGACCATGTGCGCGAACTGGGCAATGAGATGCCTGCCGAGCCACTGCTTTTCTTCAAGCCGCCGTCCTCGTTGCTCGCTCCGGGTGGCGTGGTGCGTTTGCCCGGCGCGTCCTCCCGCGTCGACTTCGAGGGCGAGCTGGCGCTGGTGATTGGCCGGCGCGTCCGCAACCTGAAACCCGGCATGAACTTGCGCGACATCATCCGCGGCTGTACGCTCGCGGACGATGTCTCAGCCCGCGATCTGCAAAAGAAGGACGGCCAGTGGACGCGCGCCAAGGGCTTCGACACGTTCTGCCCGGTAGGCCCGATCGTCAGCGACGAGTTGGACCTGGAGGCCGGCCTGAACATCGAAACGAGCGTGAATGGCGAGGTGCGGCAACACGCTTCAACGCTGGATTTCATTTTTCCGATCCCCACCCTGCTC
The DNA here is from genome assembly GCA_021799405.1 of Acidobacteriota bacterium. The sequence continues at coordinate 7,329 of JAJZAL010000124.1, forward strand.
AGTGCCATTACCGCGGCCTTCACGCTTGAGCCGGGAGATCTGATCCTGACTGGAACTCCTTCCGGCGTTGGGCCGCTGGTCCCGGGCGATCGCGTTGAAGTTTCCATCTCCGGACTGGGCAGGCTCACTCACATAGTGATGCCCGAGATCGTCTAAGATTTAAAGTGCGCCCATATACGGGGCGTTGACTCGGCACGCCGCAAGAAGCGATAGACTAAACCTGAACGCGCGTTCGACCGGAATACGCATCCCCAGGAGGAACAATGCCCAAGAATCTGCTCGAACAGTTGCGCAAGTACACCACCGTCGTTGCTGACACCGGCGACTTTGAGGCGATGGAGCAGTTTCGCCCCACTGACGCCACCACCAACCCCTCGCTGATTGCGGCGGCGGCGCAGATGCCTCATTATCAGCCCCTTGTTGACGGTGTGCTGCGCGACGCGCGGACGGAACTGGGCGAAGCCGCCACCGACCAGGCTGTCGCCAACCTTGCCTTCCAGCGGCTGGCTGTGGCCTTCGGCAAAAAGATCCTCGCCATCATCCCAGGTCGTGTCTCGACCGAGGTGGACGCCCGCCTTTCCTACGACACCCAGAGCACTATTGCCCAAGCCCGCGCCATCATCGCCCAATACGACGCGGCCGGCGTTGGCCGCGACCGCATCCTCATCAAAATCGCCTCCACTTGGGAAGGCATTCGCGCCGCTGAAGTCCTTGAGAAGGAAGGCATTCACTGCAATCTCACGCTGCTCTTCGGCCTCCATCAGGCCGTCGCAGCGGCCGAGGCCGGCGTTACCCTCATCTCGCCCTTCGTAGGCCGCATTCTTGACTGGTATAAGAAGGACACCGGCAGGGATTTCCGTGGCTCCGACGATCCTGGCGTCAAGTCTGTCACTCGCATCTATAACTACTTCAAGAAGTTCGGCTACAAGACGGTGGTGATGGGCGCCAGCTTCCGGAATCTTGGCGAAATTTGCGAGCTGGCCGGCTGCGACCTGCTCACCATCTCGCCCCAATTGCTGGCCGAACTCGAAGCCACGCCGGGGACCCTGCCGCGCAAGCTCGATGCCAAAGCCGCCCAGGCAATGGCCATCGAGCGGATTCCGATGGACAAGGATGTTTTCGACGCGATGCATGCCGCCGACCGCATGGCCAGCGACAAGCTGAGCGAGGGCATCGAAGGTTTTTCAAGCGCTCTGGTCAAGCTGGAAAAGCTGCTGGCAGCGCGCCTGGCCGAGCTCGAATCCCGCACACCCGCAACCGTTTAGGAACACGCCTTCATTGGAGAACGGGCAGCCCGCCGAGGCTGCCCTTCTGTTTTCACGCCTGATTTTTCGCAGTCGCTTCGCCAGTTTGCCAACAGAATTGCACCCCCTTCTTGATAGACACAACATTTCCGGTAATCCTCGTGTTACGTCTAAGTAAACAAGCGGAGGCTGACTTCCCCCGCTGACGCACGACGGAACGCAGCCAATGCCCAGGAGGATTCTGGCTGCCCGACTGTGGCCAGGAGGGAGGGATTTATGCAGGCCCAATCTTCACCCCATCCGCTCGAGCTCTTTTTCCGTCAGGCTGTGCGCAATAGCTACGAGGGCAAGCTCGGTCTGCACGACCCCGAGGTCACGGGCTATGTCGCCCATCTCCTCTGCGAGTTCACCCGCACCGACGAGCTTTACAACATGCGCGACGAGGCCGGCCACCCCATTCAGGAACTGGAGGAGATGATGCGCGCCTCTGACCCGGTTCATGGCTCCGCGCCATCGTTTGACGCCGAGCGCGCCTTGCGGAAGCACATCGGAGACTTCGCCCTGTTCGTGGGCGGCATGTACCCGGAGGCCGTAGGTTCGGGCCGAGGCCGGCATCGCCATCAGCCCACCCTCGAAGAGCTGATCCGCGCCGGCAAGGAGAGCTACTACATTGTCAGCCAGTTCAATCTGTTTGAGTATGAACACGAGGCGCCGCTCTTCGCGCGGCTCGCCGACAGCTTTGAGCGCTGCATCCTCGGCCTGACGCTGGTCCACGAGGAACTTGGCCCGCGCAAGCCGCTCCTGCCTCCGCCGCCGATCAACTGAGGCTCGGTGCGCACCAAGCCCAGTCCGCACGCCGGTTTACCTCCGTAATGTTGGACTGCGGCTTCAGGGCTTCATCACCGGTACCTGCAAGCTCGACTCATGCCCCGGACCGGAATAGATCGTGATCGTCTCCGCTTTATAGTCTTCCGGCTTGGCCGTCATGATGTTGGGCACAAAGGTCTGCGGATTGCGGTCGTAGAGCGGAAACCACGTGCTCTGGATCTCCACCATCACCGTGTGGCCGGCTTTGAAGACGTGGTCCACGTCATGCAGGCTGAACTTGTACGCGTAGATCGAGCCGGGCTTGAGCGCCGCGGGGTTGTCGAATCCTGAAAGATACCGCCCGCGGAAGATCTCCTCGTTGGTCATCAACTGGTAGCCGCGCATTGTGGGATCGGGATCGTTGTCCGGATATTCGTCGATCAGCTTCACCACCATGTCGCTGTCCGACCCGGTGGTGGAGGCGTAGACGTCCGCGACCACTTCGCCTGTCAACGTCAGGTCGTGCTTGAGCACGGGCAGCTTCCAGACCGCGACGTCCTTGCGGCCGGTGACAAAGCGCTGATCTTCGGCGAGCCAGTCGTACCACTGCGAACCACGGCCATAGGTGGGCTGAATGGGCCGGTGGCGATAAGGCACGGGGTTGGCGGGGTCGCTCACGTAGCTGGTGCGGGCCTGCGCGGTCGATCCGCTCCAGCTCAACTGGCCATTGCCATCAAGATAAAGGCTGGCCAGCCGAGACCGTCGCGGTGGAAATTGCGCGTAGTACTGCCAGGTATTGGAGCCGGTCTGGAAACTGGCTGTGTTCTGCAGCATGAAGCCGGGCTGACCCTTCAGATAATGCGCGAAAAACCTGGCCTCGATCCGTGCGCGAAACTCCTTGCCGATCGGCTGGCCATAGTCCAGATTGCCCAGGTGGCGCGTCGAGGAGGCCCAGGAACCGTGCCGCCAGGGGCCGAGCGCCAAAAAATTGTCACGGTGTCGGTCGTGCGGCTCCAATTTGGAGTACTCCTCCTGCGGGCCGTACATATCTTCCTGGTCGTAGTATCCGCCCACGGTGAGCGTGGGAACGGCGACCGTGTTTAAGTGATATTCGACAGCACGCGAGCGCCAGTCAATGTCGTAGGAGGGGTGGTCGAGGAAGAGTTGCCAGGTGGGCAGCAATTTTGAGCCGGACTCCTTCACGTCCTGGGCAAAGCTGCCGCGCTCCAGGAAGAAGTTGTAGCCATCCATGGGGCCGCCGTCTTTGTTGCGCCCGTAGCTGACCGATGAGTTTTTCTTGCTGGACTCCATCATCAGTACGTAGTCGTAGCCGTAGCTCTGCCGGAAGGCGCCGTTGTGAAAGAAGTCGTCTCCCTTCCATACGTCGATCATGGGCGCCTGTGGCGAGATGGCCTTGACCGCCGGGTTCGGGTCGATCCCAGCCATCATGGCCAGAAAACCGGGATAACTCGTGCCGACCACGCCCACGCGGCCATTGTTACCGGGCACATGCTTGATGAGCCAGGCCACGGTGTCGTAGGTGTCTGTGCTTTCGTCAATGGCCTTGGGGTTGTGATGATCGGCTAATGGCCGCATCATTACGAATTTTCCGTGGCTCTCGAAGCGCCCGCGGATATCCTCGGCAACGTAGATATAGCCGTCGCGGGCCAACTCGGGCCGATCCGCAAAGAAGGAGGCGCGCGTGGTTCCATCCACGCCGTAGGGCGTGCGCTGCATGAGGATCGGCAGCGGCGTGGTAATATCCGCCGGTTTCAGGATGACGGCGTGCAGCTTCACTCCGTCGCGCATGGGAATCATCGCCTCGGTGCGCCGGTAATCGTGAAAGACGTGATGCACGGGCGGCCCAGTGCGCTGATAAACGGCGCCGGGCTCAGCTGAGAAGGTGACGCTGGCGCCGCGGCCTTCCGCGTCCAGTGTGAAGCTGAAGTAGGCTCTGGAGTGGCGGATGCCGAACTCAGTGGCAGAAAAGGCTTCCATCTTCGTCGGGACCATGCGCTCGGATTCGACTGTGAGTTTGCCGCCCTGAACGTAAAAGCTCAATGGCGTATCCGGCTCAACGGGGTTGGTATATTCGCCGGCGAGAGCGTCGAGTTGGGCTGGGGCGGACGCATCGCCGCGTCCTGCCGCAACAGCAGATCCGGAAGGTGGCGCAGCCTGAGCTGGAAACGGTGAAGAATAAAGCAGAGCAAAACAGAGAGCAGCAAAGGCAGCAAAACCGAGTTTCAAGAAGACAGCCTCCTCAGCAAAAGCACCGGGAATCTCAGAATACGCCCTGGATGTGGATGCCGCGGACGTTGCGATGGCGGGCCGCGGCGCCGGAAATCATGCGGCCATCGCTCTAATGCATATGGCCGTGATGATGCTCGTGGCCGCTGAAATGGGTCATCTCTTCCGGAGGGACGACGCAGGCGCCCACATCTCCGCAGCCAATGTGCTCGAACTGGATGGTGGTGTGGCCGATGTGAAAATGGTCGCGCAGCACGTGATTCAGCTTGGCGAGGATACAGGCGCTCTCCGAAGGCGGGATGTCGGCGATGGTGACGTGGCAGGCCAGGGCGCGGGAGTGCGAACCAAGGCTCCAAACATGCAGGTCGTGCACGTCAATGACGCCCTCTACTGCCTCCATCCCGGTACGGATCTGGAGCAGCGAGACACCGCGCGGCGTGCCTTCGAGCAGAATGTTCAGGGTTTCGCGGACAATCCCAAGGCTCGACCAGAAAATGAGTGCGGCAATCAGCAATGAAAGCACCGGGTCGATCCAATCCTTGCCGGTGAGGAGAATGCCCACGCCGCCGGCGATCACCGCGGCGGTGGAGAGCGTGTCGCCCGCCATGTGCAGGAAGGCGCTGCGCAGGTTGACGTCGCGCGCCACGCCCCACAGCAGGCCGGCGATTATGCCATTCATGACCATACCGGCTATGGCGACGATCACCATCAGCTTTGGCTGCACCAGGACAGGGCTCGAAAGCCGGTGGACGGCTTCGGCGGCGATCCACAGCGCGATCACGATGAGGGTGGCTGCATTGACGAATGCGGCCAGCACCCCAGTTCGCTGATAGCCGAAGGTTCTGGTGTTGTCGGCGGGACGGGACTGGAAGTAGATTGCGGCGAAACTAAGCAGGAGGGCAAGAAAATCGGAGGCGTTGTGGCCGGACTCGGAGAGCAGTGCCAGGGAGTGCGCGCGCAGGCCCGCTACGAAGGTAACCGCCACATAAGCCAGCGTGGCTGCCAGCGAGACGAGAAGAACGATCGTTGTTCTCTTTGCGCCAGATCCGGAAGGCGCCGCCTGGACATGCATATCTGAAGTCTAACCGGGGATGGGTATCCATCGCCAATCCTGCGGTGGTGAAAATCTCGAACGGAATCCCGATCAGGCATCGTATCCGGCGCCCAGGCGGATCTCAATGTCTCAAACGAATTCCCGGCTTTTTTCCTAGCTGCCGCCGGAGCGCAGACGGCGCTGGTCCGGCGGTTTCTGGTCTTCAAGCGCCGGCAGTGCCGGCAACCCCGCCCGGAGCCCGGTCCATCCTTCGGCTACCACGATGCTGTTTTGCGGGTTGCCGGGCTGGTAACGCACGGTGCAGGGAAATCCCGCCCGTACCCTGGCTGCATCTACGACGTCGCTCATGCGGGTGATGTCCTGCGAGCATTCGTAGTCCACCCCGCCAATGCGGTAGTTAAAGATCAGCATGATCAGTGTGCGGCCGTCCTTGGCTGGCACCTCGCAAACGTCCAGCAGCATGCCGTCTACGAGGCGCCCGGACTGCACCAGAAACCGGCGGCGCGCGCGCTCCAGTTCGTCGGCGCCAGGCCGCTTATGGAAAATGAGCCAGATGGCGACAGCACCCAGCACAGCCAAGGCTGCCAGACCGGCGCCCATCTCCAGTTCACTCGCGTCGAGGATGGTCATCAGATGCGGGACTCTACCCCAGAGGTCCCACCTAGAGCATACCGCAGCCGCAATCCGGACGGCGGCTGGTTGCCGTCCGGTCCTGAGTGCCGGGTATAAGGGGGATAACGGTGAGTGGTAGCCGGGATCGCAAGCGCGATTCAGGGCCTGGCCCGGAACTTCATGGGGCGAGCAATCCTCCGAAAATAAAATGCTGAAACCCTCTTCTTGAGAGGCCTCTGCCGTCATAGAATCTTGCGAAAAGGAGGGCGAGATGAAGATCGGGATTCTGGGGTCGGGGGATGTGGCGAAAGCGTTGGCGGGCGGCTTCCTGAAACATGGTCATAAAGTCATAATGGGCACCCGGACGGAGGAGAAGCTTGCCGCCTGGGCCAGGGAACATCCGGGTGCCGCGGTCAACAGCTTTACCGCCGCGGCCGTCTTCGGCGATCTGGTCGTGCTGGCCGTCAGGGGGAGGGCCGCGGCGGAGGCGCTGCGTCTGGCTGGCGCCAAGAACCTGACTGGCAAACCGGTGATGGATGCGACCAACCCGATTGCGGACACACCCCCTGTCAACGGAGTCCTCAAGTTCTTCACCACCATGAATGAATCCCTCATGGAGAAACTGCAACGCGAATTTGCGAGCGCGCATTTCGTCAAAGCGTTCAACTCAGTCGGCGCGGCCTCCATGGTGCATCCACAGTTTACGGGCGGCCGTCCCACCATGTTTATCTGCGGCAACAACGACGCGGCCAAACAGACGGTGAGCCGGTTGGCGGATGAGCTTGGCTGGGAGACGGCGGATATGGGCAAGGCGGAGGCGGCGCGCGCCATTGAGCCTCTTTGCATGCTTTGGTGCATCCCCGGGTTCCTGCACAACGATTGGGCGCACGCCTTCAAGCTGCTTACGTAGAGGGATCGCTGCTGGGTGCTTTGCCCTTTCGGCAGCCTCACCTCGGAAAGGATGAGCGCCGTTGCGCTACTCCATGCGCGCCTCGTCTCCCTGACGATGCCCTATACTCTAAGTTGCAGCGTAGACGGAATTTTGCCCTTCCGGACGCATATTCAGAGGAGGTTTTCTCTTGGCCCTGGAAAGAAAAGGCGACGTGACAGAGCGCCGCCGGATTCGCTCCACCACCGTGCTGTGCGTGCGCCGCAACGATCAGGTGGTGATGGCCGCCGACGGCCAGGTTACATTGGGCGACCATGTGCTGAAGCACTCGGCCAGAAAGATTCGCCGTCTTTATCAGGACAAGATTCTCGCCGGGTTCGCCGGTTCCACGGCCGACGCCTTCAACCTCTTTACGCGCTTTGAATCCAAGCTGGAGCAATACGCCGGCAACCTGAACCGGGCCGCCGTGGAGTTGGCCAAGGACTGGCGCACCGACAAGATGCTGCGCAACCTGGAGGCTTTGCTGCTGGTGGCCGACAAGGAGCAGACCTTCCTGATCTCCGGCTCAGGGGACGTCATCGATCCGGACGAATCGTTTGCGGCTATCGGTTCCGGCGGCAGCTACGCCACGGCTGCGGCCCGGGCATTGATGGAAAATACGAATCTAAGCGCCCGCGAGATCGCCGAGAAAGCCATGAAGATTGCCGGCGAGATATGCATCTATACGAATGACCGCGTCACGTTTGAGGAGTTGAAGATCTGAG
>JAJZAL010000419.1 GCA_021799405.1 Acidobacteriota bacterium
GTGCAGGCGCTCTGCGAATTGCTCGATCAGACCGCCACCGTGTTCCCCGGAACTCGCCTACGGATGCGCTTCGCCGTTCGATCGCCGCCAGTCATCGGCCTCGCGTTCCCGGGCACCCCGCCCCACCGCAGCCCCACCGCAGGGTCATCCCTGGCCTCCTGATCACCCCAAAACCGGACATTTTCAAAAGGGGCTATGTCAGGAGGTCTGAAATTACCGAATAGCCCAACGGCAGTGCTACACGTGCCTCCACCAATGGTGAAGTGTACTTCGCGCGTTTGCGATTTCGGCAATGGCTTGCTCGCGAAGCGTCAGGCCGGTCTGATCGCATTCAGCAACATGTCGTCTACCGCGCAAAAGGCTTGCAAAGCGTTGCGCACCATTCAGTCCTGGTGGTCCCTCTGAGACTGCTGTGGTTGCCCAATGATTTGCATCAAGTGCAGGCTGGAAGAATGCGTTGATGATGCTGAATGAGTGTTCTGTCAGAAGACCTTCGGCATGAAGGTCTGACAGTGTACTCACGCCGGTTGTGGGGAGAATCCCTTGCGGAATACTGCCGCCGCCCTGAATGCTTGCAAAGATGGTGCTGCAACCGTCGAGATCACGACGGACCTGCTCTAGCTCCAGAATCGCTCTCCGTCGGCGCTTCCATCGTTGCACCGTTTGGCGCGTAGCTTTTCCGATGATGGTGTCGAGCGTCCTTGCCAAGAATGAACTGCTAGCCTCGGCAGGCGTAGTCATGATGGAACTCCGGGAAAGATGCTGTGTCTGACAATTTTGTGATTGCGCGCTTCATCCTCTGAAACACGGTACTCATTGGAGAATAGTCTCCTGGTCAGGGGCTGCAATTTCGCCCTGTGTAACCTCCCCCGTGTAATGAGACGCATGGTGCATGCGGTCCAATCATGGTCGCCGGGCACCAGGACAAGCATAATGGGTCGGCGTGTTCCTGCCGAAGCACAGGATGCGATTCGGCGGAGCACGGAAACGTCACGCCGGCTGAGCGAGCACTCTCCGGAAGGGTGTGTGTGCCAGTCACCGAGATAAGTCTCCCGGCCAGCGGTCTGGTGGAATCGGGAGTCGAGAAGCTCCTGTTGATAATCATAGTCCGGCTTGAACCGGAATCTTCCATGTCTTGCGTTGGGGCCCGGCCCGATGATTGACGTCACGACAGGGTCGCCGCTCTCGGCCTCGTAGCCAATCAACATTCCACCGGTTTCGAGAGGTAAATGTCGCGCGCTCACGGCGAGAATGTCCTTCCACGCAGTTTCGCAGATCCAGACTGATTCAGCGATGTCTGCCGCAGGCTTCATGGCGAGTTAATGGGAGCGTGCGCCAGAGTGGCGCTATCGGCTGTCCGTCCTTCCAGAGATCCAAAACGGCGATGTCCCATGTAAAATCTCCATAGCCTTCTTGCGTTCCGCGGCAGAGTGTCGCCACGGCTAGACGCGCACACATGAGTGCTACGTGGTCGAGGTCGAACCCCGTTCCCTGGAACGTTGGGCTGAAGCAGCCGATGGGTTGAATATCAGGTCCCTCTTCCTGCGCTGGGGCAGGAATCGTTTCGTCCATCTGATGATGGCAGAAGCATTCCCAGCATCCTCTGTCCTTGTCCGGTAAGGCTCGACCAACGATACCACCCCAGGCTCCTGGGGTGGCACTGGCCCAAATAAAGGGGAGCGCCTTCTCTTGGGCAACGTGAGACAGGTAATGGTGAACGGTCTTTTCTACGGTGCAGTCAATGATGACTTCAACGTTGGTCAGCGCGTCAGCTAACACCTGGTTCATATCCCCGTTGCGGGTGTGGCCGAGTCGAAGGGCGATAGGAGTGGGATCGACATACGGATAGTTCGCCCGTATATGCGCCGCGAGAACGTGTGACTTGAAGTGCCCTGCTGCACGGAGCCCCAGTGCCCAGCGTGCCGCAGTGCCCGCAGTAACGACGTCAGGATCGACGAGGACGAGGTGACCTACGCCAGACTTGGCTAGCTGGCACGCGACCGCGGATCCCAGTGCGCCCAAGCCGAAGATCGCAGCCCTCTTCGCCGTGAGCGGAGCCAAGCGGGGGACACGGGCCTGTAGGTCGCTCCTGCCGGCGCGGTCAGCGCGCGCCAGGTATTGGATGACCTTATCGCCACTAGGCAAGCGTCGTCTCTTTGACGTTCGCACGAAACGTTCTTTGCGGCGGACCAGGAACACCCAAATGTCGTGGTTTTCGCGATACCGAGCCTCATCAGGAAACACGATCCCGACAACATCTGGTGCGCCGTTATTGAATTGGCATCGCTGCAGCGCCGGCCAAATCGAAATGGCTTCCGCCATAATGGAGCCGAAGTCCTCTGCGCGAGGTCTTGCCGGTAATCGAACCCATCTCGCGGCAAACGTCGACGGATAGATGCTCGCGACCGGGGAGTCGAGTGCCGCGAGAACCTCGCCGTTCCCGCTCTTAACGGCGTGTACTGCCGCGCGAAGAACAATTTGCGGATCACTACCCTGCTCGATTCCCATGAGCAATGTTCCGCTCTGAATCGTCGGAGAAAGGGTCCAGTCGCCAATCAGCACCACGCTGCTGGGTGCGAAAGGCAAGTAGCCAGTAACGGGTGCGCCTTCGTGGGCTTCGATATCAGTCGGTCCGTCGGCCCGAGCAGAGGCGAGAATATTGGGCAACCGGTTCTGGAGATATTCTGCAACGCTGTCGCCCGTACTCCATTCCGTCTCAATGTGCCTCACGAAGCAAAGCTGCTTCGAGTACGGGTCCTGATGCCTTGGAAGTGAAAGGGACGGTGCAAAAACCAGGAAGGGGAAATAGGGATAGTCGTCTGGAAACTCGACCTGGAAGTCATGCTCTTCACCGTCGACCGAGACGGCGACATGCAGCAGCAAGTGCCCGGCCGCTCGAGCTTGTCCGTCGATTGTCGCGCGGAAGCCGGCCTCCGCGAGTGCCCGGAGCTCGGCATCCAGCCGCTCCGGGCAGGTTTCGTACCACTTCGCCAATTACCCAACCTCGCGGTGTCTGGGGGGACGCGGCGGTTCCTTGGGGCCTGGCATGTGGTGAGGCGGTGGAGGTGGCCTGTGCTTGTGGCCCTCCTTCCGATCGTGGTCTTCAGACTCCGGGTCGTCGGTA
>JAJZAL010000125.1 GCA_021799405.1 Acidobacteriota bacterium
TGCAGCCGGATTTTGCACTATCCGGCGACAGGCAGAGCCAGGGCCTTACGTTTTTGCACCGGCGCCTGGGTGAGGTCGACATTTACTTTGTTACCAACCTTCAGTCAGCAGATATTCGAGAAACCGTAAAATTCCGCGTAAATGGCAAAGTTCCCGAACAGTGGAATCCAATGACAGGCGAAGTTCATCCAGTATTGTTCTGGCAACCGCAGGCCTCTTCTACCCATGTAGCTCTCCGCCTGCCCGCGTATGGTTCCGTATGCCTCATCTTTAAACCGGGCTCCATTGGGTCCTATGTCAGTAACACGAATCTGGATGAAGTGTTGGAAGTAGGACCGCACGAGATACGGGGTATCAGCGCACAAAATGGAAAAGTACAGGCTACAGTCATAGGTCATGGTGGAAGCTGGCAGGCCGAGGCGGAGATTTCAGATCTGCCGGAGTCGTACACAATCGGCGGAACATGGAACCTTACGCTCGAATCGGATCAATTTCCTCGTATCGAGAAGGCGCTCGCCAAACTGGAGTCGTGGACCGAAGATCCCGTGACGCAACATTTTTCCGGGACAGGACGTTATGATCTCGTTTTCGAACTCCCGGCGAAGTACATCCACGACGAAATCGAACTCTCGCTCGACCTGGGCGAGGTAGGCAATGTTGCCGAGGTGATCGCGAATGGCAATCATCTCGGAGTTGCCTGGATGACGCCTTATCGGCTCTCCACGCAGAACGCGCTCAGAGCCGGAGCGAATCATCTCACGATTCTCGTGACAAACACGTTGATCAATTATGTGGCGGGATTGAAGCAACTCCCCGAAGTGCCGTCCAACCTGGTGGCACATTACGGTGAAACAAATCCTGACTATCCGCTTGGCGCCCGAGAATGGGAAAGCCGTGAGAAAGGCTTTTCGCCGCTACCACCATCCGGCCTGATAGGACCGGTTGCGATCAAGACGCGCAGGAAGGTGGTCTTATCCGCTACCACGTGAACGTCGTTTCTAGCTAAATACGGGAGGCCTCCCGGCTCTGCCGGGGTGGCAGTAGAAGTTTGACATTTACGGGAGTCCACCCAAGAAACTCCAGAACGTGAGCCGCCAAGCACACGAGGAGGAGTTTCTGGATGGACGAGTATGAGAGTCTAAGCCACAGCAAGTGGGAGTGCAAGTACCATGTGATCTTCATTCCGAAGTGCCGCCGCAAGACGTTGTACGGGAGTCTGCGGCCGCACTTGGGTGAGGTATTCCGACGCTTGGCCGAGCAGAAGCAGAGCCGGGATGAAGAAGGTCATCTGATGCCGGACCACGTTCACATGCTGCTATCGATTCCGCCGAAGTATGCGGTGTCTGAAGTGGTGGGATTCATCAAGGGCAAAAGCGCGATCCACCTGGCGTGGGTGTACGGCGAGCGCAAGCAGAATTTTGTAGGGCAGCACTTCTGGGCGCGAGGATACATGGTGTCAACGATAGGCCGTGATGAGACGGTAATCCGAGAATACATCCGCAATCAGGAGCAGGAAGACAAGCGTTTGGACCAGCTCAACCTTTGGAAGTGACCAGCCACCGACAAGGTGGCTCAACATCAACCGGGGCCGCGTTAGCGACCCCGCTCAAGCCGCTTTGAGCGGCTCACACAAGTAAGGCCCGGCTCTGCCGGGGGATACTTACCTTGCAATGTTAAACAATCGAGGGTTCCTGCTATCCGCCTTTATCCCAAAGACCGGAACATCGTAGAAAAATCCTGCCCGCATCTCTGGTTTTGTGCGGCTGTCTGCGCGCTGATGTTCTTTGCGGCTTTCAATCTATCCGGTTGCGGCGGTTCAAGTCAGGCCGCCTCCACGCCGCCTCCAACCACCACACCGCCTCCAAGTCCTCCATCCCAGGTAAGCACCCCGACTATCTCTCCAGCGGCCCCTGTCATCTCCGGCAACACACCTGTCTACATCACGGATGCTACGTCCGGCACAACGATTACCTATACGCTGGATGGAAGCACTCCTTCTGCAACACATGGAACGACATGTGCACCCAGCTCCACCGTCCCGTGCTTCACACTGATTGGGGCAGCCGTCGTGAATGCAATTGCTGAAGACTCCAGCGGAAATCTTTCCGCTGTCGCTACGCAGACTTACACAGCTCAAGCTTCCAGCAATTCCTGCGCTGGATGGAATCCACAGAACATATATGCAGCCAGCGACTTCACTGCCGATCAGGTCACCATAACCAGCGCCGGAGCAACACTCGGCGCAGACTGCAATGGCGGCGGCTATGTGAATTACCTGAATACAGGTTATGGCAGCTTCGGAAACCTGATCGCAGTGGGCTATGGGCGCGGGTATCAGTCGGATATTCGAGACAGCCTTCACAGCAGCTTCTATAACCCCACCCAAGCAGGCATTCACGATGGAACCGGTACGCCGGTCACGCTGTCTCTCACCAGTTCCCCCGAAGGCTCCGGCGGGCGCATCAACATTGCTCCTTATACTTTGCCACTATTTCTCAATCCAGGTTTTTGCTTCTTTCCTCTCAGCTATTATTCTCCAAGCATCCAGAATCCTATCCCCTCATGTGATAGCAATACCGTGACGGACGGAATATTCAGCCAGGAACTATCGGCCAATATTTCCGCCAATCAGCAGCTGTCCAGCGAGTTCGGTTTTCAGGGGTATTACGAGGACGCAAGCAATCTTGGCAACAATACCGCTTCGATCTTCAAGTATCAGTTCACCATGACCTACCTGAGGAATCCAGGCATCCCCGGGAATCCCGGCGCCACCACCTGGCAGCCACCTCAGACGAGTTCCAACTATAGTCCAATTTACAAATTTGGGCCTGCCGCCACATATGACAACAATGGTACGTCCAGCAGTGTCCTCAATACGACATACGAGGGTGCGCAATATGACGTTTCTGCCTACAGCAATGTCGCCAGTTTCAGCTCATTAACCTCAATCCAGCTGACCAATACGGACCTGGGCATCGCGCAGTATGATGCCGGCATCCGGTTGCGTCTTTCCGGCGGTTACACGCAATACCTCACGCTGAACTCAAGCTGCAACGAATGGAATCCTCCGCAGTCTGTGAATTTGACACAGGGCGGATTGATCGTCACAGGAAAGATTTATCCGATACCCGCCTCCTCCCCTTGTGAATCCGTGGTTGCCATCGAAAATCCAAGTGATCAGAACGCTCCGATCATCGCGATGTATTTTCCGCAGACGGATCCGGTCAATGCGCAACAGGTAATCGAAACGGACGTGAAAAGTGGCGAGAGCGCCAACCTGGATCGACGAGTGTTTTCCTATATGGGAGCGTCTGCGCATATCTCGAACGTTCTAACCTTGGAAGCAAACGGCATTCCGTATGAAAATCAGTTCACTGAAATCGTTCCAGTCGCCAGGATCAGTGGCCTGCTGGCGCCCAACCATGCCGGTCCAAACATTGACGAAGGAGTACGCTCCGAAATGTTCGTCCTGATCGGCTCGCCCGCGCAGGTTCTGACTTCACTCCAAAACATGAACAAGAACGAAGGATGGAACTGGTAGCTAACACCCTGAAGTTAACGGCAATAGCAGCAAAGTGACCTCGACCGACCGCAAACACAGCGCCACGGAGGCCGCCTCCAGCAACACTCGTAAGCTGCTTCCGGCACGAAACATAAACTGTGCAGCGTGGCAATCCTTGATGGTTAGATTCTTACCGTTCTATTCGTAAACAGAAATACTTCAACATTTCAAGCAGCTTCCAGTAAGTGGATGATGTTAGAGAGCGAGTCATCAGCTTTATGGAAGGCGGTTTCGAGTTTGCTTTTGGGGCGGTGTCAAGGGCGAAATGAAAGGGAACCACTGGGGCGGAGGAAAAGGGAGCCAGTAGGAAGAAAGGTTAAGTTGGGATTTTCGGGGGAGAAAAGGCTCTGGAGCGTAGCGGAAGAGGCTTTTCTCCCCCGAAGCGCGTTCGGGCGGGGAGGGTTCAGCGGTCGGAGGGTGGGTTGCCCAGCATGCGCCGCGAGGTGAACTCCGGCCCGTTGTCGGACCGCACATTCTCCGGCAGACCGCGTTGATCGATCAGTTGTTCCAGCACCCGCGTCACCCGGCCGCTGCCCAGGCTGGTGTCGGCTTCCAGTGCCAGACACTCGCGGGTGAACGCATCCACCACGCTGAGGATCCGCACCACCCGGTCGTTCGCCAGACCGTCCACGATGAAGTTCATCGCCCACTCCTGGTTGGCACGCACCAGCCGCGGCTCGGCCGCGCGATCCCGCACCAGCCGCTTGCGCTTGCGCCGCCGCACCGCTAGGCCCTCCTCTGTATACAGCCGATAGACGCGCTTCACGTTCATCGCCTGGCCGTAGCTCGGAATCCGCTCGACCGGAGACAGACGACGGCGCGGGAGGATCGGCCGTGAAATAGCTACATCTTGCGCAGGGAAAAAACTCGAACCATGACTGCGCTTGTCTCGCTCACGCGGCCGACGCCGCCGTGTGCCTGCACCACCTTCGGCTTCTCCCTGGCTCCGGCCTAACCCGGCCAATATGGCTCCGTTTTAAACCGGCGCTGACAGACGGAGCCCTTTTGAAGACGGGCGAGCGCAAATGCATGTCACTGCATAGCGAGAGACCGGACCGTTGCCCGCCGCAGATCAGCCCTACCCCTGAGGCGGGACCAGTTTGCTCCACACACTGAGGGCAGCCCAGCCGGATTACCCAGGGTCAAGGCTTTTTTGCGTGCCGCGAGCTTTCAAAATTCCCTGGCAATAATAGATACCCTTTCGACGCAGCGGTACTTTTGGAGGAATTCGACCGCAAGTGGGAGGCTACAACATGCCTTTTCCATGCTATGCTTAGGCCGCAAGTTGAAGCTGTATTGGCAGGCCGTGCGCCGCACGGATGAATACAAAAACCCGAAAGGGGGAGTTATGACGACAAACCCCAAGAAATGCGCCAATCCCGTCTGCACTTGCATTCCGGCCGATAAGTCTAAATATTGCAGTGCACACTGCGAAGGCACCGCAGGCAAGACGACGATCGTAATCTGCAGGTGCGGCCACGCGGATTGCGGCGGGAACGCGATGGGCTCTTAGTCCGGAGTTCAAGAGATCGGCCGGTTGCGCTCCTGTCGAGGGCGCCAGCCCTCGGGGTGAAGATTTGTCCAAAGGCGGGCGCTGAAGCAAACTCGCTTTCGCAGGACGAAAGGCTTTCATTCGTCATTCTCCTGCAGTGTGGCTGAAGCCAGGGAAGAGGTAGGGAAGACGATGCCTCTCCGGAATCTTCTCGATAAGTTTCCTAGAATGAACATGTTGCAGTCCAGTCTGAGCGATTGAACGGCACATCACCGCCGCTGCGTTTCAGGAATCCGGTTCGAACGCCTGCGCTTCTCGCGTCTTCCTGCGCAACCGTCGTGCAATCCGCACGATGATTGAAACAGGAAAAGCGAATCAATCCGGGCCATCATGGAATCAACAAAGATGAACACAAGGAGCCATTATGACCTACAGCAGGCATTCATCCCGCTCATCGGCCGAAGTCGACGCCCGGTTGCGCGAGGCGGCCGCCCGTCATAAATTCGGAGTTCTTCATGTCCATGACCTCAAGCAGACGCTCAAGTCCAAGGGCATCGACTTCGCCCACGAATGCAAAGTCTACGATGTGTGCAATCCGCAGGCAGCCACCACGGCCTTGACCGCCGAGATGAGGGTTTCCACGGTCCTGCCCTGCCGCATCTCCGTCTTCAGCGACGGCGAAGGCTGCACGATCGCCACTGTGAAGCCAACCGATTTGTTGCGCGCAACCGGCCTCGCCGGCGTCGAAGGTCTTGCCGCCGAGATTGAAAAAGAGATCCTGGCGATGATTGACGAATCCGCCTAGCTTTTTGTGGCAAGCAACTTTACTCGATGCCCACTGCGGCCGATGCATGATGCGCTTTCCAGTACGGTCGTCGAGAGAACAGAGAGAGACAAACCGCAAACCTGCGATCGGATGCCTCTCACTGAAACACGCAACCTGCGCTGTGCGCATGGCGCCCAAACTTGATCTTCATTGCGGTTGCGAACAAAGCTAGCGGTGCTTGCGATGGTACATGCCCCAATTGAAATAGTGGCCGATGATGCATTTGACAATAAGGTGGTCGGTCGAGGCTGTTGCCCCCCAACCTGCGCCGAAGTTGATCTCCCACTTCGGTGACACAAAGAGATTCACGACAGGGAAAAATTGCTGCTGCTGATTGTGCAGCGAAACAAAGTGGCCAAACTCCCCGTAATATCCGTAATATTCGAGACCAACGTTATAGTATTTGTCCGGTTGAATCGTTAATGTAGCGGCTGGTCCGAATGTAACGCCGTGGGGTGATACATCCCGGTAATAATAATTGATCTCTTGCTGAGAAGCTCCAGGAGGAAGCGATGTTGGGTGAATCCCCCAATTCATCGTTGTGTTGACTGACCAGTACCACTTACCCAGCGTCTGGTCCACAATCGGCATGATCTGCCATGACCAGGTTGGATTGGCGTAAGCGGCGCGCGCATATCCAATCTCATTGGAAAGGCTCAGGCCCACTGGCAGGTGCCAGCTCTCCGGGGCGCGCACGCGGGGGCGGATATGATCGCCAACCCATTGAATTCCTGTTCCATTCTCCTCTTCCGTGAAGATATAGAATCCAACCTCCGACCACTTATTGATTCCCTGCGTAAGTTCGATCGTCTCGTGCTCCTGCCCCTGCGTCGGCAGCATCCCAAATTGAGTTGTCGTGCTGCCTTCGACGGTGTAATTGCTGTGGAGTTCAGTGAGCAGAGTTCCGGGAGCAATAGTTTCAGATGGGTACACCTGAATCTCATAGTTATTCTGCGCATGAAGCGCAAGAACGAACGGGAACAAAAATAATAGCAACGCGATTGTGAGTGCCCGTTTCGGGGAACACGATCCATTGGAGAATGTGACGGGTTCGGGGTTAAGGCATGGTTCTGCTGGGGAGGCAGCAACGATTGTGAAATGAGTCATTCGACCTCCGTGAAAATTCGGACGTGCACGAGGTTAAAAGGAATAATGACCAACGCGAACGGATGGGTCTCGTCCCTGCCGGCACACCCGCCCGCTCAAAAGGGGGATTCTATGACCGCTCATTAAAAAACGGCCCTTACTTTACGCTGAACACGATGACGAATGAACGGAGAAAGTTCAATCTGGCATTCCCTGGCCAACTTGCCCGCGGTCTCCCCGGAATTCTGCGCACTCAATCTCTCGCGTGGTCACCGGTAGATACTGTCTGAGGGTTGGAATCAGAATTTGCCGCGGCTGAATCTATACATTTCCATTTGCCCCGGGACTCCCCTGCTCAACACCGCTTGCGACCTCTATTAAGACGTGTACCACATCATGTCACCGGGGCGAAAGGCCGTGGCCGCAGAGGAGCACCGTATATGCGGTGTTTCAGGCTTCCATGTCCCATTCAATGCGTTCATTCCATCCCGAGCGCAATCGGGAAAGTTCACCGTCTCTGACGGGGTTCAACAAGAAGCGGGTCTAGCGCCGATAAGCCGCCTGCCCAATCGCCCTCGTCCTCAGGCAAAGGCCTTTCGCAGTGATTCAAGAGAGCGGACGTTCACCTTAACCTCAACGCGCGAGCTCAATCTGTTGATAACCGACATCAAACGATCCAGGGTGGGAGTCCCCCAGGGTCTCGATCGGCGACTAAAATCGCTGTAGAGCCATGTCTGAATTTACGCACCTGCACCTGCACACCGAATACTCCCTCCTCGACGGAGCCTGCGACGTCTACAAGCTCGTGGACCGTGTCGCGGCGATTGGGCAGAAGGCCGTCGCCATGACGGACCACGGAAACATCTATGGCGCGGTCCACTTCTTCAACGCGGCCAAGGCCAAGGGAGTCAAGCCCATCCTGGGCTGCGAGCTGTACGTGTGCAAGGCCGAGGATCATCGCGCCGAGGCGCCCAACGACCACTACAACCACCTGCTGGTGCTGGCCCAGGACGAGGAAGGCTACCGGAACCTGGTGCGGATCACCTCTGAAGCTTCGCTGCACGGCTTCTACCGCCGTCCTCGCGTAAGCAAGCGCTACCTGGCCGAGCATGCCAAGGGGCTGATCGGCTTCTCCGGCTGCCTGAGCGGTGAGCTGTGCGAGGAACTGATGGCCGGCCGGTACGACCGGGCCAAGGCTGCCGCCCAGCAGTACGAGGACATCTTTGGCCGCGGCAACTTCTACCTCGAAATTCAGGACCAGGGTCTCGAACAGGAAAAGAAGATTCAGGCCGACCTGCTCCGGCTGGAGAAAGACCTGAACATTCCGCTGGTGCTGACCAACGACTCGCATTACCTGTGCGGCGAGGACTCACACGCGCACGACGTGATGCTTTGCGTGCAGACCGGCGCCAAGATTCACGACACCGACCGCTTCCGATTTGATGGCGACCAGTTCTTTGTGAAAAGCGCCGAAGAGATGGCACGGCTCTTCCCCGACCACCCGGGGATGATGCAGCGGACGATGGAGATTGCCGAGCGCTGCCAGTTAAAGCTGCATCCGGTGGACAATCCCTTCCCTGAGTTCGCCGTACCCGATGGGCACACCATCGATAGCTACTTCGAGCAAGTGTGCCGCGAGGGCTATAAAAAGCGCCTCGACACGGCCATCCGCGGCCTGGAAACGCGCGGCCTGTTGCGCTCGCCGCTTCACGAGTACGACGCGCGGCTGGAGCGCGAGATCGCCATTATCAAGCAGATGAAGTATTCGGGCTACTTCCTGATCGTGTGGGACTTCATCAAGTACGCCAAGGATCACGGCATCCCCGTAGGGCCGGGCCGCGGCTCCGCCGCCGGCTCGCTGGTGGCGTACGTGATGGAGATTACCAATATCGATCCGCTGCAGAACGCGCTCCTCTTCGAACGTTTCCTGAATCCCGAGCGCGTGTCCATGCCCGACATCGACGTGGACTTTTGCATGAACCGCCGCGGCGAGGTAATCGATTACGTCACGCGCAAATACGGCCGCGATCAGGTGGCACAGATCATCACGTTCAACACCATGGCGGCCAAGGCATCCATCAAGGATTGCGGCCGCGCCATGGACATGCCCTACGGCGACGTGGACCGCATCGCCAAGCTGGTTCCCTCCACCATCGGCATGACGCTCGACAAGGCGCTCGAAGAATCGCCCGACCTGCGCAAGGCCTACGAGAGTGACGCGCAGATTCACGAGCTGATCGATACCGCAAAGAAGCTCGAAGGACTGACGCGCGGCATCGGCATGCACGCGGCGGGCGTGGTGATTGCGCCGCGGCCACTTACTGAACTTGTGCCGGTGGCGAAGACGAAGAACGACGAAATCGTCACCGCCTATGACATGAAGGCCGTCGAGAAGATGGGCCTGCTGAAGATGGACTTCCTCGGGTTGACCACGCTGACGGTGATCGACGACTGCCTCAAGCTCATCGAGCAGAACCGCGGCGAAAAACTCGACATCGAGAGCATTCCGCTCAACGACGAAGAGACCTACAAGAAAGTCTTTCACTCGGCGCTGACTTCGGGAGTCTTCCAGTTTGAGTCGGGCGGAATGCGGGACGTGCTGCGCCGCTACAAGCCTGAAACGGTGGAAGACCTGACCGCGCTCAACGCGCTCTACCGGCCAGGGCCGATCCAGGGTGGCATGATCGACGACTTCATCGAGCGCAAGTGGGGCCGGCGCAAAGTTGAATACATGCTGCCGCAGCTTGAAGGCATCCTGAAAGAGACACTGGGCGTGATCGTCTACCAGGAACAGGTAATGCAGATCGCCAATATAGTCGCGAGCTACAGCCTGGGCGAAGCCGACCTGCTGCGCCGCGCCATGGGCAAGAAGAATGCCGAGGAGATGGCCAAGCAGCGCGAGCGCTTCATGAGCGGAGCTGCGGCGCTGGGCCATCCGAAGGATATCGCGGGCGAGCTCTTTGATCAGATGGAGAAATTTGCCGGCTACGGCTTCAACAAATCGCACTCGGCGGCCTATGCGCTGCTGGCCTACCAGACGGCCTACCTGAAGACACACTACCCGGTGGAGTTCATGGCGGGTCTGCTGACGTCGGAAACATCGAAGCCCGAATCAGTGGTGAAGTACATCGGCGAATGCCGCGAGATGGGCATCGCCGTTGAGCCGCCCGATGTGCAGCTTTCAGGCGCGCAGTTCACGCCGCACGGCCAGGCGATCCGTTTTGGGTTGGCGGCGGTCAAGAACGTCGGCGGCAATGCAATCGAGTCCATCACGAAAGCGCGCGCCGAAGCCGGCGGGCGGTTCAAGAGCCTCTGGGAGTTTTGCGAGAAGGTTGACCTGCGCGTGATGAACAAGCGCGTGATCGAATCGCTCATTAAGGCGGGCGCGCTGGATGCGCTCGGCAAGCGCGGCCCGCTGATGGCCGCCGTAGACAAGGCAATCGAGCGCGCGCAGAAGACACAGAAAGACGCGGCGCAGGGGCAAACGGGTCTCTTTGGGTTGTTTGACGAAGGGCCTGCGCACGCGCGCGCTGAAGACGATCTGCCACGCGTCGCCGATTGGGAAGAAACCGAGCGCCTGGCCAATGAAAAAGAAGTGCTCGGCTTCTTCGTCTCGGGCCACCCGCTGGATAAGTACGCGGAAAAACTGCGCAACCTCAGCGGGGTTATCTCAACCGCCGAGGCGCTGGAGCGCAAGCCGCCGGAGCGCCGCTGGGGCACGCAGACCGATCCGGCCGACGAGATTCAGGTGGCAGGAATCATCCACGGACTGCGCGTGCAGAAAAGTAAGCGGGAACAGAAGCTGTATGCGCAGGCAGCGCTTGAAGACGCAACAGGCAAGATTGATTTGATTGCCTTCCCGCGCGACTACGAGCGGCTCGCCAACCAACTGAAGATTGAAGCTCCTGTGCTGATTCGCGGTGTCCTGATGGGCGATGAAGATGCCGCGCCGAAGATCTCGATAAGCCAGGTGCAGGCGCTTGAAGATGTGCAGGTGAAGCTGCCGATGGGCGTGCGCATCCGCATCAATCTCGACCGCGCCACCGAGGAGATGTTCGCCGGGCTCAAAAGCGCCGCGGATGCCGCGCCGGGACCGGGCAAAGTGATGCTCCATCTCGAAAAGAAAGGCGAATACGCGGTGATCCTCGAACCCGAAGGCATGAGCGTGGCGGCCGATCGCGGCTGGGTGGAGCGGGTCGAGGAACTGGTGGGCAAGGGTACGGTACAGGCGCTCAGTTAGTCCTTGTTTGCAACGGTCACGGGCTAGAGCGATCTCAAGCAACCTGAAGTGTTGAAAGGAAACGGATGCAATACCGCCGTCTTGGCAATGGCCCACTGGAAGTGTCGGAGCTGAGCTTTGGCACCTGGCTGACGGTGGCTGGAGGCATCGCGCGAGATGTGGCAATCCGGTGCATTCACGCGGCGCTGGACCACGGCATGACGCTCTTCGACACTGCCAATCAATATGGCGCAGGCGAGGCGGAGCGCGTGCTGGGTGAAGCGCTGCGCGCCCATCCTCGCGACAGATACTTGATCGCGACGAAGCTCTACTTTCCGGTCGGCGATGAGCCGGACCACGGGCTCTCGGCCGCGCAGATTGAGAAGCAACTGAACCGGTCACTACAGAGGCTGGGCGTCGAGTGCATCGATCTCTACCAGTGCCACCGCTACGATAAGGAAACGCCGCTCGAAGAAACGCTTACCGCGCTGGACCGCGCCGTACGCGCCGGTAAGGTGCGGGCGATCGGCTTCAGCGAGTGGACCGCCGAGCAGATCGATGCTGCCGCCATGATCGCCGGCGCGGATGGGCTCATTCCCTTCGCTTCGAGCCAGCCGCAATACTCCATGCTATGGCGCAAGCCGGAACGATCTGTCTTTGCCACCTGCGCGCGGCACGGCATTGGCAACCTCGCGTTTTCGCCGCTGGCGCACGGCGTACTCACCGGCAAGTATGCGCCGGGGCAGGCGCCTCCACCGGGGAGCCGCGCCACCAGCGAGCAGATGAACATGTTTATGGAGACAGCCGGGCGGCATTACCGCTCCGATTATTTGCTCGAAGCTGTTGCACAACTGAAGCCGATTGCCGCGGATCTGGGATTGACCATGACACAGATGGCGCTGGCCTGGGTGCTGCGGCGGCCGGAGGTCGCTTCGGCGATTATCGGTGCGTCGCGGCCTGAGCAGATCGCAGATAATGTGCGCGCCATCGGCGTCACTCTGCCGGCAGAGGCGCTGGACCGAATTGACCGCGCAATTGGCAGCATCGCTGTCCGTGAGTAAATCCACACTATTTTCGCTGAACGCGCCCGCTGCACATTTTTATCCCCGCGCTGCAAATTCGAGCACGAACTCTATAGAGCATAAAAATCTCCCGTCCCTTCCCAGCGAAGCTGAGGAAGAAACGGGAGATGGCAGCTTCTGAAATGTTGCCTGCAAGAACCGCCTACTGCAGATTCGTCATCAGTGCGTCCAGCGCCGACTTCGGCGGACGGGTCAGTGACTCGGGCAGCGTAGCCAGAGGCTCATCCACCAAATTCAGCAGATCGATAAACGTGGGCTGCTGTGTGTTGATGTAGAAGACACCAGTTAGAACCTCGTTGTTCTCATGCGCCTCCATCAGCGTGCGCACCGCGTTTGCCTTGTCGGTAGGATCATAGTCCTCACGCAGCTTGCGCAGGCGCAGGTTGGAGCCGTCGTGCATCTGCACGTCGTACACCTGGCCGGAGTCGTAGTCTACGTCGATCTCCTGGAAGCTGGGGATGAATCCAACCTCGTTAATCGGCTCGTCGTACTCCTGCATGAATTTGTAGCTCTTGGTGGATCCTTCGTGGTCGTTGAAGGTCACGCAAGGGCTGATCACGTCAAGCATCACCGTGCCCTTGTGGGCGATTGCCGCCTTCAGCATCGTCAGCAACTGCTTTTTGTCGCCGGAGAACGAGCGGCCCACAAAGGTTGCTCCCAACTGAATGGCCAGAGCGCAGGTATCAATCGCCGGCAGGTCGTTGATGACGCCGGTCTTAAGCTTGGAGCCAATGTCGGCCGTGGCTGAGAATTGGCCTTTCGTCAACCCGTAGACGCCATTGTCCTCGATGATGTAAATCATCGGCAGATTGCGGCGCATCAGGTGGACGAACTGGCCGATGCCGATCGACGCCGTATCGCCGTCGCCGGAGACGCCGAGCGCCATGTTGCTGTGATTAGCCAGCACCGCTCCCGTGGTCACCGACGGCATGCGCCCGTGCACGCTGTTGAAGCTGTGTGAGCGGTTCATGAAGTAGGCCGGGCTCTTGGACGAGCAGCCGATGCCGCTCATCTTGATGACCCGCTCCGGTTCCACGCCCATCTCGAACATGGCGTCAATAATGCGCTCGGAGATGGCATTGTGGCCGCAGCCGGCGCAGAGCGTCGACTTGCCTCCACGGTAATCAGTAATCGGAAGGCCGATGTAGTTCACTTTAGGATTGGGTGTTGCGGTTGCCATTAGAGGCCCTCCTTCGTCGCAAACTCTTCGGTGATCGAACGAGCATCGATCGGCAGCCCGTTATAGTGCAGGATGCTGCGCAGCTTTGTTGCCTGTTCGGCGGGCAGATCGAGCTTGAGCAGCGAGGCCAGTTGCGCGTCGCGGTCCTGCTCCACCACGTAGACGCGCTCATGCGATGCGATGAAGTCGTGAATCTCCTGCGCGAAGGGATATGCCCGGATGCGCATGTAATCCACGTCGCGCCCGTATCCCTTCTTGATCTCGTCCATGCTCTCGCGCATGGCGAAGTCGGTGGTGCCGTAGGCGAGGAAGCCAACCTTCGAACTGCCGTTCTTCACCGCGACCGGAGCGGGAACCAGTGCGCGCGCGTTCTCAAACTTGCGCGCCAGCCGGTCCATCACCGCCTGATACTCATCCGGCTTTTCGGTATAGCCGGCGGCATCGTTGTGTCCGGAACCGCGCGTGAAGTACGCGGCCTTGGGATGCTTCGTGCCCGGCAGGGTACGCCAGCCGATGCCGTCGCCGTCCACATCGCGATACCGTGCGAATCCGCCCAGACGTTCGAGGTCTTCAGCAGTGAGAACCTTGCCGCGGTCCAGCGGCCTTTCAGGATACGTGAACGGATCTGACATCCAGTTATTCATGCCCAGATCGAGATCGGTAAGCACAAAGACCGGCGTCTGCAGGCGCTCCGTCAGGTCGAAGGCCTCGCAACCGAACTCAAAACACTCCTTCACATTCCCGGGCAGCAGAAGCACATGCTTCGTGTCGCCGTGCGAAAGAAACGCCGTGGAAAGAATGTCGGCCTGCGAAGTGCGCGTCGGCATGCCCGTCGAAGGACCGCTGCGCTGCACGTCGAAGATCACGCCGGGAAGCTCCGCAAAGTAGCCCAAGCCGGAGAACTCGGCCATCAGCGAGATGCCCGGACCGGAGGTCGCCGTCATGGAGCGCGCTCCTGCCCAGCCGGCACCCAGCACCATGCCGATGGCGGCCAGCTCGTCTTCGGCCTGCACCACAGCGAAAGTAGCCTTGCCGTCGGGAGTCACGCGCAACTTCTTCAACAAGTCGGTGGTCGCTTCCACCAGTGAAGTTGAAGGAGTGATGGGATACCACGCAACCACCGTGACGCCCGCGAACACCGCGCCCATTCCGCACGCCGCGTTGCCGTCGATGATGATCTTGCCGGCCGTCGCCTTCATCGGCTCGATGAAGTACGGATCCTGCTTGGTGAAGTTCTGCTGGGCATAGTCGAAGCCAGCCTTCACCGCGCCGAAGTTCAAGTCGAAGACCTTCTGCTTCTTGGCAAACTGCTTGCGCAGGCCCTTCTCCACCACGGTCAAATCGATCGAGAGCAACTGCGCCACCACGCCCACATAGACCATGTTCTTGACCAGCTTGCGCAGCTTGGCCTCGGGGCAGATCGA
>JAJZAL010000126.1 GCA_021799405.1 Acidobacteriota bacterium
CCTGGGGCGTCCTGGTCTGGCGCGAATTCGCGAGCGCGCCCCGCCGAGCCAGAATTCTGCTCGCCTGGATGTTTGCATTGTTTATTTGCGGGTTGACCGCTGTCGCTTTAGCCCCGGTAATCTAATTCAGGGCTTTTTCTCCGTCGCCAGGGCACCGCCCAAGGGGGCTTCCCGAATCAGAGAGATCAGTGTTTCCATAGCGCCCTCATACGCTCGGGATTCCGCAAAAGTGCGAGCTGTGCGCGCAGCCTGGACTGCAACCGAATGGCGAAAGTCCTCATCCTCGTAAAAACTGAGAATCGCTTCGGCCAATGCTTCCGCGTCTCCCGGCGCTACGACAATGCCGTCCTTTCCGCTTGTCATAATTTCTGAGGCTCCGCAGTGTGTCGTGGCAATACAGGCACGCTGGTTCGCCATGGCCTCGACAAGAGCCATACCAAACCCGTCATCAATACTCGGGAGCACAAAGACGTCACATCGTTGATAGAAGTCGGAGATATCGGGAACGTAACCCACGTGTTCCACCCCAGGCATGCTCCGAATCAAGGCCTGCAGTGCGGGATAACCGGCAAAATCGCCGCCCCGGATCAACAACCTTGCGTTGGGCAAAGCGAGTTTCCGCCAGGCCTGGAGCAGATAGAGGTAACCTTTACGCAGCGGATTTCCGCCCACCACGCCCACCGTAAACGTACTGTTGCGATCGGCTCTTACAGATTCCGGAAACCGGCAGCGCCCTAGAAGGGGCGCCTTGAGCAGTTTCGGCTGCAGATGTTCAGGAAAACTCGAAACGGTGTAGGCCGAGGGCACCAGGATGACTTCGGCCAACTCATATTCCTCGATCTGGCGCTCGCGAAACCACTTCGCCAGCTTCGGCATTCTGGCGCCTACCCGCTCTGCCTCCCGGACAACTAGCGCATCCTGGAAGTCGCGATGTGGACAGGCCCGGTCGAGCACGAATCTTGCCCCATGCCTCATTGCTTTGCGGGCCGTGTCCAGTGCCTGTGAAGCCCACCCTATGAATAGTTCCGTACCATCAAGGTGTAGCGCAACACTTTGGTCGAAGAGGAAAGTGTCGAATCTCTCCAGGGGCCCCGGCAAAGTCAACCGCAGCTTATAGGCCGCGGAGAGAATCGGCGCCGGCACGAACCGCGTATGCACTTTGTCATCCAGTCCTGAAAAGTAGCGCCTGGGCGCGGCACTGTATATAGACACATTATGGTTCAAGCTCTTCAGGGAGTTTGCCATCAACACAGAATGAAAAGGCCGGTTAACCGCAATGCTGATGCGCATAGATCGAAACTACCATGAACGAAAGTTCCCAGAATCCGGATGGGGCGGTGATGAAGTTGGGCAGGGGATCTTAGCCGAAGTCGACAGAATTTGTCGCTATACAGAATATTTGTTATCAGACACATCGGTTCCTTTAAAAATGACGCCTCCATGTCGATGATGGGCCGTTCCTACAGCGACAAGCTCCTAGATGTGATAGTGCCCTTCGGCTTTGCCGCGGAAAAGCCAGTAAGCCGTAATGAAGTAGCCGACAGCGAGCAACATGCCGAAGCCCCACCAAATCAGCCCGACGTGCAATGCATACGACCCCGTAATGGAGTCTGAAACGGTGAGGCTATTCTGAGGGTCAAGCGACGATGGAAGTAATACGGGATATAGCCCGGCTGCAGCGCCGACCAGCATGAACACCAGGTATGCACACGATGAAAGAAACGCGAGCAGCGCCTTCCCCGCGTTGCGGAAGAGCTGTATACCCAACAGCGATGCCACGACAGCCAGAGGAATGAGGTACAGGATCGGGTAGTCCCCATAATTGCGCAACGCCATCGGCTGCACCGCAATGGTAGCGATAAGACTGATAAGGGTCATCGCACAGAGGGCCCCCCAGCCCCAGCCCGCCGCTCGGCGTGCACGTTGGCTGAGTTCATCGGACGACTTCAGCCATATCCAAAGGGCGCCATGCGTGGCCAGCGCCACAACAGCGACAAGGCCGCCGATGACCGTGTACCAATCGAGAATGCCCGGGTACGGACCCACCTGCCAGTTGGTCCAAAGCGGCAGGAAGAAGTAATGATCCGGGCCAAGCGGCACCCCGCGGATGACGTTGGCCAGCGCGGCACCGAAGAAAATCGCCAGCAAGATGCTCGCAAATGAAAAGATGGCGCCAAAGAAGGTGCGCCATATCTCATTCTCTATGTGGCCTCGCAACTCGATGCCGAGCGCACGCAGAACGAGCAGCCAAAGCACAATCGTCAGCGGCAGGTAAAAGCCGCTGAATGACGACGCATAAAGCAACGGAAAGGCAAAAAAGAGCGTACCTCCACCGGCCAGAAGCCAGACTTCGTTACCATCCCACACGGGACCGATGGACTGGATAATGGTGGAGCGGTCTTTCTCTGAACGCCCAAGAATGGGGTAAAGAATGCCGGCGCCGAGATCAAAGCCGTCGAACACAACGTAGGCGGCAATCATGACGGCAACAATCCAGAACCAGATAAATCCCATGATCTCTCCTCACCCGGTCACTGCCCCGTTTCACTCAGGACCAGGGGTGCAATGGTTATGCGCTGAGCGCCTCTGCTTGCGCGTGCTGGGCTCCAGCCCCAGGGCCATGTTCGATCATCCTGTAGACGAGCACGATCCAGAGGATTGAAAGTACGGCATACATGCCCATGAATCCAAGTAAGGTAAACAGCCCGTTCCCTGCCGAGACATGGGTTGAGAACCCTTGCGAGGTACGCAGCAATCCATAGACCAGCCATGGCTGGCGGCCGATTTCTGCAGTTATCCAGCCGGCTGTTGTCGCGATGTACGGAAGCGGGAAGCTTAGCATCAGCGCCCAGAGAATCCATCGAGACTCAAACAGTTTCTTTCGCCACAGCAGGAACGCCGCAACCCCCATCAGCAGGACGAAATATGTCCCTAAGCCCGCCATGATGTGGTAGGCGTAGTACAGCAATGGAAGCGTCGTGGGCCAGTCCTGTTTCGGGAAGCTGTCAAGCCCCTTCACCTCAGCCTTTGTGGTGCCGTAGATCAGGAAGCTCAGCACGTCGTTCGCTGCTATGGGGTTGTCTATCGTTTGAGTATGCTCGTTTGGTTGGCCGATCAGAACAATCGGCGCACCCGTCTGCGTGTGGAAGAGCCCTTCCATGGCCGCGATAGCCGCAGGCTGGTTCATGGCCACATATCTGCCCTGCGCGTCACCAGTGGGATAGATCATCACGACACACGAGATGATGCCGGCAATCACACCCAACTTGACGAAAATTTTTCCGAAACTCTCATGCCTGCGATTGAGCAGATAGAACGCGCCGGTCGCGGCCATCACGAACGATGCCGTCACGACCGCGGCGCACATATTATGCGCATACTGCCGCCAGGCCCAGGGATTGCTAAGAAGACCCCAGAAACTATCGAGTTGGAAGACCCCATTCGAAAGACGTGTATACGCTACTGGATGCTGCATCCAGGCATCGGTGGCGATGATGAAGAAGCCAGAGAGCCAGGAGCCGAAGAAAACCATGAAGGCGCTGCCGAAGTGCGCAAGCTTGGTGAGGCGCTTTTCACCAAAGAGAAACAGGCCCAGGAATGCCGACTCCAGGAAGAATGCGAACACCCCTTCCATTGCCAGCGGTTGACCGATAACGCCGCCGGTGAGTCGTGAAAACTCTGCCCAGTTCGTGCCAAACTGAAATTCCATCGGAATGCCAGTGACAACACCGAGAACAAAGTTGACGGCAAACAGCTTCGCCCAGAAACGGGAAGCTTGATCATAGCGCTCGTTCCCAGTTCTGAGCGCGACGCCCTTAAGAACAACAATCAACAGCGCCAAGCCCATCGTGAGTTGCGGAAACAGGTAGTGAAATGTGACGGTGAAGGCGAACTGGATGCGGTCCAAAAGATATGCGTCCATGCGGCGATTTTAAGCTTCTTCGCCTTGGACAACTGTGACCGATGTCACAGAATCAGGGTCTCCCCGCAACAAGGCAGCAGTGAGTTCCCTGCCTTGCCAGTGGTTATTTGTTGCTCGGAAGCGCCGCGGAAACTGCCCGTCGCGGATGCAGAGCGTGATAACGCTCGTCCCCCGCAAAGAAGAACAGTTTGGCACCGACGAGGCACAGGTATGCGCCCACCCATACCAGTGCAGAACGGTCAGTCCACTCACGGATTCGGCCTGCCATCCAGCCCGCGACGGCAATCGACAGCAGTCCGAAGAGCGCGATCACGATGGCATCCATACCCTTATGCTGCAGGCGCAGCGCAGACAATAACCCAAGCGCTCCAAAGATAAGACCGTGAGCAATCACCAGAAGCAGAAGAATCTGAAGTGTTGCCGAGGATGAAAAACCAAAAAAAGATCCAGCGGCCACGAAGCAAAGACCAGCCAGAGCATAGAGAAGAACCTGCTGCAAGTTGCGCCGGCTGGTCTCGGCAGCAGCAAACCAATCAGCTATACCTGCCAGGGTGATCGCCGCACCGCATAGCACGAGGGCGATGACAATGGCCATGGCCGAGAAGAACGGATTGGCGGCAAGAAGACTGAGGTAGAGAACGGCAAGTCCACACGCCAGAGAAACTCCGCCATGTACGGCAAAGAGTGTTGTCCGTAACTGGGGCCGATTCAGCATCCCACCGACATCTTACGCTCTTCAATAGGCACAGGAATTTCAAGTGTTGAAGGAACACAAAGAACGGGACAACGGACCTGCGAAATAACCTTAAGAACAGTGCTCGACGCAAAGTCTTTCTCCTGCAGTTCCTCCATGGGAGCCCCAAGCACGACGATGTCCGCATTCATCCGACCGGCTTCGCGAATAATAACGTCTGCCGCTTCGCCGCAATCCACTATGTGTTCCACCGGCACGGTGTGCTGCTCGTTGAACGGTGCCAGAAATCTCAGTCGCTCCAGGCATGCCTCATGTTCACGATGGTCGCGACAGGGCTCCGCATGCACCACCGTGAGCTGATCAAATGTGCAGCGGTGAGCGTAGGCCAGAGCTTCCAGGCTCGCGACCGAAAAATCAGTTGCGATCAGAACACGCTGCCATCCGCCGCCACGCGGGATGTGCCGCTCGGCCCCCCTGGGCACAGTAAGTACCGGACACGGGGTTCTTGCGAGAATCTGGCGCGCCACCGTGCCCAATGCGGCGCGGCCCGCACCGGTGCTGGCGCGCGTGCCGAGAATCAGGAGATCCGCACGCGCGTCAATAACGGATTGCAGTATCCGGTCGCAGATAACACCCGTCTGAACCTGCGAATGTACTGAAATGCCCTTACGCCTGGTTTCCTCCTCCATACGATGAATTTCGTCGATCGCGGATTTGTCTTTCCCAAGAGCATCCGGCACACCGGACGCGAATGCGTAGCCAACAGGGTCAATTACGTGCGTGATGACAATCCGGGCCCCGTGCACCTGCGCCACGGCCTGTGCATAGCGGAGGGCCGATGACGCAGCCTCACTGAGATCAGTGGCGACCACGATGGTCTCAAAGTGAAATTCAGGATGGCGTGACATGACGAGCCTCAGTTTCGTTTACGGCGCCGAAAAGCTCCCGGAGGGGGAGTAGCCGTAATACTCCCCCGTTCCCGGTCGGTATCGCAGGTCTACGCTGACTGCGATACCGGATGGCTGGGCGCGGCCGTTACCGGCGGCCGTCGGCGATCCCGGTCAATGGGGATAACTTCCCCACAAGGGCGGCGAATTTGTTGTCCTGCAGGCCGCCACGTCTCTACTTTGAGACTCTTGCTGCAAACAGCACACAGCCAGATGAGGCGGGTTGCGCGAAGTAGAGGCGCCCCCTCAAGCTGTGGCTGACTATCAATCCAATGCAGGCTTCCACTCCGAAAGTAGAGTGCTTCCGTATGGCAACCTGGATTCGCGCAACGCATTTTGCACCTCTCGTCCACTGATGGGCCTCTCACCCGTGGTTACTGCCTCATCCCTGCTGCTTCTGACTTTTGTTGGGCGTGCGCAGCTGGATGCGGCAAGTGATGGGGTAAGGTGAAGACCGGCACGGATGCCGCTGCCATCACCCGGTAGGCAGCACTTTCAGCAAAAGCAGGACTGCGCCTCTTTTCATTCCAGCCAAGTACGATCCAATCCACCTCAAAATGGGAAGCGCCCTGAAGTATCTCGCTAATCACCTCTCCATAGCTGACATGCGTGCGAAGGTTAACAATCAACGTAGATGGATCTTCGACAGACGCATCGAGCTGCCGCTTGGCCCAGTTCAGATCCCGTGCTGCGCCCCCCGTATCACCGGCATCCGGCTCGATGGAATGCATCAGAATCAATTCGGCCTTGTGAAACTCGGCGAGACGTCGCACCACCTCAACATTTTCCCTGTAGTACCCCTGCAACGAGACCGGGTGGAGAATACGCCGCGGCGTGGCGAACGCTTCGGGAGCACGCACATGCGGCCCAACCGCAAAGATCGGAATTTCGAGGGACCGAAGCAGACTCTTGGCGACGGAACCCAGCACAAGCTGGCCGATCCGCCCCCTCCCGTGCGTTCCCATGATTACGCGCTCAGCGCCCGTACGGTGAATCTCATCCCGCAGCGCCTCAGCAGCGGAGAACCCCTGGCGGACAACCGAATCGCAGGTCACCCCTTCAGCGCGCGCTCTCTTCACCAGTTCTGCGAGTATACGTTCGGCAAACTCTTCGGCATCCATTCCACCATCCGGTGGCACGAGCCCCTGGGCACTGATGGATGGAATCGCCGGATTGATGAAGGCGTGTACGAGTGTGAGATGAGCCCCGGTCGTTTTGGCCTGCGCGATCGCTACCGGCAGCAAATAATTGCTGTCGCACAGATCAGTCGCAACCAGAATTTGGCGCGGCTGAACAATCGCATCGGGATTATGAATTACGGCATTCATCTGAAGATCTCCGGTATGGCATCAGTTTGCGGTGGCTCCGGTCTTGAGCGATGTGTCCCCGGCCACACGCGTATGTGATTTGCGTCACAGCAATGCCCATGACTCAATCGCTAGTCTCCTTGGTCATCTTCGTGCGCGGCAGGTCCGTTCCCTGTTCGCGGATGGCCGACTCTTCCCCACCGTGCCACGTCTCTTCTGTTTCTCGGATGTCTCAGCGTTGGCTTGATTTCGGGCCGTAGCCAAAATCTCAACTTAAGCGCTTGATGGGCACATCACTGACTCCGCCCTGGATGGATTAGGCTTCACACAGGAGATGGACGAGCGTTCGTGACGATATTTCGTCAGGTGGCGACGTCTCGTCGCGACGAAAAGTGCGATTTCGTCTCTCCGTGTCCTTCATCACAGCCTGCATGTGACTGTAATCACGGGTACTTAGTGATGGCGCGCACAGCGCTGCCGCTTTGGCACGATGATTGCTGTTACAAGTGGCAGCAAGTGAAATGGCGGAAAGAGATATCCCCAAAATGTTGAGAATTTCCGTTAAGGACAAACCGAACGCCCTCCACCTTAAGTTGGAGGGGAAATTAATCCAGCCGTGGACCAATGAGCTAGAAGCCGTATGGCGTCAGGTCTTCAGCAGTCTGGACGGGAAAAAGCTCCACCTTGATCTGTGCGGGACCACATTTATCGACCACCAGGGCATGCACCTTCTCCGAGTGATCGTGCAGGCCACGAACCCTGAAATTGAGGTGAACTCGCCGCTGACGCGGCAGTTTGCCGAACAAGCGCGCAGCAAGGCGCAGGCATGAAGTGGGAAAGGACAGGAATCCAGCCATGAATGTTCACACCGGGAATCACGACACGAAAAACTGCGAGAGCTGCCAACTGCGCGAGCCGGGCATGTTCTGCGATTTGCCCACCACTGGGATGGAAGCATTCCAGTCCACGAAACATACCTCGACTTACCCAGCCGGAACTTTTCTCTATTTCGAGCGGGAGGCAAACCGCGGCATCTACGTCATTTGCTCAGGGCAGGTAAAGCTCTCGGTCAGCTCCAGCACGGGGAAGACGCTGATTCTCAAGATTGCCAAGCCTGGCGATGTGCTGGGGCTGAGTTCTACGCTGACCGACACGCCCTATGAGGCAACTGCTGAGGTTCTGCAGACCGCGCGCGTGACCTACCTGCGCGCTGAGGAGTTCCGTGCGCTGATTGTCAAACACCCCCAGGCCTACGCCAGCGTGATTCGCCAGTTGAATCAGCAGTATGAAAGCGCTTGCGAACAATTACGCACACTTGCCCTCTGCAACTCAACGACCGAGAAACTGGCGCGGCTCCTGCTGCGGTGGTCCAAGCAGGGACGGCAGACGCCCGAGGGTACGCAGTTTACCGTGCCGTTAACTCATGAACAGATTGCGGAATGTGTCGGCGCGACACGCGAAACAGTGACGCGCACACTTGGCGACTTCAAACGGAAGCGGCTGATCGCGCTCCACGGCGCCAATATGGTTATTCCTAACCGGCGAGCCTTGGAAACTGTCAGCGGATCATAACAGCCGCGTCAATACTGAATTTAATAATCCTCTGCGGCACCAGATTAACCATCTGGTGCCGCAACTTTTTAGGAGCACTTGCCATCCTCCGGTGACTGCGGGA
Source organism: Acidobacteriota bacterium (assembly GCA_021799405.1). The sequence continues at coordinate 8,546 of JAJZAL010000126.1, forward strand.
CAATTTGGCAGTTATGGACGTTGCCGCTGAGAAGCCGCTACAGCAGGGCACCGACCACCAGGTCCCGCTCGACAGATCAATTTTCCTGGCGATTTTCGACAATTCGCCAGACGCAATTCTTGTTACGCGCGAAGACGGACGCATTCTGGAAGCAAGTTTGCAGACAGAAGTGCTCTTTGGCTATCCCCGGCAGGAACTGATCGGTAAAGGTATCGAGGACCTGTTGCCAGAGCGATTCCGAGCCGCGCATACCAAGTATCGCCATGGCTATACGGCAGCCCCCCGTCGCCGTTCGATGGGAGAGGATTTGCAACTCTTTGGTCTGCGCAGCGACGGAACCGAGATCCCCGTTGATGTAATGCTTAGCCCGGTGGAAACCGGAGAGCGGCCAGTGGTTCTGGCAGTCATACGCGACATCTCGCGGCGGCGGAAAATCGAAGCCAAACTACGGGAGACGCAAGAGCATTTTCGGGCAATTGTTGAAGGCGCGCGCGATTATGCCATTTTTATGCTTGATCCGCATGGACGGATTGTCACTTGGAATCCCGGTGCCGAGCGCATCGAGGGGTACCGCGCTGAAGAGATCATCGGGCAGCACTTCTCTATTTTTTATCCACGGGAAGATGTGAAACGGGGCAGACCCGAACTCGAACTGAGGGTCGCGGCCGCCGAAGGCCGTTATGAAGACGAGGGGTGGCGAATTCGCCGCGATGGATCGCGCTTCTGGGCCAACGTACTTGTAACTCCACTCTATAACGCGGAACACAAGCTGATCGGCTACTCGAAACTCTCACGCGATCTTACCGAGCGGCGCCGCGCCGAAGAAGCCCTTCTAGCGGAGCTGAGCACCTCCGTCCTGCCAGGGTTGGATATCCAAACCATGATGTCCGCAATCGCCGCCAGCATTCAACGCATTGTGCCGCACGATTACGCGATTGTCAGTCTTTATGACGAAAATGAGCAGATTCTTCGCAGCTATGATCTGCATGCCTCTCCATCCGAGCCTGCTATCCGTGAAACCCCGCTGAATGATGCTGGAGACTCTCCCGCAATGAAGGTTTTCAGCACGCGGGAAGCTCTTTATGTGGCGGACCTTGAAACAAGTGATTTTTCTCGGAAGGCACTGGCCGGCCCTCTTGCATCCGGAATACGCGCAGCATGGTGGCTCCCACTCGAAGGCGGCGGACGAATCGCCGGGGCACTCTGCATTGGCAGTCGCGACGCCCAAGGCCTTGCCAATATTAGCCGGAATACCCTGCTGCAGATGGCCGCTCAAATCGCGCTCACAATTCAAGGTGTGAACGCGGCCCGTCAACTCTCCGCACTGACCGAGAAACTGGCCCAGGAAAAGAGATACCTGGAAGAAGAGTTGCATACGGAGTACAGCTTTGAGGAGATTGTTGGGCAGAGCGCGAGCTTGAAGCGTGTGCTGAAACAAGTGGAAACAGTTGCACCAACCGATGCCACCGTGCTGATCCTCGGCGAAACCGGAACAGGTAAGGAACTGATTGCGCGCGCGATTCATCACCTCAGCCCGAGAAGTGGAGGCACTTTCGTCAAAGTAAACTGCTCGTCGATCCCAACGGGCTTGCTCGAAAGCGAACTCTTCGGCCATGAAAAGGGCGCATTTACCGGTGCAATCAATCAGCGCATCGGGCGCCTGGAACTCGCGCATCATGGCACCCTGTTTCTCGACGAAATTGGCGACCTGCCCTTGGAACTGCAGCCGAAACTGCTTCGTGCGCTGCAGGAAAAGGAGATTGAGAGACTCGGCGGAAAGCGAGCGATCCCCGTCGATTTTCGTCTCCTGGCTGCAACTCATCGCGATCTGTCACGTATGGTCCGGGAGGGGACCTTTCGCAGTGATCTTTATTACCGGCTCAAGGTCTTTCCGATCCTGCTCCCTCCGCTCAGGCAGCGGCGCGAAGACATCTCAGAACTGGTGAACTATTTTGTAGCTAAACATGCCCGACGCATGAATAAACGGATCGAAACAATTCCAGACGACGTCATGGGCACACTCACACGCTGGCAGTGGCCGGGTAACATTCGTGAGCTTGAGAACTTTCTGGAGCGCGCCGTGATATTGACGCGCGGCCCAGTACTTCGCGCCCCGCTGGCCGAACTACAGGAACTGAGCGAGGAACCAGCTCCGGCGGACCAGACGCTTGAAGCCAATGAGCGTGCCCATATCCTACAGGCACTGCGGGAAGCCGGCGGAATGATCGGCGGCCCCGGCGGTGCAGCCGAGCGGCTGGGATTGAAGAGAACCACTTTGAACTCGAAAATCAAGAAACTGGGAATCGAACGACGGGAATATCTGTCGTAGACCCTTTTCCTTGAACAAAAAGGTGCCGGATCGTGCAATCCGACACCCTTCGTGTTTCAGATGGACGGTGTGGCATCGCCGCTGATGCCCAATTGATCCAGTATTTTCGGATTCGTCTCCTGCACCGCCAGAATGTTATGGCAGGTGGTGCAGTCATTCGGGATCGACTGTCCACTCTTCGTCACATGGCTGCCATCGTGACAGCGGAAGCAACCCGGATAGTTCATGTGCCCGATATTGTCCGGATAGGTTCCCCAAGTGACTTTCATATCTGGAAACACATTCTGGTCGTAGACCGCAACCAGGCTCTTCGCAGCCTGTTCGACGGTTGCACGCTGGCTGACCCATAATGTCGGGTAATTCGTCTGATAGTACTTGTAAAGCGCCGCTGTAATCTTCTGCCCCGCCTCAGCTTGCGAGCTATAGTTCCCTTGGATGAGCGCCATACCCTCTTTGTGCACATAGGGGAGTGACGGACTGGGGCTACCATGCGCCATGGCGAGATCGAGAGCCTGCTCTGGCGTACGGAAGATATGGGTCGCCTGGTTGTGACAGTCCATGCAGTCCATGACGCGCGTCACCCCCTTGATGGGGCCTTTCCAGCTCGAGTCGATGAACTGCGTTTCGCCACCTTTAGGGTTGGGCATGTTCACGGCGATGATCTTTTGTAATGTGTCATCGGTAGCAGTGTAGACAAAATGGTTGAGGTGCTCGCGATGGATGAGATTGAGATGCAGCACCAAAACGGTGGTGGCCTCGGTATTCTTCTCATCATCGCCAAAGGTATTAATGATCACGAGCTTGTCGCCTGTAAAGCGGCGCGGATTATGGCAATGCTCGCAGGCTTCGCGAGCAGGACGAAGCGCGTTCAGGGGTACTGTGATGGGGCGCGGATAATCATGAAAAGCAACTTCATACAACTGCTTCGTGCCCTGCATTTTGGCACGCACATAAGAGTTGAAACCGGGCCCAACATGACATTCGACACAGGCGACATGGGAATGCGGAGAATGCTGGTAGGCTACCCACTGCGGCTGCATGACGTGGCAGGATTTTCCACAAAATTGTGCCGAATCCATGTAGGTGACACCCTCATATGTGGATGTTCCCACAATCACGAGATTGGCCATGGTGGCAATCAATACGATCAAGGCACCATGCCGAAAGACCGGGTTATTGAGGTCAAGCGTGGGATAGACCGTTGGGACCTGACCAGCTTTACGGAGCTTGTCTCGACGCAAATATGCACCGAGCGCCACCATGATTAATCCGAATACAAAAAGGATGGGGAGAAGGAAAAAGAAAATTAGCCCAAGGTACGGATTGTTCAGGGCATTGTTGATCAGATCCATGATCCAGAACGTCCACCATGTGATGGCAGACGCCGTCGTGATGCTGGCTCCGATCAACGTGAGCGGGTTATTACCGTAAAAGAAAAAGGGCTGTAGCCAGTTCTGTTTGAATTTTCTCAGCGAAATCATCTGCGTCTCTGTCTCTTATCCAGAAAAATAGGCCATCAGGGTTAACACAAGGAGGGTCAGGCCGATTGCGACTGCAACAAACCCCGCAATGCGCGTCATAGTTACAAATGAGGAGGAAGGTGGTTGGTCGACTTTCGATTCCAGCATGCCTTGGCTGGCGAGCCGCGAAAACTCCAGTGCTCGCTTCTTTGAGAATTCCTCTTCGGTTTCTCTTCCCGTCAGCACGACCATGTCCATGGGAAATGATTCGGGTCGAAGATGGGTGTTGAAGAAGTGAATTGCAAAAATGAACAGCACTGCAAGCAGGGCCTCATGCCCGTGAACGATCAGGGCCGCATTCAGCGCCCAACCTGGCAGGAAGCGGGCAAATAATGGCGCAAACCACATTGCATAGCCAGAAAATCCGATGATAACCATCCCCCAAAAGACAGCCCAGTAGTCGAATTTCTCCCAGTAGGCATACCGCTCAAAGCGGGGCCGGGGACCAAGGCCCAGAAACCAGCGGAAGTTCCCAAATAGATCTTTGAAGTCCTTCCATCTCGGAACCATGGATGTTGGTCCCCAGAAGATACCTTTCTCCCTCCGAATGAGGCCGCGACAAAGAATATGGCCAACGTGGCCCAGAAAGGCCACCGTCAACGTAACTGCACATAGTTTGTGGAAGAACAATATCGCGGCAAAACCTCCTACCGCGTGCGCGAAGCCCTCGGCCCATGGCGAGGTGCTGAAGCGCAGGGGCAGCCCCGTCAATGCCAGCCCGAGAAATGTCGTGACGACGACCGCGTGCAACAGCGTCTGCCCAGGTGAAAAACGCCGATAGTAACGTGGCGACGAAACGGTTTCGGAGATTTGCCCGGGAGTCTGCGGCTGGCTACTCATGGTCTTTTTCCTCCGGGCCTTTGGAGCTCCATCGCACTATCTGCGAGCGCATGAACCACAGAATTGTATGGAGCGCAAAAAATCCCAATACGCTCCACAAGAGAAGTTCCATAAATAGTCGAATGGAGTAAAGGGCGGGATTGGAATGGAAGTCATATGCATCCGCATGCGGCTGGTAGCTCACGAAGCGCGGATTCGCATCAGCATGGCATTTGCTGCAAGTTCTGACTAGATTTGCGCGGTTGACAGGTGACCGAGGGTCTGATGCGGGCAGCACTTCGTGCGGTCCATGGCAGTCCCAGCAGTGCGCGACTTCTATGTAACCGAGCGCAGAAACCTGCGCATGAAAGGTGTCGCGATAGGTTGCATATTTCTCTCGATGGCATCCCCCACAGGTGCCCACTGTCTTTTCCTGAAATGCTTTCTCCTGCGGCTCCATAATCCGATGTGCGGTATGACAGTCAGTGCAGACCGGCGCCTTTATGTTACCCGCCATCATCGCCTTCCCGTGTGTTCCCGCCAGATACTCAGTCTCAATGCCGGCGTGACACTTTCCGCAGGTTTTTGGAACATTGGTGCGGTAGGTGGAGCTCCGCGGATTGGTATGGCTCAGAATGTGGTGGGTTCCGTGACAACTTGAGCAATTGGCAGCCACCAGAAGCCCGTCTTTCGTGAGCGCGAACCCGTGGATGGAATCAACATATTCCCCATACACATTCTTTAGGTGATGCTTTTTTGCCAGTGCTGCATTGCCATGGCAGGCGCCGCAGGTATGCGGAACATTCAACGGATAAACCGGCGAATGTGGATCCGAAACCTTGACGATGGCATGTGGGTTGCCATGACAGTTCAAGCAGGAATGCTCTCCCCCATCAGCGTGAACACTGCCAGCCACACCTGCAGCTTCCTGAGTGTGACAGGTGCCACACTTCACGGGGGCAGGATGACTTGGATGCGGAAAGGCTTTTATATCTGAGTGACAGGCAGTACATCCGAGAGCGCCGTGGACGCTGGCGTGGAATGTATCCGCTGCGATGCTGATGCTCCTGCCGGATGCATCCTGCATGCCGGGAGTACCGTGGCAGGAGAGACAATCGAGCTGTTGAGCGCGCGATAGACCTGGAGCAAAGAGTAACAGCGTCGTGGCGGCGACCAGGGGCAGCAATCTGGCCCGAATGGAGTTGTAGTGCCGTTCTTTGGGGTAGAGCGCCGGCAACATGCGACTCGCCGGACTCATCGTATTCGGAGGAAGCTTGTAGCGTTCAGAAATTGGGTTCATCGTGCCCCCGTTCCAAATTGCCCTACGCTTCCTAGGAGAGCCCACTTCCGCTCTCTGCGTCCGAACCATGAATCCGGCGAAGCCATCATTACCTCTCGGCGGAGTTACTTCTTGTCAAGTACCCGGATGTAAGCCACCAAGTCCTTGATTTGTTTGCTGTTGAGCTTACCTTTGTACGCCGGCATCTTTCCTTTGCCGTTCTCGATCGCATCGAACAGGGCGGCATCGGTCTTCTTCTTGACGCCGGATGCTTCGAAGGAAGGCACCTGCATCATCTTGGCCATCGGCGTAGCTGCCTTTCCGTCGGGACCATGGCACATTTCACACTTGGATTTGTAAAGTGCA
>JAJZAL010000420.1 GCA_021799405.1 Acidobacteriota bacterium
CCGCATCCGAGAGGGGATTGCGCGCGACGTAGCTTCGCCGTGCACCACGGAGTGCCTGACGCGCGGCTGCTGTGCGCGCCGGGGAGCATTCGACGGCTCGAACCTGCGCGGAACCAGGGCACGCGACTCCAATTGGGGTGATAGTCGGTCCTCGGGCGGTTGCGGCCGAGGCGCGGTACTTCGTAGGGGTGTGTCGGCGCAACCCGAGACGTCGGCAGACGCCTGCATCGCGAGAGCGTCTGTTAACGAGTTCGCCGCAGCGCAACTGGCGTCGAGTCGTGGGAGCTGAGGCATTCGAGCGGCGTACACGGTCACTCAGCGACTAGCCGCTGATGTGCTTGGCCACCGCCACGTCGTGTATTCGGGCGGATCCACGCCTTCCTCTGTGGCATAGGCGAGAGATTTCAAGAGCATATCCTTCATGTGCTCTTTCACATGCGCGGCGGCTATCTGCAACCTGGGAATTCTGTCGATAGCATCAATCACTAGATTAAAGCGATCAATCTGATTGCGGATTGCCAGTTCCATCGGAGTATTGATGTTGCCGTGCTCCTTGTAGCCGCGGACATGCACATTGCGCGAATTTGCGCGGCGATACAGCAGCTTGTGGATCAACCACGGATAGCCATGGAAGTTAAAAATCACTGGCTTATCGCGTGTGAACAGAGTGTCGAAGTCCGTATCCCCCAGACCATGTTCATGCTCAGAGTCCGGCACTAAGCGAAACAGATCTACAACGTTGACGAATCGCACCTTCAGGTCGGGGAAATGCTGTCGCAGCAGGGCGGTCGCGGCAAGCGCCTCCATGGTCGGAACGTCGCCCGCACAGGCCATGACCAGGTCCGGCTCACTGCCGGCGTCGTTGCTGGCCCAGGGCCAGATTCCGATACCCTTGGTGCAATGGATGACGGCATCATCCATGCTGAGGTATTGCAAGTGCCGTTGTTTGTCCGACACTATGACGTTGATCTTGTCAGTGCTCGTGAGACAATGCTGTGCGACGGACAGTAGGCAGTTCGCGTCGGGCGGCAGGTAGATGCGGGTCACCCGAGGGCTCTTGTTTGTTACCAGATCCAGGAAACCGGGGTCTTGGTGCGAAAAGCCGTTGTGGTCCTGGCGCCAAACCGTGGAGGTGACGAGTATGTTCAGGGCAGATACGGACGAACGCCAGGGAACTTCCAGGGATTTCTCCAGCCACTTGGCGTGCTGGTTGAACATGGAGTCGATGACATGGATGAAAGCCTCGTAGGAGGCGAGAAATCCATGACGTCCGGAGAGGAGATATCCCTCCAGCCAGCCCTCGAGCGTATGTTCTGAGAGAATCTCCATGACCCGACCGTTCGCTGCCAGGTGAGACCCGTCGGCGTCCTCGGGCAGGATTTCGGCCATCCAGGCCTTGCCGCTGACCTCATAAATGTCGTCGAGGCGATTCGAGGCAGTCTCGTCTGGACAGAAGAAGCGGAAGTTCCCGGTGTTGGCGCGCATGACATCGCGCAGGAATCGGCCGAGAGGGCGGGTATTCTCCTCCACAGTTGTCCCAGGATGTTCGACGGGCACCGCGTAGCCGGCACATTCGGGCAGGACCAGAACCTTGCGCAGCAGGCCCCCATTGGTCACTGGGTTGGCGCTCATGCGCCGTGTTCCAGTCGGGGCGAGTTGGGCGAGTTCGGGCCGCAGGCGGCCTTCGTCGCTGAATAGAGTTTCGGGGTGATAGCCTTTTAGCCACTGCTCCAACTGTTTTAGATGTCCCGGGCTCTGGTGCGGATCTATGGGAATCTGATGGGCGCGCCAGAATCCTTCCACCTTGTGACCGTCCACTGATTTCGGTCCGGTCCACCCTTTGGGTGTGCGCAGGACGAGCATCGGCCACGTGGGTCGTTGGCGGAAGCCCTTGGAGCGTGCTTCTTTCTGAATCGCCAAGATCTGGTCGATGATTCGCTCGAGGGTCTCAGCCAGTTGTTGATGAACCTTGGCGGGATCCTCGCCGACAACAAAATGTGGACTGTAGCCGTACCCACGCAGTAGCTGTTCAAGTTGCGCATCGCCGATACGTGCCAGTATGGTGGGATTGGCGATCTTATACCCGTTGAGGTGCAAAATCGGCAGCACAGCGCCATCGCGGATCGGACTTAGGAATTTATTACTGTGCCAAGCCGTCGCTAGCGGTCCGGTCTCCGCTTCGCCGTCGCCGATCATACACGCCACGATCAAGTCAGGATTGTCGAACGCCACACCAAAGGCATGTGCCAGGCTATAGCCGAGTTCGCCGCCCTCGTTCAAGGAACCCGGAGTCTCAGGCGTGCAATGACTGCCAATACCGCCCGGGAAGGAAAATTGCTTAAAGAAACGCTGCAATCCGGCTTCTCCCTGTCCTTTGTCTGGGTAAACCTCGCCGTAGGTACCCTCGAGCCACGCCTGAGACAGCATCGAAGGCGCTCCATGTCCTGGTCCGGAAATGAAGAGCATATTTAAATCGCGCGCGCGGATCAGTCTATTCAGATGCGTCCAAACAATGGTTTGTCCCGGATCGGACCCCCAGTGGCCAAGCAATCGATGTTTGATGTGATCGAGGGAAAGCGGTCGCTTGAGTAGCGGGTTGTCGCGCAAATACAGCATCCCGGCACAAAGATACAACGCGGCGCGCCAATAGGCGTCCAGTGCTTGGAGTTCATCCTCGCGCAACGCGGGCGGGTGAGCCGATTGAGTGGACTCCATATTCTGCTCCTTTATATCAATGTCATGCGTTTCGCTGCATGACAAGTTCAAAGATGCCGTATCGTACGAGAAAACACCTGCCCGCTCTGCGGGGCATCGCCGGTCGCTGGGACACGCCGCTGCCGATCGGTGGTCCCGGGCTGGCGTCTATAGACAGAGTGCGACTTTTGGCGCCACAGGTGCCGTCTATCACGGAGAGGGTGCGCTGTGCCCGTCGTGCGATGTCGTTCCGCGCAGGTCCGCACCGTCCCATCCCGGCCGGCCCGCTCGCGGAACTGGCGTGCGACTCCATGAGGAAGTCCGAAAAACCAAGGCGTTTCGAACATTTGCGCACTAGAGAACAGTTCATTCCAGCGGGACTCGTGCCTACAGA
>JAJZAL010000421.1 GCA_021799405.1 Acidobacteriota bacterium
ACTTCGACGAACGGACCAGAACCAGGCACATCCAACGCCTCATCCACCGTCTGGAAAATTTCGGCTTCGATGTCCATCTCACTCCCAAAGCCGCGTAGAAGGAAGTTTGTTTCTTTCTAGCAATTTTGGGGTTAATTCCCGGCAAGATTGTTGTGGAATAGTTTTCGCGTGATGGTGTGAGCTATTTTCTTTTTCCGTACACACATGTAACCGGATGACAACGAAATGGCTGGATGATTGGGACGCCCGTCCACTTCACCTGCAGGCGCGTCCTTGCTTTCTTGCAACATCACATCCGACGGGATCGCGATGAGATTGCGTCGGCACACCCCGAAGGTGGTCCTTATAAATACAAAGGCAGTCCTCGATTTCAGCCGGTGACAGGCGCAAGAACGCAGAGGGAAGATTGCGCGCATCGAGAGTTTCGCCGTGGAATCCAAGGATAGCTGCGCCTTCCTTTGTCCCTCGATGCAAGTAGATCAATGTCGGTGATTTCCCGAGGTATGCACCAATCCGTTGCGCGATGTCATACACCGTCAGCTTGCCTATGCCGGGAATCGAGCCAATCTCAAGTTTCACAATTTCGTGCAGCGCTTCGAAATCAGCAGTCGCACCGAGACGCTTCGCCGCCGCCTGGAGCCGCTCCTCGGCAATTTCCAACAGTCTTCTCGGGATCAAACATTGATGGGGATGCCGTCTCCCATTGGAAGATTCGCATAGGGCTGCTCTTCGGATCGCGACTACCCTGCTTTTTTCCCTCCGGAACGTGTCCATCTCGGCGCGCGCGGCAGCGCGATAATTGCTGATATAGGCATCTACGATCTGATCGAGTGTCAGTGGTTTCATAAGGGACCTGTCTATTATCCGTGCTCAAGCCGCAGGGTGACCCGCTCCCCACCAGCGTCGTCCAGTAGCAATTATCGACACACTATTTTGGCCCATCTGCTCATGCACTAATTATGGAACCAGCGGCATCTTTCCGGTTTGCCAGGAAACCTTGCCCCGCGTCGCGAAGTGCCGAAAAGCAGTAGGAATGCGGCCGGGAGCGCGCCTTGCACAGGGGCAGGTGTATTGATTGTGTTCATGTATTGGACTGTGGTGCTGTATTGAAGTGTTGACCTTGACGATCGACGCGAGCGTCGCCGGGGACCCTAATCCGGTCGCCCTTTGGGCGATTGGAGCCGGCATTTCTGCTTCCCGCTCAAGCCCGCAGAAAGCCGGGCTTGAGTGGGCCAACTGCCGGCAGTTAACGATTACGATCATTACAATCATAACGATCATTACAATCATGATGATAAAATGGGAATGTGGAGGGCAATCATGATCACTGAGGTGAATGCCGTCAACTTTCGCCAAAATCTCGGCGACATGCTGAACCAGGTTCAGTACCGCAACGACAGCATTGTCATTCACAAGGATGGCAAGCCTGTCGCCGTGCTGGTAGATGCGGAACTGTTCGCCCGCATACGCCGCATGCAGGACCGATTCGACGCATTGAGCCGTCGTATCGCGGAATCCTACGCAGGAGTGCCTGCCGACGAAGGAATGGCGGAAATTGACGCAGCGGTCGCTGCAGAACGCAAGCGCTGATGGCAAGTCTGCGCGTTGTTCTGGATACCAATGTGCTGGTGTCCGGCCTGGCTTACCCAGGCAGCATTCCGGGGCAGATCCTTGCGCTGTGGAAGAATGGCGGCCTGCACGTCGTACTGTCGCGGTACATCCTCGACGAGCTGACGCGCGTTCTTCCGCGGCTTACGCGTGTTTCTCTCACTCGCGATGAGATTCGAGACCTGGTGGACAGCCTTGTCTTCCTGGCAGACGTGATTGAACCCGACCCGGAGCCGGATACGGCGCTGAGAGATACGGCAGATCAGGCCATTCTTGGAACACTGCGAGCCTCCGGGGCAGACTACCTCATTACAGGAGACAAAGACCTGCTGGCGCTGGCCGGCAGCTATTCGATCCTCAGCCCTGCCGATTTCTGGGCCCGGCACGCTTGAACGCATCCGCTGGGCACTCTGGCGATTTAGAGGTAGAGCATTTCCCCTATTGGTTTAGACCGAAGAGAGAATCTCAACGCAGCTTTTCCGTTAAGAAAAGCTGCGCTTGATTGAATTCATAAAGCTCACAGGAATAGGGGAAAGGCTCTAGCTGTTGCCGTAGACGGGGATGGCGGCGCCGTGGATGACGCGGGCGGCGTCGCTGGAGAGAAAGAGAATGACGGAGGCGAGGTCTTCGGGCTTGGGCCATTCGGCGAAGTTGGCCCTGGGCATGGCTTCGCGGTTGGCAGGCGTGTCAATGATGCTGGGCAGGATGGAGTTGACGCGGACGCCGGTGCCTTTGAGGTCGGCGGCGAGCGAGCCGGCCATGGCGAGAGCGGCGGCCTTGGAGGCGGAATAGGCGGCGGCTCCGGCGCCGTGGTCGAGGGCAGCTTTGGCGTTGACGAGGACGATGGCTCCGGCGTGCTGGCGGAGCATGGGGGGAACGACGGCACGGATGAGCGAGGAGTTGGAGCGGAGATTGAGGTCGAGCATGCGATCCCAGGTTTCCTCGTCGAGCTGCCAGGCCTTGGTGCCGCCGGCGTATCCGCCGATGCAGTTGACAAACACGTCGAGGCTGGAGAAACGGGAGAGGATGTCGCTGACCAGGGCGACGGTGGCCGCGGATTCAGTGACGTCGACGGCAAAACCAAAGAGGGTTCCGGACTTGCCTTCGGCGTCGCGTTCGATGGAGGCAAACTCCTCGTGGTGGCGGTAGGTGACGATGACGTTGGCGGCGTGATCGAGATAGGCGAGGGTGACGGCTCGGCCCAGACCACCGGTACCTCCCGCGACAAGAACGGTTTTGCCAGCGAAGGTGAGTTCCATGAATTCCCCCTTGTTCTCCACGATAAACCTTTACAGGTGTCAGTCCCCAGTTACCAGTCCCCAGTTGCCAGTGGTGCGCAAGAGTGCTCCTGTGACGTTTCCATGGAGCACTTGAAACGCAGATTCCTCAGCTTGGTTTCGCTGGGGCGAAATTGCAGTCGGAATGACCCTTCAAGGCGGAAGGATTCTTGTTCCTACGCCGGGGTT
>JAJZAL010000422.1 GCA_021799405.1 Acidobacteriota bacterium
GCCGTTGCGGCATTGGGCAGGCTCCGCATGGCGCGTTACCAGATCAAGACACAGAATTTACTGCAGATTTCCAACTTTCTTCACCAGCCCGAGAACCGGGATGCCAGGCACCGGCTGCGCGCCATGAAGGCAACCGATCTCGACATGGACTGCGTGAGCGCCGTTTGCTCGGCATTTGATTTTGCTGCCCTGTTTGTGAAAAACGAGCTGGTGTCGGAGGAGATCTTTCTGCAGTATTGGCGGCCGTGGCTCTTATTCCTTCGCGGCCATCTGGCCGAAGTGATGAAAAAACCGGCATTTGGAGAAATGACGATGCACGAATACTATCGGCACTTTTCATGGCTTATGGAACGCGCGGCGAAGATGGAGTGAGCTGGGAGGATGACTTTGGCGACGAGGCGTTGAGCAGAATTCTCTGGCTGTTTTTTCCCTGATCGGTGGCTCAGGAGAGTTTCGAAACCCCCAAGGCTCGGGCGGCCGATCAATGACTCAGGCCACGGCGTCACCCATAAGGAAGGCGATCCGCGGGCCAATTCTGATCGAAGTCCAGAAAAATGATGGTTATGCGCTCTGCCCCAGGCGCAGATGCCGTGTCAACCGCGCGGAGGCAGGAGCAAGAGCGGATGGATGGTCCATTGGTTCGGCCCCGGGCCTGAGCCGCGAGAACTCTGGCGGCGGGAAAAATCGGACATGCTCAGCAATGCAATTCCTACCTGCTATGCATGTCTAACGTTCGTAAATTCTGCACGATAAGGCGGGAAAGCGACCTATGGGCATCGTCCGGCCGACTTGCATGGGTCTCCCACACAAGCGCTTCTTCTCTTCGCGTTAGTATCTCGGAACATCGGGGTCCACGGTGCACGACCAGGCGTCGATGCCGCCGCGCATGGACTGGACACGCTCAAAGCCTTGATCGCGCAGCCACAGGGCCACATTCATGGAACGGACGCCGGCGTGGCACATGGTAACGATGTGGGAGTCGGGGTCCAGTTCGTGCACGCGAGAGGGAATTTCGCGCATAGGAATCAACAGGCTACCTTCCACCCGGGCAGTCTGGTACTCGACGTGCTCCCGAACATCCAGAAGCAGAAAATCAGAACGGTCGCCCTCACGAGCGGCCCTGAGCAACTCGGCGGTGTCCCGTGCAGTTATCTCATAATCCAGCATACCCGTATGATACAGACAGAAGCGGTTCCCCTCCGCAGGACGACGCCCTCACCCCGGTGGACGGGGCGACGGGGGTGTTCGCTCTCCGACGTGGACGCAATTTGTACCAGCCGGAAGGAAATATGGTTCAGGAAAAAGTCTTAATCGTCGAGGATGAACCCCACGCGCTAACCGGCCTGGCCGAGTTAGTGAGCGGGTGGGGATATCGTACGGCCACGGCTCGGGACGGGATTGAGGCGCTCGACCAGGTGAAGGTGTGGCAGCCGGGCATTGTGGTCACCGATCTGAAGATGCCGCGCATGGATGGCATGCGACTTCTGGAGCAACTGAACCAGCAGTCAGAACAGCGCGCTGTCGTTGTTCTCACGGCGCAAGGTTCGGTCGAATCAGCCGTGGAGGCCATGAAGATTGGCGCCTTCGATTACCTGCAGAAGCCCGTCGATCCGATCCGCCTGAAGACCATACTGGCAAATGTTTCGCGACAGCTGGAGCTGCAGCGTGAGGCGGAGACATCCCATACGGCGAAACGGAATGCGGCATCCCTGGGACTGCTGGTGGGCGGCTCGGCAGCGATGCATGAAATCTTCGGACTGATCGAACGCGTGGCACCGACGAATGTTTCCGTGCTGATCACGGGCGAAAGCGGTACCGGGAAAGAATTGGTGGCTCGGACCTTGCACGAACTGAGTCCGCGCCGCAACAAGCCATTTGTGGCAGTGAATTGCGCGGCAATCCCGGAATCACTGATCGAAAGCGAGATATTCGGCCACGAAAAGGGTGCGTTTACCGGAGCCGTGGAGCGCCGCGCCGGCTGTTTTGAGCTGGCGGAGGAAGGCACGCTGCTACTGGACGAGATCGGCGAAATGCCGATTGGAACGCAGGCGAAGCTGCTGCGCGTGCTGGAAGATCGCCGTTACCGGCGGCTGGGCAGCAAGGTGGAGACGCCCATCGACGTGCGCGTGCTGGCCGCGACCAACAAAGACCCGGAAACGGCCGTGGCGGATGGGCACCTGCGCGGCGATCTGTTTTACAGGCTCAACGTGTTCAATGTCCATATGCCTCCGCTGCGCGACCACAAAGAAGACCTGCCGGCCATCGTGGACCGTATGATCGGCGAAATGAATGAGAAGCACGGTCGCTCGGTTCGCGGAATGGACGCCGAGATGCGTGGCCGCCTGATGGCCTATGACTGGCCGGGCAATGTTCGGGAACTGCGCAACACGATTGAGCGCGCAGTGATTCTGTGCAGTGGCGAGGATTTGCAGGCGCGCAACCTGCCTCCTGGTTTTGGCGTCCGTTCGGCACGAGCGACGGCGGAAGTTCCCTCCAATGCCGTACAAGTGCAGGTGGGAACGACGGTGGACGAGGCGGAGCGTCTGTTGATCTTGAAAACGCTGGAGTCGACGAAGAATAACAAGACGAAGGCGGCGGAGATCCTCGGGATCAGCCTGAAGACGCTCCACAACAAGCTAAAGGAATACTTCCAGAAAGTAGACGAAAGCGATACTTCTGTTGAGACTTAACACCTTGCGATCGAAGGCCTGAAAACGAGCCGTGAAACTCAAAACAAAACTCGTTCTGGCGATTACCGCCCTGGTTTTTGCCTGCGTTGCTTCGATTTCGTGGCTGTACTTGCTCCAGTTGCTGCAGGTCTACATCAACCAGTCGTATACCTCCACGGACAGCCTGGCGCACCAGGTGCTGTTTGCCACGCGACAGGCGATTGACGTGGGGCTGAACAAGCAGAAGTTCGATGTCAACAATCCTGCGTCGGTTCACGCGGCGGTAGCCAATTCGCTGCAATCCAGTGCCGGACTCAACGCGCTGATGAATTCGATCATCGATTACTCGCCGATTGTGCAGGATGTTGCCATTACGGACCAGCAGGGCCGCGTGCTGGTAGCCG
>JAJZAL010000423.1 GCA_021799405.1 Acidobacteriota bacterium
GGCCAACTCCGCGCGCGCCGGGGTTGCGTATGCCGCTCAGACCAACACCACTGCTTCCGACACTGCGGGAATACAGCTCGCGGCGACCCAGGATGCTCCAAATGTTACAGGAATTACCGCGACGTCAACGAATTTTTGCGCCTGCTCCACGGGAGGGATAATTACCTGCTCGACCGCGCTTGCGAGTTGTCCCAGCCCGGCGCGCATCATCGAATATGTCCAGGTAAATACCGCTGCGAAGGTCGGCCCCTTGTTCAACTATCCAGGGATTCAAAATTCATTTACTTTGACCGGACAAGCAATTATGCGAGTGGAACAACCATGATGGAATTACGATCAAAATTAAGGACCGCGATGCCGCATGAGGTTGTGGCATCTAAGCAACGCGCGGCACACCGACCACACTACCATGTTCACCGGCAGCGGAAAGCCTTGTCAGCCTTTCCGCTGCGACATTGCGGTTGCGGAGAAGAGGGCGCCACGGTCGTGGAGATGGCACTTTCCATGATTATTCTATTGACCATATTGTTCGGTCTGATTGAAATGTGCCTGGCTCTATATACCTATCACTACGTGTCCGATGCCGCACGGGAGGGTACTCGGTACGCCATCGTTCATGGAGCGACCTGCACGGTTTCCGGGGTTTCATGTACAGTCACTGCCAGCCAGATCCAGACCTACGTCCAGAATCTCGGGTATCCAGGAATCACTACCTCAGCGATGACAGTGACGACGACATTCTCGGCCTATCCTGCTGGAGGAACCTGCGTAGCGGCTGGCTGCAATGGCCCTGGAGACTTGGCCACAGTGACGGCGCAGTACAAGTTTCCTCTGTCTATCCCGTTTGTCCCAAGCAGCACACTCACCATGAGCAGCACATCCTCGATGGTGATTGCACAATGACGCCTTCACACCGCGAATCGGTTCAGATGACTGTTTTAGTCCGTTTCCTCGGGAATAATTAGTAGCACCTCGACAGCTGTCGATTGTCCATTCTGTGCGGCGGGCCGGAACTGCCATTGCTGGAGCGCGCCAAGAACGAACTTGCTCTGCGCAAATTGCGCAGGGAAGACGATGGCCAGTTTCTCGAAGTGTCCGGCGGCATCGATGAAGCCATGCACTAGCAGAGCATCGGTGTCAGAGTCGCCGGGAGCGAGTCGGGGCGTCACGATGAGGTACGGCCATGGTGCATCGGGCCGGGTAGTGTTGCTCGCCGCTTGCACCATGCGAGGCAAGCAGTATTGCAGAATCCAACTTTTCGCAGCGCCCACATGCAGATACACCGTGTAGGCAAGTCTATCGGCCCATATTCCAGCCGCTTCAGGATATTCGTCAGCCACAGAATCTCCCACCACGACGACCCCGAAGTGGCCGTCCTTTGGGCGGGTGATGCGAGCAACCGATGCTCCGTTTCCTGAAAGAAGTCCTAAGTCCGATCCTGAGTTAGATCCTGCCTGTTTCTCTCCGGCTGGCCCCGTTGCAGTTTCGTTTTGGGCGCTGTGGATGCCTGAAGTTATTCCCGGCGCATTCCCATTCTGTTTGCCGATTGTTGCGCCATCACCCGCTTGAGATGTGCTCTGTGGCCGTCCTGGCGCGAAAAAATCGGAACTGGAGGCTGCTGCAGTTTGGTTGGCGGGTGGCAATGCAACGGTTCCTTTCGACAGGAGCACGTCGGAGACGGACAAGACCGTCGCCGGCGTGGGCTGCGCCGATGGAGTGGACGCCGTTTGTGGTATCTGCGGCAACTCCTGTCCGGGCACGATGATGGGCGAGGTCGTGCTGGCGGGGATCGGAATTGTCTGCGAAACGAATGAGGCAGAGGCAAGCTGGATGTTAGCAACGTGCGCTTCGTGGTTGGGCATGGAGAGGGAAGGCCGTACGTTAGCCGATGCTTTTATTTTGGATGGGGGCGGAACAATCTTCGGGACCGGGAGATTCGGTGGCGTCCACATCACTATCAGCGGAATCGGAGCCTTGAGTGGCAATAATGTATTCTGCGCGATGTCCGGCTGTACGAGCGTGATCGGTGCGGAGACTCGATAAGCAAGCGATTGGGGCGCGGCGGCCGCAACCTGCCGCTCTCCGGAGCTGGCCGCGCGCATCTCCGCGTGCGAAGTGGGTGGTGCAGCACTGCCTCCAGGAGCCCATCGCAATTGCGGATCAGTCGATTGCAGCTTCACAATTCGGGTTGTATATCGCCGTGAGAGTGATGAATCGTCAACTCTAGGCGCGTCCATGACCGTGACTATCGCGATGCCAAACACCAATCCGTGCATCAGGACCGAGACCATGAAGAAACCAGGTCCCGTGCGCGAGCGCTGTGGAGTGGTAAATAGCGTATTGATTTGCGAAGAGGCCAATGAGGTAATAACTCCCACTCCCGTGCATGGGAGTCCGTCGTCTCCTGCAGAAGAACTCACCTTATCGCGACTGCAAGCGTAAATGACGCTTTCGTCAGGACTCCACGAAATACAACAGCAATTCTCAGGCCAACTGACAGGCGCGTAAGTTTCTGTAAACGGGAAACGGAGCGTATTAGGCGTGTCTGCGCGGCTACACAGCGGCGCAGAGTGGTATACACGTGTTCACACTTGCTGAACGGCTTGCCCGCTAAACCCATCATTTGCCGACTTTCTTCCTTTTGGCACAACAATTGCGATTATGTGGAAGGAAATCAAGACTGTCTTTACAGCCAGTTCGGGAAGGTGCCTGAATGAACCGAAGATTAACGGCTATCCTATTGACCGCTTTTCTCGTCGCGGCCGGATGCAGCGATCGCGTGTTCCGGATCGGAGGGAACCGCCTAGGTGCGGCTCGTCATCAAGTCACCCGCGTAATAGCCGCTGCAAGAAACATCAAACTCGGTAGCGTTCTAAGGAGCGCCGATTTGACCACGGTTGAGATCGGTGGCGCGCTTCCGCAGGGCGCCATCCTCAAAGCGTCGGACGCCGTCGGGAGAGGCGTACTCTCTGAACTGTATATAGGCGAACCTATTTTGAATAGCCGTCTCGCGGCGCCTGGATCGGGCGGCGGTCTCGCGGCAACCATTCCCGACGGAATGCG
>JAJZAL010000127.1 GCA_021799405.1 Acidobacteriota bacterium
CTACCATGCCTCCCCCATCCAGCAGGACTACATTCGCCGCGGCGGCTGGTGTCTGCTTGCCTGTCCAGAATGCGGCGCCGCTTCTGGAGTCGCCTGCAAAAATGCGGAACGCAGTCAGGGCAAGGCGCACACCATTCCGGTTCACGACGCTCGTCGCCGGCTCGCTACGGAAATGGGTTTCGGAAGCATCGGCTGGCATACCTTTCGGCATACCCTTGCTCGCCAAATACAGGTTCACCGCGTCCAGCATCTGGCCGCACAATTCGTGTGCTTCCAGCAAATGGCGGAAGTTCAGGATCGTGGTCTAATCCAGCACCGGCGCGCCGCCCAGATCGATGCCGGCGAAGCGGCGCAGCACCGGTGATTCATACAGCGCGTCTTCCACCCCAGGATCCGACAACGCAAACCATTGCTGCAGAAAGTAAACCCGCAGCATGATCGCAAGCCCTACAGGCTTGCGGCCCATCTCGCCCTTGGAGTAGTACGGCGCGACCAGCCCCAACAACTCGCCCCACGACATCACCGCATCCATCTCTTCCAGAAACTGCTCCCGCCGCGTCTTCTTCGAGTACCGCTGAAACTCTGCTTGATGGGCCAACGTCATCTGTCGCATGCGTGATCTTCTCCTCAACTCCACATTAACCACCACTGCTGTGGATCGGGGAGTTCTTCAGAGGTTCCCTAATTTATTTTTAACAATATGCAGTGCGACGGATGGCATCTAAGACCATAAAAAGCAGACGTGGACCGATCAACAGAGCGCAGGTGGAGCGACGGCTACGCGCTGTCTAACGCGGGATTTCATGCTGCCGCCCCTTCATTGACACTCTCCCGTCGGCGCTTCAATCCTCGATTGCGACCTTGACACTCATGCAATTCAGGTTGATCGTCAGTAAAGAGGTGATGCACTTTGGTCTATGGTGGACAACCGAGAATCCATATCGCCGAAACGACGGAAAGCAAAGAGTAAAACCACCGACGTCGCGGTCGTCCAGGAATCGCTTCGACCGTACGCGATTGCGGACAAATTGCGTACTCTGCGTCTGCGCCGCAGCATGGGCCTTGCTCAATTAGCTGAGCACACTGGATTGTCGTCAGCCATGCTGTCACGCCTCGAAAATGGGCGGCTGGTGCCCACCTTGCCCACGCTCACGCGCATTGCTCTGGTATTCAATGTCGGGCTGGACTACTTTTTCAGCGATCCCAGAAAGCGTCATGTCGTGGCCGTGGTACGGCGCAACGAGCGAAAGGTATTTCCATCCGATCCGAAATCCACTCATGTTCCGTGGCATTTTGAAAGCCTCGACTTCCGTGTAAACGAGAGAAAGCTGAGCGGCTACCTGGCCCACTTCCATCCCGTACCGCCAGAGCAGCTCGTGCCGCATTATCACCGGGGAGTGGAGTTGCTTTATCTGATTGAGGGCAAACTCGAAATGAAGATCGGAGTGGAGACGTTCCAGCTTGCGACTGGGGACTCCATCTATCTCGATTCCATGCAGAAGCACACCTATCGCAGCCTCGACAAGAAGCCCTGTACCGCGATTGTAGTCACCGCGGGCGCTCCCCGATAAAGCCCAACTCTGCCCTGTGCGAGCGCGCCCGTCAGAACGCGCTTTTCACTCATGCGCAATCAGTAAGGAATTTGTTGCATGAGAGGCAATCAATTCGTCTGCGCAAGCTCGACGGAGGCCATTTGCTCACGCGCCGGCCCTACAGTCGTGTCATGAGCAAGTACCGAAGCGGCGCCAATAAAAAGTCTGTTGCGATTGTGGGAGCAGGTCCAGGGGGTCTGGCTGCAGCCATGCTCATGGCCCAGCGCGGATTCCGTGTCCAGGTCTTTGAGAAGCAGGACGTCATCGGCGGACGCAACGCCGAGGTGCGTCTCGGCGATTATCACTTCGATCTCGGCCCCACCTTCCTGATGATGAAGTTTCTCCTCGATGAACTCTTTGCCGAAGGAGGACGAGAGTCAAGCAGTTACATGCAATTCAAACAGCTTGACCCGATGTACGCACTCAATTTCCCCGATAAAACCATGCGCGTCCTCCCGCAACCCGAGGCAATGAAGGCGGAGATAGAAAAGCACTTTCCGGGAGAAGGCGCCAACTTCGACCGTTTTCTCGAGCGTGAAAGCCTGCGCTTCAAAAAGCTCTATCCATGCCTGCAAAAGCCGTATGGCACTCTTTCCAGCATGATCAGCCCAACGCTGCTGGCAGCCGTCCCTCATATCGCTGCGGGGAGATCTCTGTACAGCGTCCTGGGCGATTATTTCCGCTCAGAAGAACTTCGCCTGGCCTTCACCTTCCAGTCAAAGTATCTGGGCATGTCTCCCTGGGACTGTCCCGGCCTGTTCACGATGATTCCCTATACGGAGCATGCCCACGGCGTATATCACGTGATGGGCGGCCTCTCTCGCATTACCCAGGCTTTTGCCGAAGTCAGCCGTGAAGAAAACGCTGAGATCTACACTTCGTCGCCGGTCGCACGCGTTCTGGTGGATGGCCGTCGTGCTATCGGAGTAGAGCTGGCAAGCGGCGAAAAAGTCTATTGTGACGACGTCATCATCAATGCAGATTTCGGCCACGCTATGGCCATGCTCTTCGATGAGAAGGATCTCGGCCGCTACAAACCCTCGGTGCTGCGCAAGCAGAGGTTTTCCTGCTCGACATTCATGATGTACCTGGGGCTTGATCGAACTTATGATGCCGAGCATCACACAATCGTCTTCGCCCGCGACTACAAGAAGAACATTGAAGGCATCACGCATGGTCGCGGCAGTTCCGAAGACATGTCGCTTTACATCCGCAACTCCTGCAAAACAGATCCATCGAGCGCGCCGCCCGGACATTCCGCGCTCTATATTCTCGTTCCGGTGGCCAACAATACCAGCGGCATCGACTGGGAGGAGCAGAAGCAGCAAATGCGGGAACATATTCTTCGCACCCTGCGCGAGCGCACTCCCTATGGAGATGTGACGCCGCACATCCAGCGCGAGATGATCGTCACTCCTCAGGATTGGGAACGTAAATACTCCGTCTTTCTTGGCGCGACATTCAACATGGCGCACAGCTGGAACCAGATGCTCTACATGCGCCCGCATAACCAGTTCGAGATGTTCGAGAATTGCTACCTGGTGGGCGGCGGCACGCACCCCGGCAGTGGCCTGCCGACCATTTTCGAGTCGGCTCGCATCTCAGCGAATCTCATCTGCCAGAAATACGAGATCCCTCACCCGGCTGCAAAGCCCCTGGAGCTTGCGCTCGCATGATCCCTCTCCCAGCAGACCGGATAATGGCCCGGGCCCGTGAAGTGCAGCCCGCCTGGGGTGCGCTCGGTGTGTCGCAGCGATGCTCCCTGCTCGGCCGGCTGCGCCGTGCAATCGCACTCGAATGCGAGTCCATCGCGGAGTCCATTGCCCGCGAAACCACAAAGCCCCTTCTGGACGCGCTTTCCGGAGATGTACTCGTCACACTCGAAATGATGCGCTATTACGAAGCTCATGCTCCCGAAATCCTGCGCCCTCGCAGAGTGGACAAGCCGGCATTCTTTTTTCGCGGCGCGCGTTTCGAGTCGCATTTTGAGCCCCACGGAGTCGCTCTCATCTTCGGCCCATCCAATTACCCTTTCCAGCTCTCCATGATTCCCACGATCACCGCGCTCGCAGCCGGCAATGCCGTGGTCCTCAAATGTTCGGAGCGCACTCCGGAAACAGCCGATCTCATCGCGAGGCTCTGTGCCCAGGCAGAGCTGCCGCCGGATCTGGTCCAGGTTTTGCACGACGGCCCCGAGGAATCTGCGGCTCTGATTGATGCTCGCCCTGACATCATCCTTTTCACCGGCAGCAGCCGCCATGGCCGGATGGTGGCCGAACGTGCCGCAAAATACATCATTCCGACCATCATGGAGCTCGGCGGAAAGGATGCCGCCCTCATCTTCGCAGACTGCAACATGAGGCGAGCCGTGGAAGGGATCACCTACGGCGCATTCTCCAACGCTGGACAGGTTTGCGTCGGCGTCAAACGGGCGTATGTTGAAGCATCGATCTACGAGGACTTTGTCGCAGGGATAATGCAAAGCATCGCAGGTCTTCGTGTCAGCACCGATCCGGCTGCGGACCTCTGCCCGGTTTCCTTCACGAGGACAGCCGAACTGCAGGCTCAAATCGAAGACGCGCTCGACCGCGGAGCCACACTGCACAGCCCGCGGGATTGCAGCAGCTTCCTCGGGAGCGAGCCGATGCTGCTCACCGGCGTCCCCCCCGAGTCTCGCATTCTCACCGAGGAGTGTTTTGGCCCCGTGCTCTGCGTCGCACCGTTCGCCGACGAGGAGGAGGCGCTTAGACTTTCCAACCAAAGCACCTTTGCCCTGAGTGCAAGTGTCTGGACTCGTGATCGTGCGCGCGCACGGCGCGTCGCTGTCCGAGTCTCCGCGGGAAGTTGCGCCATCAACGATGTGATTCGGATCATTGCCAATCCCCACGCGGCATTCGGCGGCAACCAGCTCAGTGGTTACGGCCGCTATCACGGACCGGAAGGTCTTCGCGCCTTCTCCCGGGTCAGAACCATCATGATGGCCAGCGACCGGCGCACGCGGGAAATCAACTGGTTTCCATACTCCGACAGCACCCGGCGTCAACTTGCCGGATTGCTTCGATATCGCCACGGGCAAGCCGGCCTGGCTGGCCGTCTGATTCGCATGGTGATGCCTCTCCTTTTGCTCGCGGCCTTCAGCACCATTCTCGTCGCACAAGCAAAGCCGGAAACACCCCTCACCGTCAACGTTCACCTGACGCACGGCGCGCATGGAGATTTAGCCTACCTTGTTTTCAGCTCGCCCTTGGGATTTCCCGGCAACAGTCGCACGGCAATCCGTCACGGCTTCCTGCCGATTCCAGCAGGAGCACAGCACATGCGCATCGTCACCCATCTTCCGCCCGCCACTTATGCCGTAAGCGTCTATGAAGACCTGAACGGCAACCACAAGCTCGATCACAATTTTCTGGGCATCCCGCGGGAGCCGGTCGGGGCATCGAACAATCCCAAGTCACGCCTGGGTCCACCCCACTTCAAGCAGTGTTCATTCCACGTCGGCACTGCCCCCAAAAACATCGCCATCACCCTGGTACGAGGATTATGAGCACAGTTGCGAACAAGAAGGGCGTAGTTGTCATCGGAGCCGGACTCGGCGGCATGTCTGCCGCTATCATGCTGGCCCGCAACGGCTTTCAGGTTACCGTGCTCGAAAAGAATTCCCACGTCGGCGGCAAACTGAATCAATTGCAGACGGAAGGATTCAGCTTCGATCTTGGACCATCGATCTTCACCCTGCCCCAGATCTTTCGGCCCATCTTTGAGGGCGACGGCAAGCGGCTGGAGGATTACGTCACACTCCAGCGGGTCGACCCGCAATGGCGCAATTTCTTTGAGGACGGAACGACTCTTGACCTTTGGGAAGATCGGGAAAAAATGCGGGTGGAACTGGAGCGATTCGGCCCGCGCGTCATCCGCGAGTACGAGGACTTTCTCGCCTACTCGCGCCGCCAGTACGAGATTGTCGAGCGCGGCTACCTGAATCGCGGCCTCGATACCTTCGGACAATTCCTGCGCTTTTATGGCTTGAGGGACGCGCGCGATCTCGACTATCTGCCGTCCATGTCGCGCAGCATTCACAAGCGAATCAGCAATCCCTACCTTCGCGACGTCTTTGAGTACTTCATCAAATATGTTGGCTCCAGCGCTCTCGATTCGCCGGCATTCATGAACCTCATGCCGAATATCCAGATGGAATTCGGGCTCTGGTACGTAGCAGGCGGGCTCTATCAGTTGGCGCACGCTTTCCGCCGCCGTCTGGACGAATGCGGCGTCACCCTGAATCTGGGGCATGAGGTTACCCGCATCGATCAGCAGGGCAGCGCCGTCACAGGCGTGCACGCGCGCGACTCCCACGGTAGTACTGGGTTCTTTGAGGCCGACTACGTGGTCTCCAACATGGAAGTCATTCCCGCAATGCAGAAGCTGCTCGATGCGCCTCCCGCCTCGATGAGGAAATTGCGCCGCTTTAAGCCTTCCTGCTCCGGAATCGTTCTTCACCTTGGGCTCAATCGTTCGTACCCGCAGCTTGCGCATCACAACTTTTTCTACTCGAAGGACCTGCACGCGCACTTCCGCCGCGTATTTCGTGACGGAAAGCTTCCCGACGATCCCACCCTCTACGTCGTAGCCCCAACGCGAACTGACCCATCGCAGGCGCCCGACGGGTGCGACAACATCAAGATTCTGCCGCACATTCCTCCGCTCGACGACCGCAGGCCAACAACCCGGGAAGACTACCTGGCGCTCAAGGAAATCTGCCTCGACAAGCTGGAACGCATGGGACTGACCGATCTGCGCCGTCACATTGTGGTTGAAGATTTCTGGACGCCGTTCGACATCGAGAAACGTTACGGGGCCAACTGTGGCTCCATTTATGGCGTGGTTTGCGATCGCCGACGCAACTTCGCCTTCAAGGCCCCCAAACAGAGTTCCCGGTTCCGCAATCTGTTCTTTGTGGGCGGCAGCGTGAACCCCGGTGCGGGCATGCCCATGGTGACTCTGAGCGGCCGGCACGTGGCGCGGATGATCGCAGAACACAATGCGGGTGAAAAATGATGATGATGCCGGCTCTGATGTGCGGATTCGGACTGGCAGCTGGTTTTCTGCTGATTCGACGCATTCCGACGTGTCCGCCTGCTGAGCCGTGCACTCTGGAGAGTGTTTCCATCATCATCCCCGCGCGTAACGAGGAGAAGAATCTGCCGCGACTCCTTCAGTCGATCGCCGATTCGGCAACCCGGCCATTGGAAGTCGTCGTGGTGGATGATGGTTCCACTGATAAAACTGCGGAAGTGGCGGCAAGCCTGGGCGCTCACGTCCTCCCTTCGGTAGAAAGGCCTGTTGGATGGACAGGCAAGTCATGGGCTTGCTACCAGGGCGCGCAGTACGCCACAGGGGAAGTTCTTCTGTTCCTCGATGCCGATACATATC
The DNA here is from genome assembly GCA_021799405.1 of Acidobacteriota bacterium. The sequence goes on from JAJZAL010000127.1 coordinate 7,023, forward strand.
TGCTGCCCGGCGGTTTCGAACGCCTGGTCTCTTGCTGGGCACGTGAGCAGGATCGCAGCCTGGTTCTGTCTGTGCTGCCATACCATGCTACAAAAGCCGCCTACGAACAACTTTCGATCTTCTTTAATATCCTGATGGCCGCTGGCGCTGGCGGATTCAGCCGGGTCTCCGCGCCGCGGCTGTTCGGACAGTCACTTCTCATTTTCAGGGAAACCTACTTTGCCGCCGGAGGACATGCGGCCGTTCGTGGCGTCGTTCTCGAAAATCTTCGATGGGCAAGCAGGCTCCGCGAATGCGGCGCAAGCATTCTCTGCCTTGGCGGAAAGGGCACTCTGCACACGCGCATGTTTCCCGAGGGCTTTCGCCAGATGTCGGAGAGTTGGGCAAAAGCCTTTCTTCAGGGAGCCTCGGATTCCGGACGCATGGTTCTTGTCATGGCCATCGCGTGGATTTCCGCCCTCTGGTCCACCGCTATGGTACTCATCATGCCGGGCAACCATGGCCGCATCAGCCTGGCCCTCATATACGTTCTCTTCAGTGCGCAGATCGCCTGGATCACTCGTCAACTTGGCAGCTACCGGGTTTTCACCTGTTTGCTCTATCCGTTACCGCTTGCATACTACTGCGTAATCTTTGGGCGTGCTGCCACACGGCGTGCTCTGGGCCGCAAAGCCGTGTGGAGGGGCCGCCAGGTATGAATGCGCTTATCTGGGCTGCCAACCTCCTGGGCTGGCCGGTGATTCATCTCGCCGTCGCGTCTGTGGTTTTGCGCCTTCCTGCACATCTTTTTGCGAAAGATAGCTGGGTCACCGCTCCGCGCAGTTGGGAACGAGAGGGCCGTCTGTATCGAGACTGGCTGGGGATTCGAAGATGGAAGTCCCTGCTCCCAGACGGAGCACCCTGGCTTGGAGGTTTCGCGAAAAATAAAATCCGATCCCTCGACGCTTCCTACGTTCGGCAATTCCTTCTCGAAACACGCCGTGCCGAACTGGCTCATTGGTGCATGTTTCTTTGTCTTCCACTCTTCTTTTTATGGAATCCACCCTGGGCGTGCCTCGTGATGTCCGTGTATGCCTTGGCTGCAAATATGCCTTGCATCCTCGCACAGCGCTACAACCGCATTGTCCTTAACCGCGTGGTCCAGACCCGGCGCCGCGCCGCGGAATATCTATGAGTCCAGCAAGGCAGAAGCGGGCTTCTGCGCCTTCCAGACGACGATACCTGGTTCATCTTTCGTGCGTACTCGATGGCGACAGTGACCACGCTCGCTATATGGTACGAATTCGCCCATGGGCTGGCCGTAGAAACTCCCGGACCGGCATTATGGAGCGCGTCTTTGCCGATGAATGCGAACTGATCGAAGCGATCAATCCGCTTCTCCCTCATGGCTCCGACGTTCGAGACATCTTCGAGCACATTGAGAGCCCCAACGGGTTTTTCTATCTACTGCGTCTGAGCAGCGAGGAAGCAGCACAACTGGGATGGCAGCCTTGAGCGGATACGTGCTGCCGTTGCGCGGCGCTATCTTCGACGCCCTAATCCACGGGATCGCAGAATAACCATCGTTCTATGAGAATCCGCCGGCATGGAACGACTGAATCTAATGACTGAGAGAGGAACATGAAGATCCGGGAATTCAAAAGCGAAATCTGGTTGCCCTTGCCGCCAGATCAACTGTTTTCGTTCTTCGCCGATGCGGCCAACCTCGAGACCCTTACGCCGCCTTGGCTGAATTTCAAAATTCTCAGTCCCCTTCCGATTGAAATGAGGGAAGGAGCTTTGATCGATTACAAGCTGCAGATTCACAGCCTGCCCGTCAAGTGGCACACGCGCATCAGCAGTTGGCGGCCGCCGCATATTTTCGTGGATGAACAACTGCGCGGTCCGTATCGTAAGTGGGTTCATAAACACATCTTCGAGCCTGCAGACGGAGGCACGCTGGTCCGGGACTTCGTGAATTATGCCGTTCCTTTTGATTTCTTCGTGCATAGCTGGCTTGTACGCCCAGACATCGAGAAAATCTTTCGATACCGCTCCGACCGGTTGAGACAGCACTTTCGCGGTCACGGCCCTGGCCAGTACGGAATTAGTGCCGGAGAGATTGTTATTGTGTTGCAGCGGGCGGTGACCGATTACCGAAAATCGGACCATCGGAAGTCACCTCGCAAATAACCAAGGATATAACAGGGCATCTGTATGAGTGCCACCATGGGCATTCATGCGCGATTGCGTGCGATTATCGACCAAGGCCGTTACAGGTCGACGGCTAAGCCATTTGGAGCAGAAGTGTACGATGTCTGCCTCGCACCGCCGCCGTACACTACTGCCGGTCCGCAACGATTTCGCTCAATGCATCCTCAATCGCTCGGGCCACGTCTTGAGTTGATTTCCGCTTGAGTTTGTTTATGGCCTTACGAATCTCGATGTAGTGAATGAGTTCGAGAATTTGTTCCCGAGTCAACCCGATTGCTGCTTTGCTCAATTGTGCATGCAGTGACGACGGTTCCCATCATGCCGAATTCTGCCAGCAGTTCTGATGCGCCTCTCGGAGCAAAGCATGCCAATGTCGTCAGCATTGAAGACCCGTCGAATGGAATCCGCAGCATTGAATACCTGCCAGACTCTCTGGTGATCGCGACGGGCCAACCTGCCGATGTACCTCCATCTATCACTGCGACGGGAGGGGTTTTCACCATCACACTTCAGGCAGGACGGCACAAGTCAAAGCAGGTCGCGGACACTTTTCGTTCGCAGTGCGGCGACAGCCCGAAGATGTTCGCTCCCTCAGATAGCGGAGGCACTCCTGACGAACTCCATTTCATTTTTGGCCTGACGATCACCTTCAAGATCGGCGGTTCGGCAACGGTCTATCTGGCTCAGGGCCATCACTTCCTCGCCAACAACTGGTGGATCGGTGGCGATCCAGTCTTCAGCCAGAACACACCTCGGCTCGAATACACCCTAGGCAACAAGATCTATACCTTCGCCATCTCCGGCAATCACAATACATTCCAGCTCAATTTCAAAGACACCCGCCCAGTTTCCTCTATCGAACATGTCTTCGTGCTTATGCTCGAAAATCACTCGTTCGACAATATACTGGCGCTTTCCGGCATTCCTGGAATCATCGCCGCCACCAGCAGCGACTGCAATTCATACAGCGGCAATTCCTACTGCGTTCAAGGCAACGCGCCAGTGAGCATGCCAACCGATCCGGGGCATGAATTTGCAGACGTGGTCGAGCAGCTCGCAGGGGACGGGGCCAGCTATACGCCTCGCGGCCAGTACCCGCCCATCAATAATTCCGGATTCGTCGCAAACTACGCGACCACAAAGACGGAAGGCCCCGCGCCGCCACCTGCTGATATTGGCGACATCATGAAATGCTTCGATACGGCATCGCAACTACCGATGCTTCATCAGCTAGCCAATGAATTCGTAGTCTGCGACCAGTGGTTCTCTTCCCTGCCCGGCCCAACCTGGCCGAACCGATTCTTTCTGCATGGAGCGTCTTCCAATGGTTTGGACCACAGTCCGAGCAGCGCGGAAATGTTTGATTGGGAGTTGCTGTGGCGTGGATTCGTGTACCCCAGGGGCTCCATCTTCGATGCAATGAACGCCCATGGCATTACGTGGCGCCTGTATCACGACGACAGTGGCCCAATTGAAGGGCGCATTTCTCAGGTTTCCGCGATTCACGGCATCGATTTGTGCAGGGTCCATGATCTTTCGGACTTCGAATCAGAAGTTCAGTCGTCCTCATATCCCTATCAGTACACATTCATCGAACCCAACTATGGCGACGTCGCAAACGGGACGTATGAAGGCGGCTCTTCGCAGCACCCGATGGATGGCGTGGCGAATGGAGATGCTCTCATCGCCAAGATCTATGAGAGCATTCGCAACTCACCCTTGTGGCCGAAGAGCCTGCTGATCATTACCTACGACGAACATGGCGGCTTTTACGATCACTACGCCCCTGGCCCCGCACAGCCCCCGGATGACGGCGGTGAAGCAAGCCAGTACAACAAGTCCGGTTTCAACTTCGCCCAATACGGAGTGCGCGTGCCGGCGGTCATCGTGTCGCCTTTGCTGGAAAAGAACATCGATCACACCCTCTACGATCATGCCTCGGTACTGGCAACTTTGGAGTGGTTGTTTGGCCTGCCACCTCTGACCAAACGCGATGAAGCAGCCAATGTCATTCAGGGCGTGAAGACAGCAACCATTGCAAGAACGAATTGCCCCCAAAGACTGAAAACTGCACAGGCTCAAGGCGGGAAATCAAGTCCGCTTACCGCTGAGCAGCGGACGTCACGCGAGCAGGAGCCCATACCTGATAGCGGGAATCTCGCAGGTTTTGTCGGCGTGCTGCTGAAAGCGGACAGCAGCTTGGCGACTACACCAGAGGAACGACGTGCCGCAGTGATTAGATTTCAGTCCGTCAAGACTAGAGGCGACGCAAGAGCGTATATACACGAGGTCATGAACAAGGTTCAGACCGAAAGAGCCCAAAGAAGCCAACGGACAACACCATAGAAGTCTCGCTGGGTTGCACGCCGCTGACATCTCTAACTATTCCTGTCTTGTGTACGCAAGACAACGTCAAATCCATCACTATAGTCGTTGGGCGACCACAGACATAATGTCGGCAAGACTGGAGACCAGGTTGAACTGCAGTCGTTGCACCGCCTCCACGAACGAGAATGTAGAACAAGACCATGCCTCACTTCAGTCGCTACATCGGAATCGATTATTCCGGCGCGAAGACTGCCGACGACAGCTGCAACGGCACCCGACCGCGCTGAACCCAGCTTCCACACGACGAGAAAAATGGGGTGCAAAACGGAACGATTCTTGGCTACACTCCGTCATTGGAAAGGCCGCCTCCGCACGGCGAAAAAGCCACGTCTAGACAACGCAGTTATGCCATGAAATGACGGCCTTTCCTATCCCTTTTCTTGTGCCTCACAACCCCGATGACAAACGAACCGGTGGAGTCGAGATGTGGCGCGGTGGCTTAGGTCCGACCTAGCTGTTTCCGACCCTTTCGTCAGCTGGTGCCTCATTAGTCGCACCATGCTCCGTTTCCACATCCCGCTCATCGAACCGGACTTGTGCTATTAACGTATCCGGCTCTCGGAGAAAGCGTCACGAGTTCGCCCACGAAAAGCTGCGCGTCCGCTCGGTGAGCCGGACAAGACCAAACCGATCATGAAGACTTTTGTCCGGGAACTTCCCGGTTGATGCCCTCGACAACTTGTGTTTGGCGCGCAGCCACTGACCCAGCCGTTTGCAGGCATGTCGTTCAATCTCCTGATAGGCTTTGCTTACCCCGGCAGGACTGAGATGACTGATTCGCTCGTCTTCTCACCTCAGCGTCGGCCTTCCCCGAATCTCAGGCTGGTCGGCTCCTGCATTGCCCTTTTCGAGGCCTGCTCAGCGTTCACTCACGTTGCGGCCTGCATGCTTGCGAGGTCGCCTAGTGCGACCCTCTACACCGAAGACTTCAGCCGTCTCGTTACCTTCACGGCTGCTCCAGCTGCTACCGGGCGGAGCGATCCAGTTCCCGGGCGGGACTTGCACCCACTGTTGACCAGCGCCTTTCACGGCGCACTGAGAAATGCAGGCTAGCCGCACGCCAGCCAGAGGGAACCTTCCCACGCTTACTCTAGTAACGAAAAGGGCGGCCAGTTTCAGGACTGCGCCATCACTTCGCCTTCGTCCGCCCTCTTCTGCCGAGGAGTTCTGATCGCCCAATAACCGTTCTCGGGTTCTCCAACTTGGGCGTTTCGGAGATACCCTCAAAGGCCGGACTCGACTTCCACGCGCTCAGGCTATAAACCCGAGAATCGCGCAGGTAGTTGACACCTTCGCTCCAAGCTGCCAGCATCCGCTTGCCCGTATCTCTGAATCCGGCCAAGTCGTCCATCTTCTCGCGGACCGCCGGGGCGGTGTCGGCGACGGCATCACTGATGCACTCGACGATTTCCTTCTGCTCCCTTTCCGGAATCCCGAAAACTGCGGTGACGAATCGAGCCAGCGTTTTGCCAGGCAGCCAGGTCTTCTTGCCCATGACGCTGATGCCCGGTGGGTTGTGCTGGTATCCGGAATATACCGAGGTTGTGAAGAAGTCATATGCCGGTGCGAGACTGGGGTCGTTTCGCGAGGTGTAAACCAACGCGATGTTCTTTGCGTGGCAGTCGGCGTTTCGCAGCGCGTAGGTCAGGAGCAGCATCTTGCTCAGTTTGCGGAATGTCTCGTAACGATTTGGCCCCGGCATGTGCGCCCGTACCGCCTTCGCGATTCTTTCCCAAGTGGTGTCATATTTCTGAGCAGGCCGCAATCCCAGCAAAGCACAAAAATCCTCCAGCGCACGGAAGGGCTTACCGTTCTCGTCCACATCGAAGCGATGCACCACGAGAACGTTGCCATCCTCCGAGAGTTCCGTTTTGGCGGTTGGAAGCACCTTCGCCGCCACCTGCATACACAGGTGCTCATTGACCGTTGCAAAGGCGAGCCGTGAAGACGAGCGTTTGACGATGTGCCGGTGGGTCAATATGGCCGCCTTCGGATGCCGCCCTAAACCAGTTCCCTTCCTCGTCTCCACGTTCAGGAATTTCGGCAGGATACCTGAGACACCACTCTTTGCGTGCTCGCGGACGAGTTGAGCGAATGCCTCCTCCGAGTTGTCCCCCTTAAGCAATTCGGCGACCTCGACAGGCTTCGCCGGTTCGTTGAGTGCCGCACCCGGAGGAGCAACCTTAAGCCGTCCTACCATGTTGCGGCCAATCACCGAGAGTAAAGCTACCGGGCTGGCTCCAATGTGCGGCCCGAATTCCTCCTGCAATACTTGCAACAGGTACCCTTCGGGCAGGTTCATGCGGAAGATCGGGTGAAGTTCATCGTCCCACGGATAGGACTCAATGCGGACGGGCATCGTCAAGGACACGAGGTCTTCTGGTGCCGTATCGGGCAGGTATGCAAAGACGCTGCGGAAATCGCCCACCGATTCGAGCATCCCGACGTGCCGGTCGAGAACGTAAACACTCAGCTTCATGCTCCACCCCGTTCCCGCCGTAACTCGTCGAGTGTACCTGCCATTCCCAGTTCGGTGAAGGACAGTTCCATCCCAAGAACGGCGAGAAGAGCCATTAGCTTGCGCGTACCAAATTCAGTCAACCGGCCTCTTTCCAGACGCGACAAGAGGGCCTGTGAAAGTCCGGACTGCTCCGCTACGATTCCCTGCTTTAGCCCCAACGCCTTTCTCCTTTCGGCGAGAGCTTGGCCGAGTTCCTGAATGGTCTGCATTTTTTGAATTATACTATAAAATATTTGTCATATGTATACCTTTTTGACGTATATATAAATATTTACAGCTCTCGGAGTCTCTAAAGGAGATAGTCAAGGCCTTTTCACACAGCTTGGGGGCAATAGACCAAGACAGCACCCTCTCCGGCACAGGACACTGATCAACGACAACCAAAGTTCCGGGCCAAGTAGATCGGAGCCAGCCAGGAAACCTACCGGGGAGAAGCGCATGGCGGAATGGAGACGGGGCCGTGGTTGGTTCTGACATCGTCGTGGTCCATAGTGCTTGTGTATCCAGTCGCGCAGGGTGTGCGGTCGCACCACGAAATCCTGGGCGTTTTGCTCCCGCCAGAGCTGGGTGCTGTTATGGC
>JAJZAL010000128.1 GCA_021799405.1 Acidobacteriota bacterium
GCAGCGTGGCCGGCGGATCTATTGTAAGGGCGCGGACGTTACCAGCGAGAGATCGTGTTCGAGCGTCGACAGGTCAAAGCCTGTTGGGGACGCTTTGTCCTTCACCCAATCCATGCTGAGCACCGCGAATACCTCGTCGGTATAGCGCGTGAAAAAATCCCAGCTCATGGTCTTGAGTGTTCCCCATGTAACAGCATAGGCGACGTTTTCGTCGTAGCCAATGACGGCCACACAGTGTCCGTTTGATAATTGCGGAGCAGCATCTTCCGGGGACACGGTTGGGGAGATTTGCCACGGCGTTTCGAGGATTTGCGCGGGAGTTCCCTTGACGGCGAAGTTGGGCAGGTCGAGACCGATGTAGGCGGCTCCGAACAAATAGATCAAGGCGCGCAGGGTGTCGATTTTTGCGTGGCCCGCACTCATAAAGGAATGGATTTTGTGATCGCCGATACCGGTATTTCGCCAGAACTTCAAAGCGTCGAGCATGGAGACGGCCTGATCGGTTTTGCCGCCGGTCAGGAGGGAATGAGCCTGGATGATGTCGTTGTCGGTGAGAACAATATCGAGTTGATTCGCCTCGGTCCAGTGATGGACCATGTGTCCGGCGGCCGCGGAGGTACAGCAGGGGAATTTATTATTGGCAAGCATGGGCCATGACGAGGTGCGGCTGAGCATCTCGTGCGTTGGTGGCACCGGCAAGGTGTCAAGCGCAACATAGTCCTGAATGTTGAGCATTCTTGGATCGTGGACCGACTTTACCCTACCCAGTAACATGGCGTCTCCTATGTGTTGAAGGATGGGGAAGCTTCATCTGTTGCAGCAGTTGCTTATAGCGCGGCTCGTCGTGGAGCTTTCTGAGGCTGGGAAAGACGCTGATATAGGCGGCGAGGATATCCCGCTGTTCGATTGCTTTCTCCAGCCATTGGAGGGCGAGATCTGTTTCGCCCAGGGAAGCTGCTGCGATGGCGATGGGCGTCGCTACCGGACTGCCCTTTTTCGCCAGGTTGATCATCTCCTGTAGCGCGGCACGCGCCTTTTCAGTATTGCCCGTGTGCGCATGCGCCTCGGCGAGCCAGGCCATCAGGAAGGGCACCTTGGTGTTCTCAAGACCTCGCTCGAGGGTTTGCACCGCCTCGTGCGGACGTCCTGCGAAGGTCTGGGCCATGCCGAGCGCGTAGTAAAGCTCAACGTAATGGGGTGCGGATTTGAGCGCCGACTGTGCGAGCAGGATGCTGCTGTCGTAATCTCCGAGGTAGGCATGAATCAGGGCCTCGGCGGCGAGCAGGGGGGCAGAGACGGGATCATATTTGAGGCCGATCCGTGCCTGCACAAGGGCTTCTTCGAGTAGTCCCTGGGTCATCAGATGCGCGGCATACATGTAGTAGGATTCACCGCGCTGTGGCTGGAGTTCAATGGCTCTGACCATGTGATGGCGAGCTCGCTCCCAGTCCCAATCGTAAAAGTTGAATACGGAGGCAAGCGCCAGATGCCCCTCGGGCAGGTTCGGATCGAGCGCGATCGCCTGCAAAGCCATGGATCGAGCGCGTGACCACGCGTCCTGCGGAGCCATGCCCCCAAACGTAGCCTGCAGACAATAGAAGTCGGCCATGCCGGCATGGGCGGCGGCGGAATTGGGATCGAGCTGCAGCGCGCGCTCAAAATAGCGGCCCGCGGTCTGGATATCTTCCGTTGTTCTCTGATTCCAGTGATAGCGGCCTTTCAGATAGGCCTCATAGGCATCGGCCTGCATCGGTGTCCGGAACTGTAAGTGGGAGAGATGCAGATCGAGCGCGCGATTGTCGCGCAAGGCACGTCCCACGGAGGATGCAAGCTCGTCCTGCAGCTCAAAGACATTCGCCATTTCCCGATCGAAGCGTTCAGACCAGATGGGAAATCCATCGCGTACCTGTGTCAGTTGCATGCTGACACGAACGCGTGCACCGGAGCGCCGGACGCTGCCTTCGAGAATCACGTCGACGTTGAGCGCTTCTCCAATTTCGCGGATGGTTTTCGTCGTGCCCTTGAAGGAGAATGCTGACGTCCGGGAAACGACCCGCAGACCAGAAAGAGAACCCAGGGAAGAGATGAGTTCTTCGGTTAATCCCTCACTGAAGTACTCGGCCTCGGGATCGGAACCTATGTTGCGAAACGGGAGCACGGCAACGGAGACGCCCGCCCCACTGTTGGTGCTGCTGGCCGGAGCTGCCTGTTTCTGCGAATAGAGCGCGGAATCGCGAGCGATTGGCGGCAATGCGATTTCCGTCGGTGCCAGATGGATATTCGGATCCGGGGTGACCGACATTGCAGTGGGCGCCAGTGCGGGAGAGTGGTCGTCGTGAGCCAGGTTTCCGTTTGTCTCAGTGCTCAACAGGTTTCGCAGGTCCGCAGCGGATGCATGGCGATCGTTGCGTGAGAAACGCAGGGCGCCTTCGACGGCCATGAGGATGGATTTGGGCAAATCCGGCCGGATGAGATGCAGTGGAACGTAGCGGCATTCTGAGATGGCCGCGATGGTGGCGGCGGTGGTGGACTGATGAAAGGGCGAATGCCCGGCGGCCATTTCGTAAAGCACGGTCCCCAGTGCCCAGATATCCGCACGATGATCGATGGAATCTCCGACGAGTTGTTCCGGAGGCATGTAGGCGAGTGTGCCCATCACCTGATGCGGCTGGGTCAGCTGGTTCTGGTTGGCAATACGGGAGAGCCCGAAATCGAGAATCTTCACAGTGCCGGAATGGAGCAGAAAGAGATTTCCCGGCTTGATATCGCGATGCACGATGCCAGCCATATGCGCGGCATGCAATCCGGCAGCTGTCTGGCGTCCAATCTCCCGGATGAGCCCGGCGTCGAGGCGGCCGCTGGTCTGGATAAGTTGCGCGACGGTTCGGCCTCGATAGCAGGCCATCACCAGCAGGAGCGAACCATCGGGCATCTCTTCGACGGTATAGATGGTGCAGAGATTTGGATGGTCGAGAGCAGAGGCAGCACGAGCCTCGCGAAGGAATCGTTCCCGCACCTGGGAGTTTTCCGAGATGGATGGCTGGAGCAGCTTGATGGCAACGGTGCGTCCCAGGCGGGTATCCTCCGCTTCGAAGACGACACCCATGCCTCCTTCGCCGATTTTTCGAATCAGGCGATAGTGAAGGAGCTGATCACCGGGGCTGGCAGTCAACATTTCTTACACACAATCAAACACAGATCTAAATGAGCACTGTTCCGCTGGCAGTAAATATCGTGGCGGCGTTTGCCGGGTCGCCGATGCGCTCAAAGTGTTCCAGGATATCAGTGAATACCGTTTCCAAATGGCCGATGGTTGTAATGGCACTCACTGTGATCAGATCGCGAAGCTCTGGAGTGAGCGGTAATGAATCGAGATTAGCATCAAACGCGGCCACGTGTTCAGGGTCGAGTTCGGCATGCCTTATATGGCAGGACATGGAAGCGAGCGGGATGCCGGTTCGTTCGGAGACTTTCCGCAGAAAATCAATCTGCGCCGGCTCTTCGATGACGGCAATGTATCCAAGATAGGCGATGGGATGGACATGCTGCATCCAGTAGTATTGCGAGCCGACGAGAGCGGCGACGCTGGGATAAGGGAGGCGCTTAAGAACACGCTCTCTTGCCACGCCCAGGGAAGCCAGATCGGCGAGCAGCCACTCGCCATGGCTTTCCTCTTCGGCGGCGTGCTCCAGATAGTAGTCGCTCAGCCATTGGTTGAGAGGATCACCGCAGGCTGCTGGTGCACAGCAGCGTGCCGCAAGGCGCATCGCCGGAGCTGACGCCGTCGTGACGCCGTAGGTTGCGAAGAGGAACTCCGGATAAAGCACGTCCAGCCGCGGGTGAAACCACACGTCATGAATGAGCGTGGTGAGGCGCGTTTGTGCAAGCGACAGGATGGTACGAAGTCGTTGGCTGTTTGTGCCCATTGCGGCTTTACCCGGATTCCCCAAAATGCGCTGTATCGGTGGCAAGGAGCGGATATTTCCCGTCCTAAAGAATCATGGTTCCCATGCGATGCCCGCCTTCCCCTTCAACATCGCGGGTGAAAAAATCAGTGCCGAGCTTGCCGCGCACCGAGATGAGCGCTTCGACCTCTGCCGGGGTGAGTAACTCGTTGATGTTCGTGACTTCGTCGGCACTGAGAGGGTGGTTGACTTCGATCAGTCCGGCTTGCTGCAGGCGCTCAAGATTCGTCATGGATTCCCTTTCTGCTCTTGTAGTTGTTTGAGATTGCGGGGAAGTGCACCACAGGAGTGCGAGAAATTTAACACGCTGTAGCGGGAAACACAACAAAACACACGGCAACGACAGAAACGGCTTCCGGCTACCGGAGTTCGGCGGAGCCGCCCGCGCGAAGCATCGCCAGAAGCAACGCGGGAGCGTGAACCGTTTCCAGGTTTTCTGTCGAAAGCTCCTCCATTCTGCGCGTGACTTCCTCTGCCGGAGCGCAGCGTGCGAGGTTACGGGCGAGCGGGCGGCCTGAATTACCAGCGAGGGTTCGCGTGCCCGGCGGGATGAGAAAGCGAGGTACTTGCAGTTGGAGCAGAGAATGCAGCTCCGCACGCAGCAGAGTCGTGGGGAAATTGGCTGGTGCATTTTCCCGGAGGCTGCTGCCGAGGGTGTGTCGGCGTTGGCAGGTGGAGCGCAGGCAAGCTGGGTCGAGCGACCGGCTCAGCAATAGGCCATAATGGAGCGTATCGCGGACTACGATCCGCGGCGCATGGTGCCGTTGCAACACCGAGTGCCACTCCGACCCGGACGCCATGAGCGCGCCGCGGATTCGCAACAGGACGTCGGCGGCATGACGATATCCGGCGAGGAGTTGAGGCATGACTGCGAGTGGAGAGGTGATGCCCGGTGTATTGCCCTGGTCGAGCAGTGCGGCGGGTACCATTGTCAGGCGGGCCTGCCCGTCGGGCTCTGCCGACCAACGTGGCAGCCGGAGGCTAGTCACCGGCCCTGCGAATCCGAAGAGGCCGGAAACGTCCGGCAGGTGGTGATCGGCCCGGCCGGGGAGCAGGCCTGTTGCCATGAGCGAGGCAAGAAATGTGCCGAACTTTGCATGATCCGGGGAATGACCGAAGGCGGGAGCGCGCGACAATTCAGGTGTCGCAAGGCATTCGGCATCAGTGACTGCAGGTCCATTGAGTGTGGCCACGATGTTACCGAGGTGCAGATCCGTCAGGCTGACATGATATGCCAGACAGAGCATTGCACCGGCGGCGTGCCAGTAGTGGCGCGGGTCGGCGGGGGCGCTGCTGTAATGTTTTTCGTTCTGAGGCAACACGGATTCCATCCAGCCGTATCGCCCGGGAATGCTGCCTTCCAGCACGCGCCCGGCAGGAAGATGCAGCAAGGGCTCTGCTTCTGCGGCGCACGTGAGCAGCCGATGCCAAAGCCACTCGCCGGTGACGGCCCGTGGCTTGTAATAAATGCATCGCCCGCCCTGGAAGGCGATGCGCAACACGACGTGGCCGCCCGGGTGCATGTCCGTTGTGGTACCGGAGACGGAATCTATGGGCGGCAGGCCGGCCAGGCCGAGCCATTGGGCGATGCGCATGCTGTCGCGTTGCAGCCGCTGATGAAATGTAACCAATGCTGTTACCCAATCGGATACAGCCTGTTGCAGCAGCGGGGCGAGGGCGGGGAATTTCTGAGTCAGGTCGCGATCTGTCAGCGTGGCCGACTTATCTGCCGCGGCAAGTTGAGCGGCGACGGTCAGCGAGAGGATGCCCTGCAGTCGTTGACGTAGAACCTGGAGCAGCCCGTCAACCGGGATGCGCTCCCCGCTCAAGGTTCTTTGCTCTTCGGGTATGCTGCCGTCCAACGCATGCATTGCGCTCGCGAGGAACGGCTCGATGAGCGTCTCCATTTGTGGAGGCGATGCAATCCAGGAAGCCCCGTTCGCGGGATGAAGCGCGGGATCCGGCTGCAGCGTGCCATGGTAGCCAAGGGCGAGGATTTGCGGCTTTTCGGCATGGGGAGGGGAAGAGTCGTGTTGCATTGCAACCTTGCGCATACCGAATAGTACGACGGGGGGATTTGGGACGTTTCGATCCGGCAGGGGGGAGCTTTTCGGAGGCAGGTGGGGCCATCCGGGTTACCGGATGACCCCGGAGGGTTATTCCGCCAGGTCGATCTGGCCGTTGATGTGGAAGTGCCCGGTGAGTGTGGGCGCGACGGTGCCGGGCTGGCCTCCGCCGATGCTCATCGTGTATTCGCCGTTGGCGACGATACGCTGGCCGAGGGTGGTGACCATGCTGAGGTCGCGTTTTTTGAGTTCGAAATGAACACGCTGGCTCTGGCCGGGGTTGAGGTGAATGCGCTGGAATCCGCGCAGGGCGATGTCGGGCGCTCCGGCGACAGGCGGGAACTTGAGGTAGAGCTGCACGACCTCATCGCCCGCGACTTTGCCGGTGTTGGTGACGGTAACGCTGGCGTCGACGGGCTGGCCCGCGTCCACGGTCTCGTTGGGAATGCTGAGGTGGGAGTATGCAAAGGTGGTGTAGCTCAACCCATAGCCGAAGGGGTAGAGCGGCTTGCCCTTGAAGTAGCGATAGGTGCGGCCCAGCATGGAATAGCTCTGGAAGTTGGGGAGTTGGTTGACGCTCTTGTAGAAAGTTTCGTCGAGGCGGCCACCGGGGTTGTTCTTTCCGCTGAGCGTGTCGGCAACGGCCGCGCCGCCCTCTTCGCCGGGATACCAGGCTTCCAGGACGGCGCTGGCATGCTGGTTGATCCAGTTGACGGCGAGCGCGCTGCCATTGAGGAGCACGACGACGACCGGCTTGCCGGTGGCGACGACGCTCTGCACGAGAGCTTCTTCCGGCTCGGGCATCTGGAGGTTGGTTTTGTCTCCGTCGAGGAAGCCGGGTTCTTTGAGGTCTGACTGTTCGCTTTCAAGGTGACTGGTAAGGCCAACGACTGCGATCACGACATCGGCCTTCCTGGCGGCGGCGACGGCGGCGGGGGAAGGCGTATTATCCACGGGCGCCCAGAGGAGTTGCGCAGAGGGTGTAGCCTTGCCGCGGACTCCGTAGTTGATCTCGATGGGGACCGTTACGCCCTTTTGAAGGTGGACGTAGCCGAGGTTGGATTCGGCTCCCTTGGAGTTGTACTGCTGGTCGATAGTCCGGTAGTTGACCCTGACGCTTGCGAAACCATCGGCGTGCAGGCCGATGAGATAGTCGCCAGTGGCAGGTGGAGTGAGGTAGCCGGACCAGCGGACGCCGAAGCTCTTCTGGCCTGCGAGCTGCGCGGGAAGCGTGGCTTGACTGAGATCGACATTGGATTCGACGCGGGTGAGGACAGGCTTTGGTCTTGCGCCTGGTCCGAGGCTGGGGCCGTTGAACTCTGCGTAAGCAGCCTTGAGGCCTGGCTTGCCATCGGGAGTGGTCAGCATGCTGTTGGGAATGGGCTTGCCGACATTGGGGTTGAGGAATTGCGTTCCGGGGACGTAGGTGATTTTCGCGTTGGGGAATTCGGCCTTGAGGCCTTCCAGAACTGTGACGGTGTGCGTGGGGATGCCGTTGTAGTTGCCGAGCAGGACATTGGTCTGATCGGCAAGCGGGCCGACGACCGCAATGCTGTGGATGGTCGGCTTGAGCGGGAGGACACCGTCATTCTTGAGCAGCACCATGGATTCGTCCGCAAGCTTGCGGGCGAAGGCGCGATGCGCGGGGCTGTTGAGTTCACTGTAGGGAATGTGGGCGTAGGGATCGGCGCCTTTGGGAGCGAAGAGGCCAAGCTTGATGCGCGCAGTGAATAAGCGCACCAGCGCCTGATCCATGGCGGACTGACTGAGATAGCCCTGTTGCACCGCGGTGATGTATGGCTTGTAGTCGTTGTCGCCCTTGGGCGTGTTGAAGTCAGCACATTCGTTGTCCATGCCACGCTCCATGGAAATCGCCGTGGCCTGCGCCTGCGTGGGCCGGTAGTGGTGGCCGGTGAAGATGTCGTGGACCGCGTCACAGTCAGAAACGACATAGCCTTTGAAGCCCCAGCTTTGGCGGAGAGTTTTCTGTAGCAGGAACTGGTTGGCACAGGCGGGCTCGCCGTTGACAGCATTGTAGGAGCACATGATGGAACCGGCATGTCCCTTGACGATGGCGGCGCGGAAGGCAGGCAGGTAGGTGTCTTCGAGGTCGTGCTTGCTGATGTCCTCATCGGCAAAGTGACGGATTGGCTCGGGACCGCTGTAAGCGTCAAAGTGCTTGGGGGTAGCGATGACTCGGTAGTACTTCGGATTGTTGCCCTGCATGCCGGTGATGTAGGCGACGGCCATGTGCGCGGTGAGGAAAGGATCTTCGCCGTAAGTTTCCTGGCCGCGTCCCCAGCGCGGGTCGCGCACGATGTTGATGTTGGGAGCCCAGAAGTCGAGGCCGTGGAAGATGGTGGACTTGCCTTTGGCGATCGCTTTTTCGTGGACGACGCGGGCTTCAAGGCTGATGTCCTTACCCATTTGATGAATGGCAGCGGGATCGAAGGTGGCGCCGAGGCCGATGGGCTCGGGGAATTCAGTGGTGCCGTTGACGGCGACGCCATGCAGGGCCTCACTCCACCAGTTGTAGGCAGGGATGTGGAGGCTGGGAATGGCTCGCGCACCATTCACGAGCTGGGAGGCTTTCTCCTGGAGAGTCATGTGCGAGACGAGAGCTTCCGCGCGAACCTTGGCCGGCAGATTGGGATTGAGATACGCGGGGGTGGGTGCTGTGGATTTGGTCTGCGCGTGCGCATGAGGTGCGAACGGGGCACAGAGCAGGGCTGCGGCGCATAGCGCCAGTCCTGGAGTGAATCGCAGAATATTTTGCCTCATTATTTTTCTCCAAATGAACGATGGTCGTGAATGGTGTTGGAAGTGGTGGTGTTTGGCGCTCGAATGCTAGGGTCTGGCCATGGTGAAGGAAAGGTTTTTGCTGAAGAAGGGGAGGACGTGATCCTGGAAGCGGTAAGCGACGGCACTGGTATGCGTGCCGTGATAAATCTCAAAGCTATTCCTGATGCCGTAGCTGTCGAGAATTTCATGGACCTTGCTGAGGTTGAACCTGAAGTTATCCTGGTCTCCAACGTCCATGGCGATGGCCCGATACTCCCGGAGGTTGTCGATGTACTGGTCGATGAAGGCAAGGGGTGCGTTCGCCGTCCATTTGGCGAGGATGCCAGGTTGCACCTTGCCGTCTTTTACCGGCAGATCGAGATACAACGGAGGGTTTTTGGGATCTGGAGACCAGGCGGCTGCCATGGCGAGTTGCGCGCGCCAGAAGAAGGGAAAATTGGCCGCGTCTGCGGGAGACTTCATTTTGGCCACTGCGGCGTCAAAGGCCTTTTCCTGTGGAGAATCGGGATCTGGGGCCGGAAACGGCGAGAGGCAGCAGGGGCTCATGATATATAGCGCGCCGAAAACGTTGGGATATTTCATGCCGATGCGCAGCGCGCCATAGCCGCCCATGGAGTGGCCGACGAGGCCGCGACTGAGGCGGTTGGGGATGGTGCGGTAGTGAGCATCGATGTAGGAGACGACGTCGTGAGCGATGAACTCTTCAAAGTCGCCGGTGGTTTCAGAGCGCGAGTACATGGAGCCGCCGTAGACGGTTTTTGAGTCGGGCAGAACGACAATCATCTGCTTGGTGCCGCGGGCAAAGGCCCCTTCGATGGTTTGTGGCACGCGGATTTCGTGCGTCCATTGTTCGGCTCCAATGGAGTAACCGTGCAGTGCGTAAACGACGGGGTAGCGGCGATTCTTGTCCTTGAAGTAGCTGGGCGGCAGAAAGACAATGACATCGCGATTGACGGCCTCGCCTTCCAGATTGCCGACGAGTGAGGCGCCGTGAATCTTGATGTGCTGCACGAAGACGTGCGGAGCTCCGGGTACGAGTGGTGGGTCTTCGGTCTTCATCTGAGCGGAGCCCGGGACAGCGCATGCGAAAAGCATGAACGCCAGGGTTGCCACTGCAATGAGGCTTTTGCGATTTGTCATGGGAGGCTCTCCTGCAAAGATTGCAATGCTTAGTTCGCGCCCTTAATGGGGAAGTGATAGATGTCGATGCTGATGGGCGCGACGGCGATGGAGTGCGGTGTTGTATCCATGTGAATGGTTTTAACGGTGACCTGCGGCGGCTGGCCGAGGTTGTTGGCGGCGTTGAGAGTGTTGCCGGTCATCTTCCACAAGGTGGACGGACCGCCGAGGGTGAGGCCGTCGACGTTGAGGGTGAAGTGCTGCGTGGTGTCCGTCGCGTTGACGACGGCGAGGTTGAGGAATTTGTGGTCTGGCGAGAGCGCGGCGACCATGTCAAGCGGATAGGTGGGGCTGCCGGCCTGCTTGCGAGGGAAGTCGCCGAAGAGATGCTGGGTGGGCAGTGGCTGCGGAGAGTTTCCGGTGAGCTTGAGGGGAATGAGGCCGGGGCCCATGTGTTCGCCATAAAGCTTGAAGAGCAAGCCGGTGGTGTTGAGCGACGCAGCGGTGGGGCTGATGTTGAGTGTGGAAACACCCATGGTGAAGGCGGACATGCGAATGAAATCGGTGTGGCGCAGCATCTCATTGAAGACCATGGCATAGGCCAGGGCGAGCTTGAGATTGGTGGGGGCGCCGGTGTAGGCATACTCATCGATGGACATGAAGATGTGCTTTTTCTTCATGGCGGGGAAAAGCTTCTGGTAGGCTTCCCACTCTTCTGCCTTGATGCGGACGCGGTTGGAGGGTTGGCGCACCCATTGGAGCGTGGAGAAATGGCCGGGAACATATCCGGCTTCCATGTGGGGGAGCTTGATGCCCTTTTCGGCGTTTGAGAGATCAAAGCGCATGCCGGCGCGAGCATACCAGTGTTCGGTGATGCCGCTGAAGTTGCCCCATGAGTGCTTGAGGAAGCCGCAAGTCCAGTCGACGGAGGAGCAGATACCGACCTTACTGTCTTTGACGTGCAGGTTGTTGGTGACGCCCTCAATGATCATTTCGTCAGGCGTGGCGCCGGAGGCAAGGAGGGTAATGTTGGGGTCCGCCTTGCGCATGGCGGCTGCGAACTCGTTGTGCTTGAGAACGTAGTATTTGAGGTCGGTGCGGCCAAGCTGCCAGGGGCCGTAAGGCTCGTTGCCGATGTCCCAGAATTTGACGTTGTAGGGAGCGGGGTGGCCATTCCGTGCGCGTTCCGCCCCGAGCGGCGTTTGCACAGAGCCGTTCATGTACTCGACTTCCTGAGCCGCCGAGTGGGCATCTCCGAAGCCTGCATTGACGGTGATGTAGGGCTGCGTACCGATGAGCCGGCAGAGTGTCATGAACTCGTCCATGCCGACGTCGTTGGACTGGACGGCGTTCCAGGCGTGGTCGAATTTCGGCGGGCGGGTGTCGGGGTTGCCGACGGAGTCGTACCAGTTGAAGTCGGAGATAAAGTTGCCGCCGGGCAGGCGCCAGAAACCGGAGTGAAGCTGGCGGAGCAGCGCGATGGTGTCAGGGCGGAAGCCGTCGATGTTGTCCGAGGGCATGAGCGAGAGAGTGCCGATGTGGAGGTCGCCGGTTCCGGTAGCGGTGACCTCGAAGGCGGCGTTGCTGCTGTCTGCTCCAGCGGTGAAGTGGAAGGGAAGTTTTGTATATTCCGTGGGGATCGAAGCCAGGGTCACGGTCTGGCGATCGTTCGGAGCCGGGCCCCAGATGAGCGAGACTTCGACTTTGGCGCCTTGTGTGGCGCGCAGGTAAATGTAGCCGGTGTAGTGCTTGTCTTTGACCAGTGCGAGGCCCGTCTGGCGAATGCCGTGCGCGACGGAGGAATCGAGCTGAATCTGCGGGCTGTGAGCGCCGACGAAGGGGTGGGCAGTGTCCATGGTTACGTCTTGCGCGGGGCCGACAGGGTGCCACTTACGAAGCTGCATGCGGCGGAAAAAGGCGGGAACGGGCTTCGTGGGCTGGTTCGAGGGCGGAAGAATGGGGTAGTAGAACTTGCGGTCATCCAGCATCTGCGACCAGAGAGTGCGGTAGACGAGCTGGCCGAGGTTTTCGATGAACATTCCGTACTCGTATTTGGAGATGGGCTCGGCAGTTTGCGTGGCGTGGAGAGTCACCAGCAGGTGCGCGGGCGGTTTCGGCGCGGATTGCTGCCGGGTTTGCTGCGCGCGGGCGAGTCCGGAAGAGGCAAGACAGAGTGTGAGTGCAGCGAGGAGCGCGATGCGGAGTTTTGTTTCGGTTCTCGCGGTTCCTGGATTGCGTTGAGAAGTTGGGGGCATGCTGTCCTCCATGAAAATCAGTCACTGAGTGGGCCCTGTTACGGTGCTGGGCCTTCTGGTTCGCGGCGGCGGTTTGTGTTCGCTGGAGCGGAAATATCAGCCGGAGCTGACGGGATTCCGCGTAAGCGGTTTGGAAATAAAGCGATTTTCTAGATTTTCACAACCTATCTCCGTGAATATAGCCGGGCCTCAGCATGCTAATTCGGAGAGCCAACAAATGAAAAGTGGAATTTTCATTTGTCGATAATTCGTGGCCTGTGAGTGACGCAAATGGGCCGTCGGTGGCTGAGCTCAGGCCTTGTTGAAATAAGTTGTGTAGCTTTCGTTGCGGACGAAATAAACCGGCACGTGGAGGCGCATGCGGCCGGAAGCATTCTGACAGAAGAGTCCATTGGAGCCGGACAATGGGTGCAGTTGATCCATCGGAGCGAGGGTTGCCTGGCCGGGCGCGGGAGTGATCTCGACATACATGAGGGGACCGTGCATCAGAGCGACGGTATTGGGGTGAAGATCGTCGATGGGTTCGGTGCGGAAGGTCTGCGGCATTTCCAGCGTGATGGTGTCGCCCGTGCGCCAGGTGCGCTGAAGGACGGCGAAGCCGCGGCTGGTATTGAAGGCGGCGGGTTCGCCGTTAAGCAGCAGGGTTGGGCGCTCTGTGAGCCAGCCCGGAATACGCAGTTGCACTGCGAAACTCACCGGCGAAGCGCATGTCACGGTGAGGGTTACTTTTTCGGACAGCGGGTACGCAGTGTGCTGCTCCACGGTGATCGGGATGCCGTCTTGTATGAAGCGAACCCGGGAGGGTGCGTATAGTGTGACGGCAAGACCGTTGGGTGAGCGGAAGTAGATATTTTTCACGTAGTCGGCTACGCCCTGCACC
The DNA here is from genome assembly GCA_021799405.1 of Acidobacteriota bacterium. The sequence continues at coordinate 13,088 of JAJZAL010000128.1, forward strand.
AGAGTGCCGGAGCAGCAGGGCCATTTTTCGGGGTAATAGCCCTTTTGGGCATCGGCGGCGTAGTTGGAGTAGTAGAAGTAGTCACCGTTGGAGTCGGGCTCCTTGACCATCAGCAAGGCGTTGAAGACGACGCGCTCGAGGTTGTCAGCATAGCGGGAATCACCCGTGGCGCACAGCAGGTACCGAGCCAGCCTGGTGGCGGCGTAGCTGCCGCAGGGGGTTTCAAAGTGGTCGTGCGTGGTGTGGAGGCTCTCGTAGAGCTTTCCCTGATGGGGCTCAACGAAGAGCTCGTTGGGGCCCCAGCCGCCGGAGGCGTACTGCTGTTCGGTACGGAGAAATTCCCATGCATTCCTGATAGTGGCGAGATATTTCTCTTCCCCGAGCACGAGGCGTGCCTTGGCTGCGCTGCTGAGCGCCATGGCGTGACTGTAGGCCTGCTTGCCCGGCAGGACATCCTGATTGCGAGCCAGGGGGTCGAAGTAATCGCGATCGAGCAGGTAGGCAATGGCGCGCTGGTACATGGCGCGGTCGCCGGTGATTTCCCAGGCGGAGAAGAGATTTTCCGGCAGGATGTAGGTTTCGTCGTAGGGCGGTTTGCTTTTGCCAACGCGGTCGCGCCCATGTTGGGGGATATAGGGCAGCGCGCCGTGATAGACGCGGGGCAGCAGTTCGCGAGCCTGTGTAACGCCGCTGAGCTGGAAGGCGTCCATGAGGCCGATGAGGTGCTTGTCGAGGATGTAACAGGGCCAGACGTTTTGCGCGTTGGGAGCGGCGAAGACAACATCTTTGGACCCCATGGTGGCGGCGAAGCCTTCGACAAGTTCGGCGACCTTGGCATGGCAATCGGTATCGCCGGTGGCGCGACCGATGCGCGCGAGGCCGGAGATGTATTGCCCGAGGGAGTGGCCGGGGACAAATCCATTGGGGCCGTACCATCCTCCCATGGGCTCGCCGGGCGCAGGCAGGCCGGCGCGCTCGCGGTAGACCTTGAGCAGGCGGTTGTTATCGAGTGCGAGGTAGGAGGCGTGAACGCGGTCGTACTGAGCCTTGAGTGGTCCACCGGTCAGTTCAACGGCGCCGTAGGGGAGCTCGTCCAGCGCAGGAGCGAGTGTGGCATGCGCCGTGATGTGTGGCTGGGTGGTGCCGGCCAAAGCGGCGGTTGCGGTACCAGCAAGAGCGGTTGCAGCGGCCATGGCGAGAAATTCCCGGCGCGAAACGTGATTTGATTTTTCCACGGCCATTCCCGTTGGAATAGTAGTTGGCGGGCACAACCTTTTGGAAGAGACGGGAAGCAACGGTGGAGTTGACCTGCCGCCTGCACTCTGTTCTTATCAAGGTATTCGCATGCAGTCGTTCGTGATCATTCCGGCCACCGATATCCGAATTATTTCGGCCGGGATGATTATTTGCTCTCCATAGGGAGCGGGCGGCTGGCGAAGCAAGTTCGTAAGCACACAGACCACCGGCTCCCTGAGCACGGTGGTTTTTATTTTTTGACGATGAAACGGAGAGGTCAGGAAGACAGGCATGAGCGTGACACTGGAGGGAATTCGGCAGGCCCGGCAGCGGATACAGGAGAGCATTTATCTCTCGCCTGCGCCAA
>JAJZAL010000129.1 GCA_021799405.1 Acidobacteriota bacterium
ATAACCCTCCTGCTTGAGCGCCTTGCAGGCCTGTGTCCCCGAATAGTCAAATTCGGCGGATTGACCAATCACAATCGGCCCGGAGCCGATCACAAGAATTTTCTGAATGTCATTTCTGCGTGGCATCTTCTTCTTGTCTGTTCCCTATTTATCGAAAGTATTGTGATTTCCGTCGAAAGTTCAAATCTTTCTGCATTGCAAGGACATGACTTCGGCTGTACTGTCGTGTACACCGCTCTCTTGAAGGGGCACAATTTCCACCGTGCTGCTCATTGCAGCACCGTTTTGAAAGGGCACGACCTTAGTCGTGCCCTTTCAAAACCGTCTTGCCAAGCCCGCTCTCGCGCCGGCTTATGGCAAAATCCATGCTCCAAAAAACAGCGGAGCCATCGCCCCGCTGTCGTCGTTAAAAAAAATGGTGCCTCCCGAAGATTCCAATTCATCCCTTCCACTCCTCCATCATCTTGCGGAAGTCGCTGAAGAGGTAGTGCGAGTCGTGCGGCCCGGGAGCCGCCTCCGGATGGTATTGCACGCTGAACAGCGGCAGCGTCTTATGGCGCAGCCCTTCCAATGTCTGGTCGTTCAGGTCCACGTGGGTCAACTCTACGTCGCTCGTGTTGATCGAATCGGGATCGACGGCAAAGTTGTGGTTGTGCGCCGTGATCTCCACCTTACCCGTAGCATTGTTGCGCACCGGGTGGTTGCCGCCATGATGGCCGAACTTGAGCTTATACGTGCGCCCGCCCAGTGCCAGGCCGGTAAGCTGGTGCCCCAGGCAGATTCCAAAGATCGGTATCCGGCCCATCATGTTCTGGATCGCCTTTACCGCGTAGTCGACCGGCTCCGGATCGCCCGGGCCGTTGGACAGGAACACGCCATCCGGCTTCAGTGCCAGCGCGTCTTCCGCCGACGTCTCCGCCGGAACCACCGTCACGCGGCAGCCTTCGCGCGTCAACATCCTTAGAATGTTCTGCTTAATCCCAAAATCATAAGCCACTACATGAAGGCACTTACGTGCTTCCGCGCCTTGGGCAAGCGTCTCCGATGGCAAGAGCGGGTCGCCCGATTGATTCCGGCTGTCGGCGGAGTCAAAGGTATAGAACGACTTGGTCGAAACTACGCGCGCCAAGTCCGTTCCCTCCATCCTCCGGAGCTTACGGGCTCTCTCCACAAGAACTTCGGGATCTGAAACCGTGGTCGAAATCACGCCGCGCATCACACCCTTTGTCCGCAGATGCCGGACCAGCGCGCGCGTATCGATCTCAGCCAGCACCGGAACCTTGTAGCGCTCCATGTACTCGTCGGTCACCTGTTCCGAGCGCCAGTTCGAGCTGATCGCCGAAAACTCGCGGACAATGAGTCCTTCGATAAACGGCCTGGCCGCCTCGTTGTCCGCCTGGTTGGTGCCGTAGTTGCCGATTTGGGGGTTGGTGAGAACGACGATTTGACCGGCATACGAGGGATCGGTGGCGATTTCCTGGTAACCGGTAAGTGAAGTATTGAAAACGACCTCACCCTGGCATTCACCAGGTGCGCCGTAGCCTTGACCGCGGAAGATGCGCCCGTCCTCGAGCGCCAGGATTGCCTGCATCGCCTCTCCGGGGAATGGATTCAAGTGATTCGAGTCAAAGCGCGTCATCCTCTTTATTATCAACAAAACAAAGATTGCGATTTCGATTTTGCTGAAGTTTTGAGGAACGAGCAACGCGCATCATGACCGATCCTATTGGGTTAGCCCCATTTACTATAACAGTTTTCACGCGCTCTTCCACTATCCTGTCCCTACCGGAATCACGCGCTATGGAAGCGCTGCAACTGCCTCAAATCTCCCTCCATCCCCGAGGGCGGCGTGAACAAGCGACGGGGGAGTTCGCTGATCGCCTAGAGCCCAACATGCCGTTCGAAGAATATTGGCGGCCAGTTGATGGATCGAAGAATTCTCCGCATCATCGGCGCGGAGTCAAGACCTTTTATCCGGAAAGGAGCGGTTCTGAGCGGGACCAATTAGCCATCAGTTGCGTCCTGCGAGACCGCAATTTCGTGAAGGGCTGGCGACGCTTGCTCGGCCTTGCCGCATAACGCTCAAGTATCCGCCCCAATCAAGCTATGGAACCATGCAATCGAATCAAACTACTTACACGGGACTCCGGTTGACGGGCGTCCCTCGGAATCGGTCCCGATAAGTTGCAGGATGCTATGAGACGCATGCCGTCGATGGATCACAACAGCGTCCAGGCGCTTTCTGACGCAGTGGATGTTGTAGCGGTCAAAGCACCCGGAAGCCACAAATTTCAACACGGTCTGGCAGGATCTCGCCAAGCCGCTCAATCGAAAGCATTCATTCTCACCTTATTTCAACAGCTTCAATGAATCGTTTGACCTGCGTTGGGAGCAGAGGATCGGGGTTCGCATCCCACCGCCCCCGAACAGTGGATATCCCTTTCAAAACAATGTTCGCCAGAATTTGCTCGTTCATGCGATTGCCCCGCAACATCGAGGCCTCACTCCCAAGGAGGAGGGGAAGATGCAAGAATATAACGAACTGTCACTCTGCAGAACCGGGTGGCATGCATTATGAGCTATGTGCCGCTCGGGCGCGATGAATCCGCAGCTCCAATGGATCAACGGGGTGAAGCTCGATTGCCCCGCGCTCTGGCATCTGTTGTCGGAAACACAATGAATCTCGAACGCAGGCCAGGATTTCTGGACAGGCTCAGCTTCACGGCTGCAATCACCGTGGCCAGCCGAACGCTGATTCTGCGGGATCGGCTTATGGGCAAGGTCAGGAATGACCGGCTCAGCGGAAACTTCCGCCATACGACATCGAGACACAGCATTGCCAGCGGGCGCGAGAGACTTGACGCCATCTTTGGGAGACCCGCGGGAGAGTCCGCCTGCGCCGCTTTGCTGATCTGCCACGGCATTGCGGAAACCGTCGAGCACTGGCTCGCCGTACAACATCTTCTCGCGGAACACGGCGTAGCTTCGCTGGTATTCGATTACGCCGGATACGGACGCAGTACCGGAACCGTCCGCTGGGAGCAATGCGAAAACGACGCGGTTGCAGCCTTTGAGTTGCTACGGGCGCTCGCTCCAGACTTGGAGCCGTCTGTGCTGGGTTTTTCGATGGGCACTGGTGTCGCCGCCGCCATTCTGGATCGGGTGTCGCCAAAACATCTGGTTCTCTGCGGCGCATTCACCTCGTTCCAGGCCGCCGCATGTGCTATTGGAGTGCCGAAACGATTTGCCTTTGCAGTGCCGCCGATCTGGAACACTCTGGAATCCCTCCGGCGTTGTCCGTCACCACCACTCATCATCCACTGCGAGCAGGATCGCCTGTTTCCGCAGCAAATGGCCTTGGACCTGGCTACCTGCTGCCAAGCACCCGCCCAGCTAGTCATCGTCCCCAACCATCAGCATAGCGAACCCTTCTACCGACCACGCCTTTCGTATTGGGGCACCGTAATTCGCCGCCTTGTCTCCGATATCAGATAGACTTTGTGAGCTTGCCAAGGCCTGTTCATTGCCTCACGATTCAGAAATCCGATTTCGCCACCGGGAGGTCGTTTCCTGTGGGTGGAAGCTAAGCCGACCCTCCGGAGCGATGTCCTGTTCCCGCGACGCAGCATCATTACAGTCCGGCGCGGAAATGGGCCGTCACGTCGACGAGCTGCGCGCGGCCGTGCGCAGGACCGTCGGACAGCAGAGCCTCCACTCCCCGCCAAGCACGAGGGGCGTCGATGTCCGCTTATGTCGCCGGGGGAGGAACTTCCGCGCGTTGTGACAGGAGATCGCAGCCGACGCGCCAACCACCGCATCGCCGGCCTGCTTCAATGCCCGAATTCCCACTTTGACATGACGGAAATGTAATCTTTCACGACATTAACGGAGAACCTAGAGGAGGTGGTATACACTGGCGGTATCGGCGCTCCTCCTGGAGTTCCCTTAATTGCTAGAAATTTCTCTTTGACTCGAACCGAACGGCCCTGTGTTCTTCCCTTGTATATAAAGCACGGCGCCGCTTGAGCATGTGTCTACGTTGGGACAGGCAACAAGGTGGAGAGTTACTCGGATGAATCCAGCACAAACGCAGGTTCTGCGTCTTGAGTGCGGCTCAGAGCGACTGAAGCAATTTCGTATGGCTGTCTCCCTTCATAGTCATACGCATTATTCGCACGAGAGCCTTGAGGCCGTCCCGTACCATCTAAAGCAGTTTCCGATTATTGGTAAACTCGTCCAATCCGAGTTGCAGCGATACACCGAAGGCTGCGGCAGGGTCATCGACTTTGGAAGAACTTATTGGACGCCGCCCGTCTCTCCCAGCATCGTGTTTTCATCGGAGACCCGCCAATTCGAGCAACTGGGCCTGCCCGGAGTGGTTTCAATCACCGACCATGACACCATTGCAGCGGGATTATCTCTCCAGTCGAAGGATGCTTCGATTCCCATTTCAGTGGAATGGACGGCTCCTTTTGGCAGCGATCACTTGCACTTAGGCGTTCACCATCTTCCCGCCAGTCTTGCGAACCAGATCATGGAAGCTCTGGCCCGCTACACCACCCATCCGGACGAACATCGCCTCGGTGATCTTTTGGATTATGTGAATGAATTTCAAGACGTATTGCTGGTATTGAACCACCCCTGCTGGGATGTAACCAGGGTGGGCTCGGCTGCGCATGCAAATTCGGTCCGGGAATTTCTTCGATATCACGGACACCGGATTCACGCCCTGGAGGTGAACGGGCTTCGCTCGTGGAGCGAGAACCGCGATGCTTTGAGCATGGGAAAGGAACATAATATTCCCGTTGTAGCCGGCGGCGATCGTCACGGCTGCCGTCCCAACACCGTTCTTAACCTGAGCCACGCGGCAACATGGGAAGAATTTGTCACGCACATTCGCAGCGGGCGCCAGAGTTATGTGCTGATTTTGCCTGCCTACGAAGAGCCGCTTGCACTGCGCCAGTTGGAAATCGTGGCTGATGCGCTGCAGTACTATCCGCAATATCCCTACGGCCAGCGGTCCTTCAGGGGGCGCACGTTCCTTGATATGGATGGTTACAGTTGCCACCCGCTGTCTTTCTACTGGGAGCGGGGTGAGCCGCTCTGGCTCCAGATGGTACTTTACTTCTTCATTGCTCTTGGCAGCCGCGGCCTTCGTCCCCTCCTTCGACGCACACTTTTTCGCGGAGAGAAGGATCTCATCGCAATATCTACAAACGACTAATCCAGGCTCTGCGCGAGTCTGCAGAAAGCAGGTTGGAAGTCATGCGAGTCCTTGTTATCGGTGGCGACGGTTATTGTGGTTGGGCCACCGCGCTGCACTTATCAGAACGCGGTTACGACGTCGGCATTGTAGATAGCCTGGTTCGCCGGCACTGGGACATGACGATTGGTGTGGAGACGCTTACGCCGATTGCTCCCATTACGCGGCGGATCGAACGCTGGGAGCAACTCTCCGGAAGGCGGATTGAGCTCTATCTAGGCGACATTACGGACTATCCGTTCCTGGAGAGCGCAGTCCAGCGCTTCGCGCCCGAAGCGATTGTCCACTATGGCGAGCAGCGTTCCGCGCCTTTCTCCATGATCGACCGAGAGCACGCCGTTCTCACGCAAGTGAACAACCTGGTTGGCACGCTCAATCTTCTTTATGCCATTCACGAGCACTGTCCGGACTGTCACCTCGTCAAGCTCGGCACCATGGGCGAGTACGGCACTCCCAACATCGACATTGAAGAGGGCTACATAAACATCCGGCACAACGGGCGCGAAGACCGTCTCCCGTTCCCCAAGCAACCCGGCTCGTTCTATCACCTCAGCAAGGTGCACGACAGCCACAACATCCAATTTGCCTGCCGCGTCTGGGGCTTGCGCGCCACCGACCTCAACCAGGGCGTGGTTTACGGCGTCTCCACCCCAGAGACCGACCGCGACGAACTGCTCATCAATCGTCTCGACTACGACGGCATCTTTGGCACGGCGCTGAACCGCTTTTGCATCCAGGCTGCCATCGGCCACCCCCTCACCGTCTACGGTAAAGGCGGACAGACGCGAGGTTTTCTCGATATACGCGACACAGTGCGCTGCATTGAGATCACGATAGCCAATCCTGCGGCCAGGGGCGAGCTTCGCGTCTTCAACCAGTTCACGGAGCAGTTCAGCGTGTTGGACCTTGCATTCATGGTGCAGAGGGCGAGTGAGAAGATGGGGTTACAAGCCGAGGTGCGGCACCTGGAGAATCCGCGGGTCGAAAAGGAAGAGCACTACTACAACGCAAGGAACACGCAATTGCGCAGCCTGGGGCTGGAGCCGCATTGCCTGTCGAATTCGTTGCTCGATTCGCTGCTGCACTTCGCCATCCGCTACCGCGACCGCGTGGATGAAAAGCAGATTCTGCCGCACGTGAGCTGGAGGTGAAGCTTGGACGCCGACGCTCGGTGTGTGCTCGAAGAGACTGGCGAGGCAAGCAGGCTACTGCGTATCGCCATCATCACTGAGACGTTTCTTCCCAAGATCGACGGCATTGTTACGCGGTTGTGCCACACCTTGCGTCACCTGACGCGCAGTGGCCACACCATTCAGGTCATCGCGCCGCGCGGCGTCGATGAGTTCGAAGGAATACCGGTGCACGGTGTTCCAGGATTCAGGTTCCCCTTCTACCGCGATCTTACCGCGGCCATTCCTGACCGAGGCCTTCGCGCATTATTGCGCTCGTTTCAACCTGATCTCATTCACGCCATCAACCCCGCCATCCTGGGCGTGTCGGCATTCTTTGCCAGTGTTTCGCTTAAGGTGCCGCTGATCGTCTCCTATCACACTCACCTGCCAAAGTACTTGCATTATTACGGCATGGGGCGCCTCGAACCTCTCATGTGGTGGGGCATGCGCCAGAGTTACAACCGTGCGGACCTGCTGCTGGCTACCTCGCAAGCGATGCAAAGGGAGTTGGCGGCACATGGCATCCGACGGGTGCAACTGTGGCGGCGCGGCGTGGACACGGATCTGTTTCACCCGCAGCGGAGAACAGACGCGATGCGCGATCGCCTTACGCAGGGCCACCCAACAGAGAAATTGCTCATCTATGTTGGACGGCTCTCGGTCGAGAAGCAGATCGAGCACTGCCGCACAGTGCTGGAAGCGCTGCCTGGCGCGCGCCTTGCCTTGGTGGGCGACGGGCCTCACCGGCGCAAGCTGGAACAGCACTTCATGGGAACGAAGACGCATTTTGCCGGATTTATGGAAGGCGAGGAATTGGCCGCCGCCTACGCCTCGGCCGATGTATTTATGCTGCCTTCGCAAACCGAGACGCTGGGCCTGGTCCTGCTGGAGGCGATGGCTGCCGGCTGCCCTGTGGTGACGCCGCGAGCAGGCGGTACTAGCGACATCGTACAGGATGGCGTAACAGGTCACCTCTACGACCCCGACAATCCGTTGAGCGCCATCGAGGCGGTCAAGCGCCTGCTGTTCAATGCGGATTACCGCGCCACCATCAGCCGCCAGGCACGGGCAGACGCCGAACTGTGGGGATGGAGCGCCGCCACGCGTCAGTTGGAAGACTATTATCGCCATGTGATCTTGCGCGAGCATCACTTGGCACAGCAGATTGCGGACTACGAAGCGGCAGAGGCCTCAATGGGGACAATTTGCGGCGAATTGCAGATTTCGCGCGCCACGTTTCGCCGCTTGAGTCGCGCGACGGCAAAGAGCCGCGGAAGCATTTAGCTATTGCTTCTCCAACTGCGCTGGAAAGCGCCAAATGCCCGTAACAAAAGATGATCTGAAATGGAGACTGCTTGAAGAGGCGTCAATGGGTAGCAGGTCTGGTAGCGCTCATTTTGCTGGCCGTTTTGACGGCCCTGAACCGCAACAGAATTCACTTTGATTTCCGGCTCTTTCGCTCTCAACTTGCACTGGCAGACTGGAGCAAGATCGCTCTTGCTGTCGGATGCATCTATGTGGGCTATGTCGTCCGCGCGGTGCGCTGGCATTGGCTTCTGCGCCATAGCCGGAAGGTTTCGCTTTTTCCGCTCATGGCCGTGCAGATCATGGGGGCTACCGCGGTCGCGCTTTTTGGCCGTGTGGCTGATTTGACCCGCCCTTACCTGGCTTCGAAGAAAACCGGCCTTCCGATCAGCTTGCAGATCGCCGTGTATGTCATTGACCGGGTGTTTGACGCAGGATCATTGGCGCTATTCTTCGGTGGCACAATTTTCCTTTCGCAACTCCAATCCGTATTTCTACGGAAGGCCGCTCTTGTGGCGTTGTCAGGCACACTCATCGGCACAGTGTTCTTGATCGCACTGCGGCTCTCCGGAGACACCGTGGCCTTCTTCTTTGAGCGCGTCTTCACACGCGTGTCAAAGAAGCTGGGCGTCGCCGCAGGTCACAAGCTGCGTACTTTCCATACCGGCCTCGACGCTATTCGCTCGTTCTCTGACATTGTGGTAGTCGCTGTCTCGTCCGTATGCCTTTGGGGACTGATTGCTATGGCCTACGTCGAGACATCGCGCGCCTTTATCGCTAACCGGCAGCTCGCTACGATGACCTTCTCGCAGTGCATTCCGCTACTTGCCGTCAGTAGCGGCGCCAGTTTCTTCCAGTTGCCTGTCCTGGGGTGGTTCTCTCAGATTGGGCTGGTCGCAGCCGGAATGTCCGCAATTTATCGCGTACCGGCAGAAGTATCGACTGCATGGTCGGCTACTCTGTTGCTCGTTACCCTTCTCAGTCCGATACCTGCCGGCCTGATCTGGGCCCAGGTGGAGGGCATCAGTCTGCGCAAAGTCACTGCGGAAAGCGAACACTCAAGCGAAGACATCGAATTGGGCGAAGGGGCGCCATCGCCGCATTAGACATCTATCACCGTATGAATTCGTTCCATGTGTGGAGGAACTTTTCGCGCGCCGTTCGGTGCCCGGGAATGAGCACTACGCGCAGACTAACTGCGTGGGTGGATACGCCACCCATCAGCGGCAGTTGATCAATGAATCTTCAGCACACGAAGCGCCACCTTGCGCAACACACTTGTGCGTGCCGGCGCAAAGGCCCCAGTGAGCATTCGCACGGGCAGCGGAAACTTCGCTTCTGTCCCATTTGCCTCCGTGGGCGGGAACAACTGCACCAGCGCCGCGTGCGGGTTCTCGCGAATTCGGTCCAGAAGGGCCACGCGATGTATGCAGAAGATCGTGCAGTATGGCGCGCAGGGCTTCGGCGTCTTCCGCTCCCGGTCAATGTCTTCTTGTGTGTACCGTTCCAAAGGAATCGCCGGATACCCTCTCTGCGACATGCAGTAATGCACGAGGCCGTTTTCGCAGATGTAGAGATGGCGCCCACCGGCTGGACAATGCCAGTGGTTCGGCATACCGTCGATGAGATTACGCCTCCAGGGATTGTGACGTGCAAACGAGAATAACGGCTTGGAACAACTTTCGATCTGTTCCAGCACCCGTTTCGACTCCTCATCAAGCTGTTGCATTTTCCCGGTGGGGTCATGCACGATGCCAGCGCTGCTGCCCAACCCCAGTTCCGTTGCACGGCGCGAGATCGCGAGCGCATCCTCGGGCCGTGTCGTACCGGCGCCTACCACCGAGTGAATATGCACGGCAAACTCCGCATATTCCGCCAGCCAGCGCAACTTCTGGTCCAGCACCTTCAGGCTCTTTTTCGACACGTCGTCGGGATTCACGTTGTCAATGCTGATCTGGAGACGGTCAATGCCAGCACGGTTCAGCGATTGAATGCGGTCCACCGAGAGCAGGTATCCGTTCGTGATCATCACCGAAAGCATGCCGTGCTGGCGGATGCGCGCAATGATCTTCTCGAGGTCCGGATGCAGAAGCGTTTCCCCGCCGGTAAGCGTAATAGCAGTCGTGCCGAGTTTGGCCAGCAGGTCGATGCGGTTCAGCATCTCCTCTGTTGGCACCGGCTTGGAAAAGTTGTCGAACTCGGAACAGTAAGTACAGGCCAGATTGCAACGCCTCGTCACAACGACATGTGCGAAGACGGGATGTTGCACCGACTTGAGAGCGACGGCCACCATCCGCGTCTCCCGGTACACGCGATGCCAGCGCTTCACAGCGCGCTTGAGCCATAACATGGGCGTCGGGGAAGGGTTCAAGGGGGTCATGTTTCCTCACCTGGTTGGCAGCGTACTTGAAATTGCCGGCTCATTGGATTTCCGCTTCCTGCCGGCAGCGCTTATCGCCGGGGATGAAAAGCGAATTCCTGAAGCAAACGAACAGCCATGTGCACACCGACGTTGATGGAGAAATTCTCAAAGATCAAACCTGTGCCCTCGCTCGATTCTGGATAGTAGGTATTTGAGATGGCCGCTGAGGCTAGATCGCCTCCAAGACTTGATGCGTTGAACTGCAGGTGACCATCGTCTCCCATCGTGATGAATGGATTGGAGATCGCATGAAGCGCACGCGACTTCGCGCTGCCGGTTCCCTGATAGTAGTAGCGGGGATCCTGATGCAGAAGCGATGGCAGGATGGCCCCGCCAATCATGATGTCTGTGAACTGGTTTGCATAGCTGGCGCCCATCCGCTGACCGAACCCCTTCATGCCATCTCCGTATCTGGGAGTGCCCTGCGCCTGAAGTGGCGCCGCCAAAATAGCCATACTGGCGATGGTAAAAGGATCTGTGACTACCCTGAAGGAAAGACTGTACTTCAGTTTCGTGGAAAGCGGGGAAGGATGCGGTTCAAAGGACTCGAAGAAGTTTGGAACAATCCCCAGAACCCGCTGCCTCTCCTCAATGTTGACCTGTTCGGTCGCGATCTCCGCTTCTGTTTTCGGAGTCACGGTCACCGTGGTCACCACTTCTTCAAGTTGCAGTTGACTGCCCGGCAGAATTTGAAACTGACCCGGATTAAGAATAACGGCTGGCGATGTCCATTTGCGAAAACCCTCGACCGTGACGATCACATGATAAGGCCTTCCGGGTGAAACATTCTGGAATTCATAGGAACCGTTTTTATCTGCCATCGCGGTCTGCTGATCGCCCGGATCGGGCCCTTGCAGGACAACCGGCGCTCCAGGGATCGGATTGCCGTTCATATCTAAAATTGTTCCGCTAATGGTTCCGAATGGCGGGGCGTCAGTTTCCTGCGTGCCGTCTTGCCCAGGCGGCGCAGAATGTTGCGCCTGCGATGCAGTTCCCTGCCGTCCGTGCGCAAGGGCTGCTGCCGAAGTTCCGCGTAGCGAGGGGGAGTACTGATCTTTTGGCTGCTCTTGGCTCCGGGCGGAATTTTTACATGTAGCTGCAAGAACGCCCAAAAACAAAAGCCGGGGAAGAGTCATGCGCACTGGCAACGACCTCTGAAATGAATTGTAAACGGTTCTGAAGGGAACCTGCAGAGGCGGAGGAAGACTGTGCACAGGACGTTCTCGAAGTGTAGCTTTTCACTGGGGATACAGGACGGTAATATGCCCATCATTACTTTTATGCATTCCTTCCGGTTACTATTTGCATGCTTGACGTTCCCTATTTCTGGCTTATACTCTAAAAACTTTTTGGGTCATCGGCGGAACCTTCGGAGGGCGAAGCGGCGAGCCATGATGAGACACGGCTCTGCGATGTTCGCCAATTCTAATCTCCGGATGGAGTTTTGCGCAGGAGCATACTCTTGCAAGGAAGGAGCTATGCGACCAGGGCAGCGGCCAATCTCTATTCTCGTAGCCTGCGAGCGGAAAATGGATTCCGAACTATTCTCCCAGGTGCTCAATCAACATGCGGGATTTTGCGTCGTTGCTTGTGCCGCGAGCGTGAAGACCGTGCTCGAAGCTGTCTGTGCGGCGCCGGTAGATGTAGCGCTGATTAGCACGGCCCTGGAGAATGGCCCGCTACATGGCATTCTGGCGCTTCAACAGATGCGGGAGGTTTGTCCAAGCGTCAAGGGAGTGATTCTCTCCGAGGGCACTGAAGCCCCGCTCGCCGTATCTGTGTTTCGTGCCGGCGCCCGAGGATTCTTTTGTCTCAGGAAAGACGGAATTGAAAAGCTCTATCGATGCGTGGAGCAGGTCCATGACGGTCAGATCTGGGCCAGCAGCGCAGAGCTGTTGCAAGTCCTGCAAGCCTTTTCCCAATCCGCGCCTCCTCGGATCGTCGACGCGAAGGGGGCCCAGTTGCTGACCAGGCGCGAAGAGGAGATCGTTCACCTTGTGGCGCAGTCCTTGACAAATCGACAGATCGCTCAAAGCTTGCATCTGAGCGAGCATACGATTAGAAATTACCTGTTTCGAATCTTCGATAAGCTCGGAATTTCCACGCGCGTCGAGCTTGCACTCTATGCTGCGACATCTACCAGGCGAGTCGTCCCCTCATCAGCAGACGACGGCAATGTAGACGTGAAGACGAATTTGCCTAGCTTCGAACCCCATTCGACCGTCCAATAGCAGACCATAGCCGGGTCACAACGAAACGAGCAGTACCCGGTGACGATGAGTGACGCCCCCCTCGCGCGTTCCAGCAGCGCGCGGTACTGCCATTATTGCTGCTGTGCGGCGTATTCTTTTCCGTGTTTGGTGGTGTGTAGGATCGACACGGGCTGCTTCCACGCGGTCAGTCAATCAGATCATCAGGGCGATGACCCTGCCGCGGTACGCGGGTCTCCTCCGCGGCAGAGACGAATGTACCATCTCTCCGGTGTCCGATCTGGTACAGATGTACCGGGTATATTCCTTCTCTTGAACCATAAGCCTTGTCGCTCTATTCTCATGCTCTGTTCAATCGATCCGAAATAATAGGACTCCGCCGCACTGTCGGGACGATGACGACCATGTTGATGCAACGCACAAAGCGATTTGAATGCGCCGCACCAGTTGCATTCTGGTGGCCGCTTGGGCAAGGAGTCGTACAGTCAGGCTTGGGAGTTACACGGAATATTAGTAACTCCGGTGTATTGATTGAGGCGAGTGAATGTCCAGCCGTTGGTACCCCAATCCAAATGATGGTCTTTTTGCCGCGGATTGAAGGCAATGGATACCGAATGAAGTTAAACGGTGAAGGCGTTGTTGCGCGTGTCGAAGGCGAGGCAACGGGTCTGGACCAGGGACTGACGAGATTTGCTGCTTCAGTACAGTTCTATCAGGAACCCATGGACGGATCAGAGCAGCCGGCCAAAGACAGCGCCAAGGCTTCGACCAAAAATATTTTGTCCGACGCGCTTCGTGGCGCGCGGAAGAACAGTTTCTAATTCACCCTGTGGAAAACAGGGTTTCCGACTGAGGAGGGCGAAGCTATGCCCGAATGCTGCCAGGACGTGAAGGCGACGGCGCGCGATGATTCGCAGCCGGCAACGCGGTGGTATGCGGCATACACGGCAACGCATCACGAGAAACGAGTTCACGAACAACTCTGCGAGCGCGGCGTTGAGTCCTTCCTTCCCTTGTACTGGTCCCGCCGCAATTGGAAAAAGCGTAAGCCGGAGCTTGTGGACCTGCCACTGTTTCCAAATTACGTCTTTGTTCACATCCCGCGTGAGAAGCGTGCAATCGTTCTCGGGACGCCGGGTGTCTATGCAATCGTCGGTTCCGCAAACAGGGGGTGGGAGCTTCCGGGGCAAGAGATTGAAGTCCTGCGCAGCGGAATGCATGACCGCAAGGTGGAGCCTCACCCATACCTGAAAGTCGGTGAGATTGCCCGAGTCGCGTCCGGCGTACTCGCCGGACTTGAAGGCATCATCGTCCGCAAGAAGAACAACCTTCGCATCGTGTTAAGCCTTGACCAGATCATGCAAAGCTTTGCCATTGAGGTGGACGCGGCCGAGCTGGAACCAATCTTTCGCATGGGTGAACGAGTTCACCAATTTGACAATTACGCATCCATCTCCGCATAGCTCTGACAGAAGGCCGCAAGGTATTAGGTTGGCCCTCTTCGCCCCGGGTACGCCTACCCTTCACGACGCCTTAACGAACGTCCGGTGGTTCTTGACATGAGATTTACCAACGAGGCAAAGTGCCTGAAGTTCCGAGGGTGTGGCGCTTCATACCGTCTTCTTCACAGGAGCGAGTGCTCGAAATCCTGGAGATCTGTGCGTGAAATCTCAACATGATGTGCGGGTGGAGGGGGAAATGTCCTTTCTGTCTCGTAAGACGGTGACGAAGTCGGATGCAATTCGGCCAAGCTGGATTGCAAGAGGATTTCACCATCTGTCAAAAAGATTCTACGATCCGTTTTGGCTGATCCCCCGCCTTCTGACCCTGTTGTACAGCTTGTGGGTGCGTGCGGTGTATCCCTTCGCATCTTTGGGTCACGACGTTTTCTTCCACTATAGCTGCGATTTTCTGAACCCTGAACGGATCCGGCTAGGGAATTTCATCACTGTCCAGAAGGATGTTGTTCTACACGCGCAGGCGTCAGAGGCCGGAGGGACGGACCCCACGCTCATCATCGAAGACGATTGCATCATCGCCCGGCGTTCACACATAGCCGCAAGAAATCTTATTCACATCGAGCGTGGGGTGATGCTGTCGGCGTCGGTGTTTATCCAGGACAATAGCCACGTTTACGCAGATGTTTCCATTCCGATCCAGGAGCAGGGGATGAGCGAAGGCGGGCGGATTCGTATTGGTCAGGGCAGTTGGATTGGCCAACACGCAGCCATCATCTGCGAGAAGGGGGAGTTGACTCTTGGTCGCAACTGCGTGGTAGGCGCCAAC
>JAJZAL010000424.1 GCA_021799405.1 Acidobacteriota bacterium
GCTTTCAGCCGTGTCCGAGTTGGAAGCCCATTCATCCCCTCCGAAGAAGCTGATGAAGTTGCCTATCTTTGTTCCGGCTGCCTTGCAGGCCGTGATCGTACAGTGCTCAAAATGCATTAGAGTGTTAAGCGAACGGTATTAACCTAGTCGGTGGCCTTTCAATGAAAGGCCTGGAAAATACAATAAGCAGCGCTTTGCCCAGCACCAGCCGTCTCGTGTGAGATGCGCAAGAGGAGGTTATTCGGTGAAATCCCAAAGTGATCCTAAATCCAACTTCAGTGGCGTTTCAGATAGGAGAGACTTTCTCAAAGCCTCGGTGGCTGGTGCGGTTGGGGCCGTTCTGGGGTCTGGTACATCAGCCAGTGGACTTCCGACGACATCCCCGCGTCCCAACATCATTTATATCCATTCGCATGACACCGGCCGACTTACCAGCCCTTATGGTTACTCGGTTCCGACGCCAAATCTCCAACGGCTTGCAGAAGAGGGTGTCCTTTTCCGGGAGGCATTTAATGCTGCTCCCACGTGTTCCCCGAGCCGGGCAAGTCTCTTGACTGGCGAGTGCCCGCACAGTAACGGCATGCTGGGCCTCGTCAACCGCGGATTTTCCATGACGCCCGAAGGTTACCAGCACCATATCGTCCGCACTCTACGACGGGAGGCGGGATACTACTCAGCGCTGATTGGCTTGCAGCACATCGCCCAAGATCCGCACACCATTGGATACGATTACGTCGAATCTCCCATTCAGCCCGGGAATCGGGTTGCTGGGGTTGCACCGCGCGCCGTTCGCTTTTTACAAAGCCGCCCCAAGCAGCCCTTCTGGCTTACCGTGGGTTTCTTTGAGACTCACCGGCCTTACCACGTGGCCGCGCCTGAAGACGACGTGCGTTATATGGAGCCTCCCAAGCCTATTCCAGATGTGCCGCCCAGCCGGCGGGATATGGCTGATTTTCATGAGACAGTGAGGACGCTTGATTGGGGCGTGGGGGAAGTGCTGGGGGCCCTTGAGGCCGCGGGTTTGGCGGAAAACACGCTTGTCATATCAACCACCGATCATGGCATTGCCTGGCCAGAGATGAAATGCAACCTCTACGACGGCGGGATGGGGGTCCATTGGATTATGCGCGGCCCTGGAGGGTTTACGGGAGGCAAAGTGTGTGACGCCATGATCTCCCATCTTGACTTGTATCCCACCCTTTGCGAACTGCTCAACATCGCGCCTCCCGCATGGCTCCAGGGCCGGTCTTTTATGCCTGTGCTGCGCGGGGAAACTCAGGAGATCAACGAAGCCATCTTCTCTGAAGTCAACTATCACGCGTCGTATGAGCCCAAGCGGGCCGTGCGAACGAAGCGGTGGAAGTACATCCGCCGTTACGATGGGCGCATTCACCCGGTCCTGCCAAACTGCGATGATGGCCCGACGAAGACCTATTGGGTGGAAAACGGTTGGGCCAAGCAGTATGTTGCTCCAGAGGCTCTATACGACTTGCTCTTCGATCCCAATGAACGGAATAATCTGGCAACGGACCCGAACCATCGCTCGACACTCGATGCAATGAGGAAGCGTCTCGATACCTGGATGCGCGCGACAAATGATCCTTTGTTGCGCGGCCCCGTTCCCGCTCCACGGGGAGCGAGGGTCAATGATCCGAATGAACTCTCGCCTCGCGATCCTGCTACAGTTGTAAGCTGAACCAATAGTTCGCCGGATCGTCACTAGGATAGCGAGTTATCTGCTCCTCGTTGACCTGCAACTCTTGAGCTTCGGGTCCGCCGGGAATGGTTCATGCGGAATCCCGCATGATTAGCGGCGCATCCAGGTAGATCCGGCGAACTTTTGCGGATCGCGTCTGCACCTTCTCGATCAGCAACTCCGCAGCCTTCTTTCCCATCTCAAATGGCTGAATGGCAAACGTGGTTAACTGCGGTTTGAGAGACGTATCGGCCGTGCCATACTCTCTGCCGAGAACGCTCACATCTTCTGGTATCCGCAGGCGCAACTCTTCAACCGTCCGATATACATCAGGAACCATCTGGCCGTCCGCGCAGTAAATGGCGGTAGGAGGGTTCGGGTGCGAAAACCAGGAGATGATTTTGTCGTGAATTACCGCCGGGTTGTACTCGCTTGGAAAGTAGAGTTTGGAGTCAAACCGCCTGCCAACATTGGAAAGACCGGATTTAAAGCCGGAGAGAATCTGCGGCGTCATGGGGCTTTTCGCAGCGCCGCAGATCAGCGCAATCCTTGAATGGCCCTTATCAGCAAGGTATTCCGCGCCGCGCCGTCCCAATTCAAAATCATCCACTCCAACATAGTTGATCTTGTCCTCTCCGGCGTAGCAGTTGGTCATCACAAATGGAATGCGCGCCTCGTTGAGATCGCTGATGCTTTCCTTCATATCCTGGAGAGAACAGAGCCTGGTGTTCAACACGATGACTCCATCGACAAAACGGCTCTGTGTCAATTCGCCCTTCGTGATCCTGCCGCTCATCGTGCTGTGCGAATAAATCATCAGGTGGTAGCCGTGCTCCATGACGCAGCTCTGAATGCCGGAAAGGACTGCCGCGATGAAATTGTTGAAGAAAATTGGATCTCTCATCGGAACGACGAGTCCGAGAATCCTGGCGGAGCCGCGGCTGAGCGCCTGCGCCAGCCCACTGGGAGCGTATCCAAGCTTGGCCGCAACTTCCAGAATCTGCTCTCTTTTTCGAGCGCCTACCCTGGGTGTCTTTGGATTGTTCATGACCAAAGACACTGCCGCAATGGACACCTGCGCGGCTCTTGCCACATCGTAAATGGTCGCCATGTTATGTCCTCAAGTTCAACGGCGGATCCTGCCCCAGTAACTTTCTATTGATTGTAGAGGATGGTGCATTCGTCTGAACGGCCGGGCGCGGATGATTCCGGGGCTTCTCTTATCAGGAACAGATTGAAAATCAGATAGCGGCGTTCTGCCTGGTCACGTCCTGCAACCTTTGGTGTTAAGGCCTTGACTAGAAACGAACCACCGTCAGGCCTGCAAATGGCGCCAGCATGGCATGA
>JAJZAL010000130.1 GCA_021799405.1 Acidobacteriota bacterium
CCAGCACCTGCTTCGCCCCGCGCCGCGAAAGGCCCCGCTCGCGTAGCTTGCCGATCAGATACGCCCGGCCCAGATTCTTGCCCTTGCCCTGCATCCACGCTTTCCCCAGCGACCGAACCTCAGCTACAGCTGTCGCTGAACGTACTGCTGATTCGCAGTATGCTCTGGGAATCTGCTGCTGTGGAGTTTGTAGAATGTTCTGCGGATTTCTGAAACCCTTCCGATCATCAACTCAATGTCATACTCGCAGGTAAACCCGGGCACGATGACGAGCCTTCGCGTAGGCGCCAGATAGGAGCAGGCATTCCCTTGTGGCCCGGTTGTCAGATTCCTCGTTGGCCTGTAGCGATAGGTCGTTATTGTACTCGTTCCCGGAAAATAAACACCTAGTCCCCAGTCATGTTCGTCGACAAAGGCAGCCCAATTTTCATTGGCATTCACGTACTTGTTCGGCCAACCGGGCTCTACGCGTGTCAGTTGGGCATTCGTCCAGGGTTTAGCTCCTGCATAACATACGAGGTTCGATAACTGATAGTCGGCAAATATGGCCGGAAGTTCCTGCGTTGTGGCTTCATTATTCTTAGTACCGTGATACGTGAATTTGAAATGGATGTGAGCCGTCTCCCCGTGCAAGCTGATCCACTCTTCCATGCTTGCCTGCGGTACGTCTGCACCGGTCGCCCAAAGCTTTGGTTCAGTTTTGACATACATCTCGGCAGATGTGATGCGCGAATCCAAAACCCTGGCTCTTTCTCCATTGCACCCTCCTCCCTGAATTGGATTCCAGCGCCAAGGGTGGCCACACCACCGGGAACCATCCTTGTCCCCGTAGTAGGACTGCTGAATGAAACGGCCCGTATCGTGATAATTCAACAGATTGCGCTCAGGATCCCTGCGCGAAAAATAGAAAATCGCTCCACCAGAATCGAGGTTAATGCCGATGCGCAGGTGGTCATTCTCAAGAAACGCAGACAGGGCAGGATCCGCGCCATTCATAACATTCGCCGGAAGAAGTTTCCGGGAAGCTGCGAGTGCCGGCACCGCCTGGCCGGCAAGTAGGGACATTGAACCAATGCTAAGGAAAGCCCTGCGATTCATTCCACCTCGTGTGCTGTTTTCGGCGACTCGTATCATTGAGCATTCATTCCAACGGCGCAGCCTCTAACGCGCCTGTCTTTGATTCGACTTGTGGATGGCTTGCGATGAATCGCCCTCCACTTGCGCGCGATGCGCCTTCCCAGGGAAGCTGACTCATATGGAGAATGTGTCTGAACCACCGCAGACTATGATGTCTTTACGGTTCCATATTGGCGATGCCCGGCACATCAGACACACGAGAGACGTCGGAGGCAGAAGCAGCATACCTCGGATGATCTCTGACGCATGAAGGCGAGGATCAATTGCCATACGGGCGTAATCGTTCGCGATGCGCACGAAATGCCGTTGAAAGATTGAGGAGGCAGGTGACTGCGAACAAAGGATAGTCTTCGCTGAAGCCATCTTGAACGAGGAGCAGGCGGCTGCCCAATGAGCGGTTCTCTACTCAGTGTGCAGCCAATTGCTTTTGAGTTAATGACTGCGGCCTTTCGGCACGGTATTCAGGTTGAAAGGCCGCGCATCGTTCTGGTGATAGGTTCTGCTGAGTTGATGTCTTCAGAGACTATCTCTGAGTTGTATTCTCAAGCAACACTGCATTCTAGAAGACGACCTTCAGCGATGTCAGAAATTGGCGCTGATTGCGTGCCGCTGCGTTGGGAAGTGTTCCAAAGCCAGTCCAATTTGTGGTTGGCCTGTAGAGCGCGGGCGTATTAATGGCCAGGCTGGCCGGACCAAACGTTGGGTGGTTTGCGCCGTTAACGGCCTCCATGCGGAAGATCGCATACGTGCCCTCGCGGTGCAGCGGAAATTGCTTGTGAAAGGCGGGATTCCAAAGGGTGAATCCAGGTTCTCGTATGAACCCGACATAGAGTGGTGTAGTTCGCGGTTGCCAGGGAACCAGTTGGGTCCAGCAACTCTCGTTGTTGTTGAACCAGTGCTCGCGTGTCTGGCCGCCCTGAGGAGCGTAGCTGGTGCAGCCAGGCGCACCTGTCAGGTTTGCCGACGGAAGCGCCAGCGGGTGTCCCGTGCCCCACATGACCGTGGAGTCGAAGAGCCAGCCATTCGCCAACGCGCCTAGGATCCCTCTCTTTCTGGTGCTAGGAAGGGGATAGACCAGGTTGGCGTCCAGATAGTTTCTTTGATCGTTGGGATCGAGCCCTTTCCACAGCTTGGCGTCGCGGAAACTCCCGTTGTTCAGATAACTGTCAATATCCATCCAGTTTGCATAAGCATAGTTGAAGACAAAGTCCAGGTTCTGCAACTTGCGCTCTACGCGCACATTGAATGAATTAAAGTGCGAGTCACCCGAAGGAACAGCATCTTGAACAACACCGTTGAAGAGAGGGTAGGCGCGCATCAACTCCCATGCAGGAATAGTTGTCGAGGCACCGAGCGGGGTATTCGACGCCAGAACCCCGTAAAAGGGATTCGCGACGTTGTTGTTGCACACATCGCCTCCTGCCAGACATGCCTCCTGCTGCGATGTCGAAACTACGCCCAAAGAAGTAGCGACCGGGATATTGTGGACCACCGAGCCCAGGTATTCGATATCCAGCAAGGTCGCAGCCGGCATCCGTTGCTGAATGCCAAAGGACCAGTGCTGCGTCATGCGGATACGGCGGTTCAGGTTCTGGAAGCCGACGCCATTGCCTACGTCGGTTGCCAGGCCCGCGGATGCCCCTGTCGGCGCGATGACTCCACTGGGATAAGGCGTTCCGGAGTTAAAGTAGCTATCCGGCGTGAGTCGGCCGTCAAGCGACCCAATAAACGAGGTTGTCTGGCTGAAGCCTACCTGATTCACGCTTGCATATGGGATGGTGTCGTAAATCCCATATCCTCCGCGGACCACAGTATTGGGAAGTACTGCCCAAGCGAATCCGACCCTTGGTTGCCAGTCATTCCAATAGACCTTGAAGGGAGCGCTCGGCATACCATTTACACCTGCGAATTGCCAGCCGCCCAACAGGGGCCCCTGCAAGCCGGGGGCCGAAGCGACGTTCACCTGGCTCGAGTAAGGATTGACACAGGTAAGACAGAAACCGGCATTCATGCGGTTTTGGCGATCGCTCACTGAACTATTTACATCCCAGCGCAAGCCTAGATTCAAAGTCAGGGTGGGCAGCACCTGGTAGTCATCCTGCAGATACGCCCCGTAATAGTGAAAGACCTTGAATACATTCGATCCCCAGGTAACGCTTCCAACCGTCGGATAGCCCATGAGCAAATCGGCTACTTCGTTCCCGGAGCCGGCATTGGCCGCGAGCGGATTTACGCGGGTAAAGGTGGAATCAAAAGTAAAGTCTCCGTTGGGGTTTCCTGGAATGCCTACTGGAGCTGACTGTGTATCCGTAAACTCGAACCCATAGTGCAGGTTGTGATGACCAACCACCTGCGTTATGCTGCCGGAAAAGTCGGCGTCGACGGCCGCGCCTCCGCTGTCGCTATTGTTAAAGAGAGCTGCCATGCCGGCAACGGTCGTATTCGGAACAACGTTCTGGTGCGAAGTGTTGCCCACCGCCGGCATATTGAACCCAAAGACGCTGGACAGTACATTGTTCTGGAACGAGTTACCGATGGTGATTGCTTCATAGTGCCCATACGATGCCTTCAGGTCTCCCACCAGGAATGGGGAGAAGAGATGCGTCAAGTCCGTAATGATGTTGTAGTCCCTGACTGGATTGGTAATTCCCGCAGAACCGGCAGTGGTAAATGCGTTGACCGCGTTAATGAATCCGTCGTTCTGCAGCGTGGTCAGCAGATACATGCGGGTGTTGTTTGTGAAGTTCTGGTCAATCCGGCCAATGTACTGGTCATAGGAGTAGTTGGTCTGCCGTTTCACCGTGTAATTGGATACGTATGCCGTGGGATCGGTCGGCTGGGGATACAAGGCAACCAGCGCCTTTCCAATCGGGCTCAAATCGGCCACCGGAATTGTATCATTCGGGAATTCAGTCCGGCGATACGCAGCACAGCCCGAACTAGTCTTTTTCACACAGCGCGTGCTCAAGGGATCAAAAATCTTGTAAGGAGATCCCGAAAAATCTCCCGTCCTCCACGCCGGGGCGGGTACGGACTCTTGGATTACCGTGGGCTCATCCTGGCGGAATCCTTCGTACGAACCAAAGAAGAATGTTTTACCCCTGCGGATCGGCCCGCCGGCATCAGCGCCAAAAGTATTATGAATATTGAGCGGCTTCTGAACGTGGTTGCGGTCATTCGACCATGTATTGGCGTCGATAAAACTATTGCCGTAATAGTCGTAAACCGATCCATGAAGCGTATTGGTTCCGTTCTTGATGTTCACACTGAAGACGCCGCCGCCGGTTCGCCCGTACTGCGCATCATAGGGCATCACCCCAGCCTGCACCTGCGAAGTCGCCTCTTGGTTTGGGACAAAATACCAGGTGCCTCCATCGTTGATGTCACTCATCGGCGCCCCGTTGACATAGAACGCGTTTTCGTCGAGTTGCGACCCTGCGACTGCGTAAGTGTTGGAGTTGTTGCGGAGCGTATAGCTAAAGGTATTGGCGCTGGCCGCCCGAATCCCCTCGGTGAACGACACATCATCGAACACCTGCAGGCCAGTGGAGGGCATATTTTGCACCTTGTACTGGTCAATCACGCCTCCCGTCGATCCCGAAACCGTATCCAGATCCAATGGGTTGGCAGTTACGACAATTTTCTGCGTTTCGCCGCCCGGCTTGAGGCTCACATTGAGCCCCAGCTTCTGCGCCGATTCCAAAACCTCGTCGTTGTACACCATTTTCTGAAAATGCGTGGCCTCAACTGTAACCGTGTAGGTGCCAGGCAGCAGATATAACACCGAATAATAGCCCTTGCCATCAGACTTAGCCGAGTAAGCCACGTGCGTATCCACGTTGACTGCGGTGATCCGGGCACCTGGTAATGCCGATCCGGAAGAGTCCGTCACTTGGCCTGCGATGCTCGCGCGGAACTCCTGGGCATGCAGAGGGTGAGAAAGCACGCTGATACATAGAACAAGCGCCAGTCCCGACAGCATGCGCAATGAGCTGCGGTAAAGGAACTTTCCATGGCTCGAAGATGGCAATACGCCGCCGACCATGTCTCTGGAGCACGGCGCACCGCTGAATACAGCCATCGCCGCTTTCAACAAAAGATGCGTAGCGCAAGGCAGGTTGCGCGATTCGTTGTGTGTGAGATTTTGCATCAAGGCACCTTCCGGCAGCAGAATTTCCAACTTCTTGCGAATTCGCTCGCCTTCGTTCTTATTCGTTATCACTTCTCCGCAGATCTGCACGCCAAGCGGCTCCGATCGCGGATTCTCAACACAGCGTCACACTGGCTTCGCAGAGCACGGCTGGAGCAGATGTCCGCAGAACCTGGCGGCTAGCCAGAGCAACGAGGCTAAGTTTTTCAATGCAGACTTCTCAGAGGCCCACTTGCAGTTCTTGCCTGACAGGAAATCCGAATGGGAATTATTTCCGGATGGCAATCTATCGCAATCTCTTGTAATTTGGATTGGACAGCGTTGTCAAGGATTTTTTAAAAGACTATTTTGCTTCTGCAAATGAACTCATATCTACATGAAGAAAAAGAAGAAAATACAGATGGCTCAATACGGTCGTGATGCCTCTGTTACGCAGGACTTTCCCCATTTTTTTGGCGGCAACGGTCGGGTCAGCTGCTATTTGCAGGCCAGTCCGAGCACGGCACTGCTCTTTCGCGGATGCCAAAGGAACAAAAAGTGCAGGAAATATGCGGTTGAATGCGCTGCGGAGCGAGTGATTGCACGGTGTCGTGCGCTGCCGAAGGCCAGATTTCCTTGTACTTTCGGCAATACGTTTGAAATTCTGGCCTGCACACCTATTAAAGCCAGCAAGTCGTTTGTTTGGAGTAAATTATCCAAAAACTAACAGAGGGAAATGGGGAAAGTCCTGCTGTTGCGTCCTTGACACTGCACAAACATTCCAACTACGATTTTCTTTTCTATGAAAAATTATGTCTTATTTGAAAACTCTGCTTTTAGGCAAATCACTGACAGCGGAGGGAAGGAACTCGCCACACGCAGGAAGAAACATGCAATCTGTACCAGCACGCTTGCGCTGCTTCTTGTATTCGGTTTGCCGCTGCATGCCCGTCCGCAGCGTTCTTCCTCAAAGACGACTTCCCAAAAACTTCCGGTTTCCGAGCAACGCATTGACGATCTCATCCGCAAGATGACCTTGGAGGAAAAGGTCCGCATGTGCTTTGGAGGGACACAGGCTGGGATTGTGCAGTTTCCCGGTGTACCGCGCCTGGGAATTCCGTCGATGCGCGGCAGCGACGGGCCACGTGGCGTGGTTGCTGCACAAGACACTTCTTTTCCTTCGGGCGTGGGCATGGCGGCAAGCTGGGACAACGGCCTTTTCAACAGTGTCGGCGTGATTATGGGCAAAGAGGCGCGCGCCGCCGGAGTGACAATTCTTTCCGCGCCGGCCATTAATATCGAGCGTGATCCTCTGGATGGCCGTTTTTTCGAATATTTGTCGGAAGATCCTTACCTGAGCGGGCAGCTTGGCGTGGCGATCATCCGCGGCATTCAAAGCCAGAGGGTGGCTGCCTGTGTAAAGCATTTCACTGCCAATAACCGCGAAGAGAACCGCAACTGGTACATGTCCAACATTGATGAGCGGACGCTGCACGAAATCTATTTCCCTGCCTTCAAGACAGCCGTGCAGCAAGGCGGCGCATGGGCGGTGATGACCGCGGCCAATGGTGTGAATGGCCAATACGCAGCTACTAGCAAATTCCTGATCACTACGGTCCTGAAACAGGATTGGGGATTCCGGGGCTTGGTGCGCAGTGACGGCAACCAGGCACGCAACACAGTGGAAGCGGCAGAAGCTGGCCTCGATGTGGGTATGCCGTGGGGCAACTGGAATACCACGCCATTTGGCAAGCCCCTGATGGAAGCCGTGGAAAAGGGGATCGTTCCGGAACCGAACGTCGATGACAAAGTCAGACGCGTTTTGCGAGTGATGGACTTTGTCGGTTTACTCAGCGGTTTTGATCCCCATACCGGCGGAGCCGCCAACACGCCGGAGTCGCACGCCGTCGCCCTTCGCGCCGCGGAAGAAAGCCTTGTGCTGCTCAAGAATGACAACCATCTTCTGCCCCTTGATATGCATCGACTACGGCGCATTGTCGTACTCGGTCCCAACGCTACGCGTCATCAATGCGGTGCGGGCATCGGGGGAAGTTCGGGTGTCGGACCTCCGTTCGAGATCACGCCGCTAGAAGGTATCCAGAAGCTGCTGGCAAACAAGGTGCAGGTTGAGTACCTCAATATTCCAGAGGCTGGAGTATTTGAGCCGATCGGCCCGCAGAATTGGCAGCCGGTGCATGGCAAGCGAGGCCTTGCCGCGCAGTATTTCAATAACGGAGATGCCGCTCCGGCCCTTGAGCGCGTTGAGCCGACGCTCGATTTCGCCTGGGAGATGCGCTCGCCGGATCCCGCGACTCTTCATTCCGAAAGGTTTCACGCCAACTACGAGGGAAGGCTCATTCCCGACCAGACAGGCTACTATACCTTCCGCTTGTCTGCCGAGGGCGAATCGCGGCTGCGCGTCAATCACCTGCCTGTGATCTATGTCAGCAGTAAGGGTACGGTTCAAAGCCAGACAGCGACCGTCTACCTGAAGGCGGGCCAGGTCTACCCGATCCGCGTCAGTTACAACCACCAATTTCAGGATGACGCCTCGATTCGTCTGGAGTGGGCGCATCCAGCAGCCAAGGATCAGGCCGACAAGGTGCTGGGTGCCATCGCCGGCAAGCTGCGTGCGGCGGATGCTGTCATTTTCGTCGGGGGTTGGGACAATGCCCTCGATACCGAGGGAGAAGACCGCCTGAACATGGATTTCCCCGCTGCTCAGCAAGCCATTATTGAGCGGCTGCGCGCCTACAATCCGAAGACCGTGGTCGTGCTTGTCCATGGATCGCCGTTCACCATGGATTGGCTCAGCAGTGTGCCTGCGGTTCTGGATGCCTTCTATCCAGGCATGGAAGGCGGCACTGCTATTGCAGAAGCGCTGTTCGGCAAAGTAAACCCTTCAGGCAAGCTCAGCTTTTCCTGGCCGAAGCGCCTGCAGGACGCACCCTCACGTGCGATTGGCACGCAGGATCTGAAGAACGTCAACTTTAAAGAGGGTGTCTTTGTTGGCTATCGATACTACGATACTTACCATGTCCAACCGGAGTTTCCGTTCGGCTACGGACTCAGCTACTCTACATTTCGATACAGCCACCTGCGGGTTGCCCGGGAAGGCGATGCCGTGCAGGTTTCTCTGCGGGTGACCAACACATCGACGCGCAGTGGCGCGGAGATCGTGCAGCTTTACGTGGCGCCGCCACCATCTCCTGTAAGGCGTCCTGTCCGCGAACTGAAAGCCTTTGCCCGCGTGCCGCTGGCGCCGGGAGAAACGCGCACTGTGCAGATGACGGTAGATAGGAGCAGCTTAGGCTATTGGGATATAGTGCAGCACGGATTCAAGGTTGTTCCCGGCCGCTACCGTTTTGCAATAGGCGCGTCGTCGAGCGATATTCGCCTTTCGGCGGCAATCAACATCACGAAATAGGCAAGCATTCTTCGTTCAACTTCCGCGCCCTCTTGTGGTTGTGCTGCAGGCTCTGATGACCTTTTCAACCTCAACCTCCTTTCCTGTCTTCTTGTCCAGCTTCTTCACCATGATGTTGGCGGTCGTGAGAACCCCCGCCTTGACCGCAGCCGGATACAGATAGCTACGGACCAGCATGTTTCCGGCCCGTGGCGTCTTGCTCTTGCTCCGGTCACTGGCAAAAACCCAATCCGTGTCCTTGCCGCACTTCGTCTCCCGCCGCCACGCTGCCAAGTAAGCGGCGCACACGTCGGAGATTGCAACGGCAGCTTTGGATGCTTTCGTCTTGGGCTCATCCACGTTGCCTCGAATCCACCGCTGCTCTATGTGGATGCAACTGCTTTCCCGACCCACATCCCTCCACTGGAGTCCCGCAATCTCGCTGTACCGCACTCTGACGATCAGGAAACTACTCGCGTTGTCATTGAGCAGCGTGTCTATGCTGGAGAGATCGATGCTCCGAAGACGGACTCGTCCAAACGGATCGTGGCAGTGCCACCAGCGACTGCGGCATTGTTGCGTGAATGGATGACGCTGGTACCAAGCCAGGAGAACGCTTGGTTATTTGCATCGGAAAACCCGGAAACGCCGCTTCGATTGGAATCCTGGGTCTCCCCTCGGACGGATTACGAGGTGTTCCGGCTGATCTGAATGGGAGTAGACTTTCTACCGGTTTTAGCAGTAGGGTGTCTACGTCCTATGAAACCGCGCACACAGCAATATCAAAACCGGGTAGAGCTGCTGCAGGGTACCCTTGACATGCTGATCCTGCAAACACTGCAGTGGGGACCGCAGCATGGTTACGGCATCGTTCAGGCGCTACGGCTGAACTCCGGAGATGTGCTTCAAGTCAAAACTGGGTCACTCTACCCCGCGTTGCATCGTTTGGAGAGACAAGGCTGGGTGCGCTCCGAATGGAAACAGACAGAGAGCAAGCAGCGCGCCCGCTACTATCGCATCACGGCGAGCGGCAAGAAACAGTTGGTCTCGGAGGCGAGTCGGTGGGACCAGATGGTCGAAGCGATTGGCGCGGTGATGCGTGGCGGGCCGAAGAAGGGTGAGGCATGAGCCGGTTCTGGAGATTCGGACGGCGGAAAGCGGAGCTGCAGGAGGAAATCGACGCCCACCTGCAGATGGCCATCGCCGATCGCGTAGACCGCGGCGAATCCGAGCAGGCCGCCAGGCAGGCAGCCTTGCGCGAGCTGGGCAATGTGCCGCTCATCGAAGACGTGACGCGCCAGACGTGGGGATGGCTTTGGCCGGAACGGCTGCTGCAGGACCTGGGCTATGCATTCCGCCAGATGCGCCGTTCGCCAGGGTTTGCGGTTACGGTGATTGGCACGCTGGCGTTGGGGATCGGCGCGGCGGCGGCGATGTTCACTGTTGTGGACCACGTGCTGCTGCGGCCACTGCCCTTTCGCGATGCGGGACGGCTGGTTCTGATCCGGGAACGCGGCGCGAAGGACGCAAAGCCGGATTGGGGCGTGCCGTGGCTCGATATTGAGCAGTGGGGGTTACAGAACCACTCGTTCAGCCAGGTCGCCTTCTCGGAACCGATGAGTGGACCGAATTTTCTGGAGGGAACTAGCGGGACCATGCAGGTTGACGGCCTGGCGGTGAGCCCGAATCTGTTTGCTACGCTCGGCATCGAGCCTGCCCTGGGCCGAGATTTCTTACAGGAGCCGGTCGGAGCCGAGACTGGCAAGAATGCGGGGACGGTCATTCTGAGCGACGCCGCGTGGAAAGAGGCCTACGGCGCCGACCGGGCGATTGTGGGCAAAAGCGTGCGCATCAACAGAAAATCGTATGTCGTGGTTGGCGTGATGCCGCCGGGCCTTGACTTTCCGTTCGATTCCTCTTTTGCCTTTGCTTCTTCTGCCCCAAAGGTGTGGACCACGATCGGGCTGAGCAATAGCGACACGACGCGCGCTTGGGCACCGTATTCGGTTGTCGCACGGCTTCGGCGTAGCACCAGCATCAAGACCGCCGCGGCAGAAATGAGTACGATTCAACGGCGCATCGCGCCTGCTTATACCGCCCCGCGTCTTCGTAAGGAGCGTTCTGATGTGGTGGTCGAGTCCTATGCCGGCTCACTGGTGGCCGCGAACCTGAAGGAAGGGCTGCTGGCGTTGTTTGCAGCGGCCGGTGTTCTGTGGTTGATCGCCTGCGTGAACGCAACCAGTCTGCTGTTGGCGCGCGGCGCAGCCCGGCAGCGGGAGATCGCCATGCGGGGCGCATTGGGCGCTAGCCGCTCACGGATCGTGCAGCAGTTCCTGGTGGAAGGCCTGGTTTTGAGCGGCGCGGCCGCGCTGCTGGGAACGGGCTTGGCGCTGAGCGCCGTACGCCTCGTTCGAAGCGTCAAACCGGCCCAACTCCACGTCGATCTTTCCACGCACGTGAATGTCACAATTCTGGCGGTGTTGTGTGGCCTTACGGTTCTCACCGCACTGGCTTCTTCGGCGTGGCCGGCGTTCCTGGCGGTTCGTGCTCCCATTGAGCCGGCGTTGAAGCAGGGAGGGCCACAGTCAGGAAGCGGGCGGCGCCATAACCGCATGCGAAGCTCGCTGGTTGTGATTGAGGTGGCGCTATCGCTCACGCTGCTGGCCTCTTGCGGCCTGCTGTTGCGCACCGTTTACGCGCTGCGCCGTGTGCCGTTGGGCTATCGCACCGACCACATCCTGGTTGCCCATCTCGCCATCCCTTCCTACCAATATTCGGGCCAAAACCTGGTCGTCAACCTCTATCAACCACTGCTCGACCGGGTACAGCACTTGCACGGCGTTGAAGCCGCGGGACTCATGTCCACTGTCCCCCTCAGCCATACATTCAACATCCACCTTCAATTGACGGCAAATGGCAAGCGGATCGCTGCCGTGCTCAAGCTGGTCAGTCCGGACATTCAGCGGACCTTCGGCTTCAAGATGTTAGCCGGGCGCTTCTTCAACAAGCAGGACACAGCAAACTCGCAGCCCGTGGTAGTGGTCAACCGGGCCTTTGCTAGCCTCTACGCCCCCGACAGGCATGATCCGGCTTCCCTCATCGGCAAAGACCTGTTCAACTTCAGGCTCAAGAAGAATGTCCCATTCGTGGTCGTCGGAATCGTTGACAACCAGCGCCAGGCCGAGATCGGCGAGCCCTCGCAGCCGGAGGTCGAAGTTTGCCTTCCCCAAATTTCGCCGGGGAGCTACGAGTATGAACCGTCCACAACTGCCATAGACCTTGCCTTGCGGACGGCGCGCGCACCTGATGCCATGATTCCGGAATTGCGCCAGATTCTTCGCCACGCAAATCCGGAGTTTGCCCACGCCACTTTCGACACCATGAATCAGATAGTGGAGGATTCCTACGGCAGCCAGCGGCTGGCCGCTCATCTGCTCGAAATCTTCGGGGGCTCGGCATTGCTGCTTTCGATCGCCGGCCTCTACGGACTGCTTGCCTGGGTCGTGGCGCAACGCACGCGCGAGATGGGCGTGCGCATCGCGTTGGGCGCGCCGCGCGGTAATCTTCTGTGGCTGGTAATGCGGCAGGCCGGCGCGATGCTGCTGATTGGCGTGGCAGCAGGTGGCGGGCTTGCGTGGCTCACTGCGCGATTTGTGCGCAGCTATCTCTACGGCGTAAGTGCACACGACGGCCGGACGCTGGCGGCTGCAGCCGCGCTGCTTTGCGCGAGTGGTCTGCTGGCGGCCTACATCCCCGCCCGCCGCGCGGCACGGGTTGATCCCATCGTGGCGCTGCGTGCGGAATGAAGACGGACCGAGGTCCTGGCCGATGATGGCGGACGCCGCGCTCACCGCGATGTAGGACCCCACATTATTTCGACAGAATGTCGAGGGCCCTTAATGCGAGACCATCTGTATTCACGGCGCCAAGCCCGATTGAGTTCGCGAACATAATCACTCCCACGTTCGCATCTCGGTTCATGTACAACACTGCCTGATATCCAGCCACGTCGCCCCCGTGTCCGAAGGCGGTGTACTTATCGCGGTGTATCACGAAAGTTCCGAGTCCGTAGCCCGAAGCGAGTTGGAAATTCGACTGAATTGCCATCCGCGTTAAATCGGCGTCCAGTGTGCTCTTCTTCAGCTCGCTGTCCGGTCCGTCTCCCATAAGGAACGCCGCAAAGTGCGCCATGTCTCCGACCGTTGTGTAGATGGCCCCATTGGGGACCTTGTAGCCACGTCCATTCTCGTTTTCCCTGAGCGGTGTCTCGGAGTCGACCTTGCCCCGCTCAAGTACATATCCTTTGGACAAATGCGCCGCCATCTGCGGAGTGAGAACAAGTGAGCTGTGTGTCATGCCGAGCGGGGTGAAGATGTGCCTGGGGACATATTCGAGATACGGCTCACCCGCCACGCGAGCCAGAGCTGCGCCCAGCGTGGCATATCCGATATTGGAATACGAAAAATGCGTACCCGGCTCGAAGATGAAGTGGGTATGCGGAAGCGCCGCAATCAGAGTCTTTTCCCAATCGGCCACAGCGCCCTTCACATACTCGGCCGTGTTGTCCGGCTCCCGTCCCATCCCTGATGTGTGGGTTGCCAGCTCAAAGAACGTTACGGGAGGCGCCCACGGAAATTTCCCCTGAACCGTGTCGATCTCGGGAAAATACCTGTCCACTGGATCGGTGAAATGAACCTTGCCGGCGTCTACCAACTGCTCCAGCATCACAGCGGTAAACATCTTGGTGATGGAACCGATGCGATAGATGGTTTCTCTGTCCGCAGGTACATGCTTCTCCATGTCGGCATCGCCGTAGCTCTTCGTCCAGATGAGTTGGTTACCAAGAACGACGCCAGCCGTCGCACTCCCGGTCGGGTGTTTCGCGAAGTCAGCGGCAATCATCGAATCAATCTGCGCACATTGATCTATGTAAGATTCCCGAGAAGCCGTGCAATGAGCCGCTCGATTGTCGCTCATAATTGTCCTGCGGCCTTCAGGTCGGCGGCAAACGAGGCGAGGGACATAACGAGCGTCAGAGGCTTGTCGTTCAAAGGCACAGCACCGTAACTGGCGTACCATCGGGCAGCGCGATCGTTCTTCGCATCGATAATGAGCACAACGCCGCCGACTTCAGCCGCTGCGCGCAGGCAGCGCCGCGCGGCGGCGGCGAGGAGTTGGCCACCGACACCTTGGCCCTGGCAACGCAGGTCTGTAGCAATGCGCGCGAGCCGGAACCCAGGCACATCGTGCCGGGCGAGGCCACGGCGAATGGCCTCCGGCGTTTCAGCGTATGCCAGAGCGCCCGGAGCCAGGCTGTAGAAACCAAGAATGCTTTTGTTGTCTGCGCTATCAATTGCAAGAAAGGTCTTTGCGGCGCCGGATTCATGGCTCTGGCGGGCGTAACGTTCAAAGAAATCGTTCATTGCCGGATCGCCGCAATTGAAAGACTTCCGATCATGCATTTTCGAGATCGGCTCTTCGTGCCAGGCGGGAATGCTCATCACCATTTCCGCGAGGGCTTTGGCATTGCGGCAATGGCTGCACGCAGCTTAGCATTCGGCGCAGGCGGGTTCTCGAGAAGGTTCAGCACCATAAGGCTGTCACGCTCCGACAGGACGATACGTTCCGATTCCTCGATCACTGCCTTTGCCTCCCGCAAAGCGGGCTGGAGAACAAACTCCGTCAGGTCCGTGTGCTTCAATGCCGCAGCACGTACGAGTGCAGCCTTTTGCTCTGGCCGCAGCCGAAGATTCATTCGTGGGTTGTCGTCCACGGCTACTCTAGGCATACCCCCTCCTCGTGTACTTATTAAAAGCGTACAGGATTTTGGAGGTGTTTGTCCAGACCCGTCACTGGCGGGGATGAGGCTGCTCCCAGGCTGAATTGGGATCGAGAACCAAGGCGATGTACGATGTTGTTGTTCCGCTCGGAT
>JAJZAL010000131.1 GCA_021799405.1 Acidobacteriota bacterium
CGAGGCCCTGCTCAAGGGCAACATGGCCGAAGTGGGCCGCCTGATGGCCGAGGCGCACTGGAGCTACAGCAAGGACTTTGAAGGCAGTTGCGTGGAGGCCGACATCATGGTCGAGCTGGCCCAGGACCTTCCCGGCCTCATCGGCGCCCGCCTCACCGGCGGCGGTTTTGGCGGATGCACCATCAATCTGGTCGAGCAAAAAGACGCTCCGGCATTCGCCCGGGAATTGGGCAGCCGCTATGCCGCCAGAACCGCGATTGTTCCACAGATCCACGTCTGTCATGCCTCAGGTGGAGCGCATCGCCTGGATTGATCAAGAAGTGGATCAAAAGGCACGAATGATTTTCAAAACGTGGGACAAGAGAATGCGCACTGCGGAGACCGCCGCAGGCATCGGCAGTGCGCATCTCCTACATCTGGCGAGTCTTAACAAGTCCTGATTAACGATTACACCGTTCCTTGGTAAAATCGGTTGAAGTCTTTCCCCAATGAAGACCGGGTGAAAGAGTCCGAATCCCCGGCCGCTCGCCATTGGATATCGATTCCCACGATGCCGTTTGTGAGGTCGCAGGCGGTGTGGAGAAATTGAAACGATGCAGACAAATTCTTCCAAGGCAAATTTTTACGTAGATTTCCCCAACTCCGGCAAGATCGCCTACTTCTCAATGGAGATTGCGATTCATCCGGAGATGCCCACCTACTCCGGCGGGCTGGGAGTTCTAGCCGGTGACACGCTGCGTTCGGCTGCCGATCTGAGCGTCCCGATGGTGGCCTTCACTCTTCTGCACCGGAAGGGATATTTCAGCCAGCATCTGGACAGCGCCGGAACCCAGAGCGAGGATATCCAGCCGTGGAATCCTGCCGATTTCTGCGCCGAAGAACCCGCCCGCATCACGGTTACTGTGGAAGGCCGCGTGGTGACCGTGCGCGCATGGCGCTATGACCTTGAAGGCCGCTCAGGCCATATAGTGCCCATCTACCTGCTCGACACTGATCTGGATGGGAACTCTGGATGGGATCGCGGGCTGACCGACCATCTTTACGGCGGCGACACCAACTACCGCCTGCAGCAGGAGATCGTGCTGGGCATGGGTGGCGTGCGCATGGCCGCCGCGCTCGGCCTTCACGTGAATGTCTACCACATGAATGAGGGCCACGCCGCCCTGTTGACGCTGGCCCTGCTGGAGCAGCAGCTGGGCGGCGGGTTGCTGGACGTTCCCACCGAAGCCGACATCGAGCAGGTGCGCCGCAGGTGTGTTTTTACCACCCATACTCCGGTTCCCGCCGGCCACGACCGCTTCTCCACCGAGCAGGCCATCCGCATTCTGGGCGGCGACCGCACCGCGCGCCTTGAACGGCTAGGCTGTTTTCAGCAGAACCTGCTGAACATGACTCTGCTGGCGTTACGTTTCTCGCGCTACGCCAACGCCGTAGCCATGCAGCACGGCAAAGTTTCGCGCGAGATGTTTCCGGAGTTCACCATCGGCTCCATCACCAACGGCGTACACGCGCCGACCTGGATCTCCGACCCGGTCCAGCAATTGCTCGACGAGCACATTCCCGCCTGGCGGCAGGACACGCTTTGCCTGCGCAACGCCATTGACCTGCCTGAAGCCAGGATTCGGATGGCTCACGCCCGCGCCAAAGGCGAGTTGCTGGCTGAGGTCGCCTCTCGCACTGGTTTGGTACTGAATCCCAAGGTGCTCACGCTGGGCTTTGCGCGCCGCGTCGCCACCTACAAGCGCGCCAACCTGCTCTTCAACGATCCGGAGCGGCTGGTGGAGATTGCGGCCGCAGCCGGCGGCCTGCAGATCCTCTTTGCCGGCAAGGCGCATCCCCAGGACGAGCCCGGCAAGGCGCTCATTCGTGAAGTCATCGACAATGCGGCCAGACTCTCGGACGACGTCCTGCGCGTCGTCTACCTGGAAAATTATTCCTGGGACCTCGGCGCTCTCCTGACGGCAGGCGTCGATGTCTGGGTAAACACGCCGCGGCGGCCCTACGAAGCCTCCGGAACCAGTGGCATGAAAGCCGCTCTGAACGGCGTTCCCAGTCTGTCCGTCCTCGACGGATGGTGGATCGAAGGCTGTATTGAAGGCGTCACCGGCTGGGCCATCGAGGACGGCGCCGACGACGCCGAAGAGGCATCCGCGCTCTACAACAAGCTGGAAGCCGCCATTGTTCCGCTCTATCGCGATGAGCCGGACAAGTGGGCGCGCCTGATGCGCACCACGCTGGCCTTCAACGGTTCGTTCTTCAACACCCACCGCATGGTCATCCAGTACACACGCAACGCGTACTATCCCACAAAGCCGGCCGCGCGTGTTCCGGTGCGTGAAGAGACCTACGCGGATTGATCGTCAGACATACAGGCGCCGCTTACAGAATCTTCAGAGAATTGCACAAGGCCCGGAACCACGGGACGTTTATAGCTGGTCGAAGATCTCGCGGAAGTCCCAGGCCCCGGATTTGCCGCCGAGCCACTCGGCGGCGCGGACTGCGCCCAGCGCAAAGCCGCGCCGGCTGTGAGCATCGTGGCGCAGTTCCAGCGTGTCACACTCGCTGACAGCGCGCAGCAGGTGCTCACCCTTGGCATCACCGATGCGGTGCGATGCGATGGGAACGTCAACGCCCGGCCTGACCGACTGAATAATCTCCTTGAGCGTAAGCGCGGTGCCCGAAGGAGCATCGAGCTTGGAAGTGTGGTGCGTCTCGTCGATGGAGAATTGGTAGCCGTCAAGCCTGGCCACCTCGGCAACCAGGCGGAAGAGTTTTTGCACGCCGATGGAGAAGTTGGTCCCGTAAAGCAGCCCGCCGCCACGCTTGATGGCCAGCGCCTTCATTTCGTTCAAATGCTCATACCAGCCGGTGGTGCCCACCACCATGCGTCCACCCAGTGCCAGCACCGCGCGCATGTTTTCTATCGCAGCCTCGGCATTCGTGAAATCGACGACCACATCGACGCCAGCGAGATTGGGCGCGGTGAGCGCCGAAGCGTGCTCATTTTCAGTGATGTCGAGCGCGCGCACGCCATGGCCGCGTTCGCGCGCCACTTCAGCGACGAGACTGCCGGTCTTTCCTTTGCCAAGTACGAGAATGAGCATCTTTTGGCTCCCAGATCCAGGCTTCCAGCTCCAGGCGATCACAGATGGGGTGTTGCTTCCCCACGCTCCCTCCACGGCCAGAAGTCCTCAATCATTGTGGCGCATTCCGCTGAAGGTTGAAAGTCTCAGCCAGAAAAAACAAAAGTAGCTGCGGGCTTTGCACCAGAAGCCGAGAGCTGCGAGCTAGGATTTGGACGCCAGAAACTGCTTTCTCGCCGCCACGTCAAAGACCACCGGGTCGGGATCCCTGAAGAAGGCCGCGTGCAGAGAGCGCACCGCCTCATCCGCATCGTCTTCCTCGATCATGAAGCTCATGTTGATCTCGCTGGCGCCCTGCGAGATCATGCGCACATTGATGTGACGGATCGCACTGAAGACCTGCGCGGCGATGCCGTTCTGGCCACGGATATCTTCGCCTACCATGCAGACCAGCGCCTTCCTGCCTTCGTATTTCACGTCGGCCAGGCGGCTCAGGTCGGCGGCGATAGCCGGCAGCTTGTCATTCGAATCCACGGTGAGCGAGACGCTCACCTCGCTGGTTGAAACCATATCGACCGGGCACTGATGCTTGTCAAAGACATCGAAGATCTGGCGCAGATAGCCGTGCGTCATCAGCATGCGGCTGGCCACTACGTCGATGATGCTCAGCTTCTTCTTGACGGAGATCGACTTGAAAGGGCTCTTGCAGTGTGGGGCGAGCGAGATGATGCGCGTGCCCTCGCAGGCGGCATTGCGGCTGTTGAGCACGAGGACGGGGATGTTCTTCTTGACAGCCGGCAGGATGGTGGCCGGATGCAGCACCTTGGCCCCGAAGTAGGCCAGCTCGGCCGCCTCCTCGAAGCTGATGACCTTGACGCGCAAGGCATCGGGACAGACGCGCGGATCGGTGGTCATAATGCCGTCCACGTCGGTCCAGATCTCGATGGCTTCGGCCGAAAGCGCGCCGCCCACCAGCGCGCCGGTAAAGTCGGAACCGCCGCGGCCCAGCGTAGTGGTAATGCCGGCTTCGTTGGATGCGATGAAGCCACCCATCACGGGCACTTTACCCTGGTTGACGAGAGGGCGAAGCTTCTCAGCCGCGCGCTTTTCGATGATGTCGTCCTGCGGAACCGCCTTCTGGAATTGCGAATCGGTGATGATAACTTCGCGCGCGTCCACGTGGGCCGCCGGGATGCCGCACTCGCAAAAGGCGGCGGCAACGATGCGGCTGGAGATGCGTTCACCGTAGCTGACGATCAGGTCGGAGATGCGAGGAGTGAGTTCGAGGATCGCCGCCAGGCCGCGCAGAATCTCGTCGAGCGCGTCGAACTTCCGGTCGATCACTTCAAGAAGGGCGGCACAGCCGGCCGGATCCTTGACCAGTGCGATGGCGGTATCGCGGTGACGCGAGCGCAAACGCGAGCTGATGGCCAGTGCTCCCGTGCGATCGCCCTGCGCGGCGGCTGCGGCCGCGCGCAGCAACTGATCCGTCACCTTGGCCATCGCGCTGACAACCACCACCGGGCTCTTTCCGTTGGCGATGCGTCCGGCAACGATGGCCGCGGTGCGGCCGATGGCGGCCGGGTCTTCGACCGACGTGCCGCCAAACTTCATAACAACCAGGTTCATCTGAGTCTTCCCATCGTTGCTCGCGGGTCTGGTTCCGGCATTTGAGCCCTCAGGCGCGCGCCGCCGCGGCCGCAACAGGTTCCAGTTTGCCCAGACTCGCCAGCAGTTCGGCGTTGAGGATAGCCGCTCCGGCCGCTCCGCGAATGGTGTTGTGCGAGAGGACGGTAAACTTCCAGTCCAGCAGATTGCAGGGGCGCAGCCGGCCCACGGTCACGGCCATGCCGCGGCCG
This sequence comes from Acidobacteriota bacterium, assembly GCA_021799405.1. Next base: position 4,943 of record JAJZAL010000131.1, read on the forward strand.
CGGTTGCGGTCCAGACGAGGCTGCGGCCGGTCGTTTTGCGGAGCCCACTCGATCGGCTGCTCCGGGGCCATTGGCAATCCCTGACCGGCGAGCGGGCGAAACTCCGCCCAGGCCGCCAGAATGTCTTCGCGGGTGACCGGCCGACCCAGCTTGTTACCGAGCTTGATAGAGACGCTCTCGGTGTGGCCGTCCTCGACCGCGACGCGGTTGCAGTGGGCGCTGATACGCGCCTTGAGCGGCGCGACGGCGTGGCCTTCAAGCCTGCCCAGCAGCTTCAGCGTCTCGGCCTCCATCTTCTCTTCTTCGCTGCCGATGTAGGGGATCACGTTACCGAGGATGTCCATGGAGGGCACCCCGGGATAGCCCGCTCCGGAAACCGCCTGCATCGTCGTCACAAAGATCTGCTCGATACCGAAGCGCTCCTCGATCGGCTTGAGAGCCATCACCAGCCCGATGGTGGAGCAATTCGGATTGGTCACCATATAGCCGCCCGATTCGCGGCGCGAGGGCTGTTCCTCGATCAGGTGCAGATGCTCGGCGTTGATCTCGGGAATCACCAGGGGCACGTTGGGCGCCATGCGGTAGGCGCTGGAGTTCGAAACCACGGCGCAGCCGGCGTTGGCGAACTTCGGCTCCAGCTCACGGGCGATGGCGGCGTCGAGCGCGGCAAAGATGATCTTCGGCGTTCCCTCCGGCTCGGCCGGCGAAACGGTCATCCTGGCAATCCGCTCGGGCAGCGGAGTGTCCAGCCGCCACTTGGCGGCCTCGCCATAGGGCTTGCCGCTTGACCGGTCGCTGGCTGCAAGCCAGGTAATCTCGAACCAGGGGTGGTTTTCGAGCAGTTGGATGAACCGTTGGCCGACCATTCCGGTCGCGCCCAGGATGCCAATAGGATGCTTTGTCTTCATGGTAGTGAACATTCCAGTGTACTAGAGGATGCTCACCGCCGCAGCGTTTCCTTATCCCATGGCCTCCAGCACGGCATCGGCGAACTGGCTGGTTCCGGCCGTTCCGCCGACGTCGCGGGTGAGGGTTTTGCGCTCGGAATAGACGGTTTCCAGGGCCTTTTGCAACCTGTCTGCAGCGGCTATTTCGTCCAGGTGGCGCAGCATGAGGATGGCCGACTGCAGCAGCGCCGTGGGGTTCGCCACATCTTTGCCGGCAATGTCGGGCGCCGAGCCGTGTACCGCCTCGAAGATGGCGCACTCCGCGCCCAGGTTTGCCCCGGGCACCAGGCCCAGCCCACCCACCAGCCCCGCGCACAAGTCGCTCACAATGTCGCCATAAAGATTTTCGAGCAGCAAGGTGTCGTACTGGAAAGGGTTCATCACCAGTTGCATGCAGGTGTTGTCGATCAGGTGCTCGCCGTAAATAATGTCAGGAAACTGCTCGGCCACCTGCCGGGCACAGCGCAGAAAGAGCCCGTCGGAAAGCTTCATAATGTTGGCCTTATGGACGGAGTGGATCTTTTTGCGGCCGTGCTTGCGCGCGTACTCGAAGGCAAACCGGGCGATGCGCGTCGAGCCTTTCTCGCTGATGACCTTGATGCTCTCCACCACGCCGGGCACCACTTCATGTTCCAGACCCACGTACTCGCCCTCGGTGTTTTCGCGCACGATGATCAGGTCCACGCCGGGCCACTTCGTCACCAGCCCAGGCAGGGCGCGGACGGGGCGAAAGTTGGCGAAGAGGTCGAACTTCTTGCGCAGCGTGACGTTGATGCTCTTGAAGCCGCCGCCGATGGGCGTCGTCACCGGACCCTTCAACGCCACACGATTGCGCTCGATAGAGGCATAGAGCGCGGCGGGAATGTACTCGCCGTGAATCTCAAAAGCTTCGGCACCGGCGGCGAAGCGCTCCCACTCGAATTTGACGCCGGTCGCTTCGAGAATGCGAACCACGGCCTGCGACACTTCCGGCCCGATACCGTCGCCGGGAATCAGCGTGATCCTGTGGGTCTTTGTTTCTGACATGGCGTTCAGCTCCTAGCTGCTCTTTCATTTCTTCGTCTTCACCGGCCGATGGCTGTCCAGCAGCTCTTCCAGTTCTTCCTTGAACTCACGTACGTCTTTGAAGTCCCGGTAGACGGACGCGAAGCGGATGTACGCCACCGTGTCCAGCCCCTTCAGGTGATTCATGATCAGCTCGCCGATCTCGCGCGTGGATCGCTCCCGCTCGGGCGCGTCCACCAGGTAAGTCTCAACCGCATCGACGATCGCCTCCAGCTTGCTCGACGGCACCGGACGCTTTTCGCAGGCGCGCAGCAGACCGCTGAGCACTTTCTGGCGGTCAAAGCGCTCGCGGCGACCGTCCTTCTTTACCACCATGTAAGGAATCTCGTCGATGCGCTCATAGGTGGTGAAGCGCCGGTTGCAGCGCTCGCACTCCCGCCGCCGCCGGATGGAATCGGCCTCTTTGCTTTCGCGCGAGTCCACCACCCGGTCCTGCCCGAAGCCACAATACGGACACTTCATGCTAAGGGCGATTTTACGGCATAAGTCGGTAAGGCGCAGGGGCTTGCCGCAGAACGGCATCTCACGGTGCGGGAAGATTGGGCGGACAGCTTGCACCGCCGCGGACCCGGCTGCATCAACCAAGGTAAAGGAGCTTCTGCAGCCGCCGGGGAGCCGACTCAACAAGCGATTTCCCTTCCTGCCGAGCCGGCAGAAGAATCCGCGCCATGGCAAAGAATGTAGCGGAATTGTTTGTGGAGGTTCTGGCCGCCGCGGGGGTCAAGCGCATCTACGGCGTGGCCGGCGACTCGCTCAATGGCATTACCGATTCCGTCCGCACTCGCACCGGGATGGAGTGGGTCGGAGTGCGGCACGAGGAATCGGCGGCCTTCGCCGCCGGGGCCGAGGCAGCGCTAACCGGCAAGCTGGCGGTCTGCGCTGGCAGTTGCGGGCCCGGCAATCTTCATCTCATTAACGGCTTGTATGACTGCCAGCGCAGCCGCGTCCCAGTGCTGGCGATTGCCGCTCACATCCCGTCGCGCGAGATTGGCAGCGGCTACTTCCAGGAGACGCATCCCGAGCTTCTCTTCAAGGAGTGCAGCCACTACTGCGAGCTGGTTTCACACCCCGCGCAGATGCCGCGCACCCTGGAAATCGCCATCCAGACGGCATTGTCAAAGCGCGGTGTCGCCGTGGTGGTGCTGCCCGGCGATGTCGCGCTGTCAGACGCAGTCAATCCCGGTCGCCGCGTTACCTTCACCACGCAACAGTCTGAGGTCACGCCGGGCCGGGAGCAACTCGAAAAGCTGGCCACGGAGCTGAACGGCGCGCAGCGCGTCACCATCCTTGCTGGAGCCGGCTGCGCGGGCGCGCACGACCAATTGCTGGCGATCGCCGGCAAGCTACAGTCGCCGATCGTGCATGCCATGCGCGGCAAGGAGTTCATTGAGTACGACAATCCTTATGACGTGGGTATGACCGGCCTGCTCGGCTTTGCTTCCGGCTATAAGGCGATGATGAACTGCGACACGCTGCTGATGCTGGGCACGGATTTTCCCTATCAGCAGTTCTATCCGCAGAATGCGCGCATTGTGCAGGTCGATCTCCGCGAGGAGCAACTGGGGCGCCGCAGCCACGTCGATCTCGGCGTTGTGGGCGGCGTGGCGGAAACCCTGCGCGCCGTGCTCCCGCTGGTGGAGCAGAAGCAGAGCCGCGCTCATCTTGACGCTGCGCTGGCCGACTACCGCGAGGCGCGCAAGGGGCTGGACGATCTGGCCAAAGGCACGCCGGGACAGCGGCCGATCCATCCGCAATACCTGGCCAAAGTGTTGAACGAAGTGGCCTCGGACGACGCCATCTTCACGGTCGACGTGGGGACGCCGGTGATTTGGGCGGCGCGTTATCTCAGAATGAATGGCCGCCGCCGGCTGCTCAGTTCGTTCAATCACGGCTCCATGGCCAACGCGCTGCCGCAGGCTCTCGGCGCGCAGATTTCGCATCCAGGCCACCAGGTGGTTGCGCTCTCCGGCGACGGCGGCGTCTCGATGCTTATGGGCGATCTGCTCTCACTGCGGCAACTGAATCTGCCCGTGAAGATCGTCGTCTTCAACAACGGATCGCTGGGCTTCGTGGAGCTGGAGATGAAGGCGACAGGCTTCCTGACCCATGCGACGGATCTGGTGAATCCGGACTTCTCTAAAATCGCCGAAGGCGCGGGCATACTGGGCCTGCACGTGGATGACCCCGGAGAGGTGCGGCAGGCGCTGGCGCAGGCCTTCGCGCATCCCGGTCCCGCGCTGGTGGATGTGGCCGTTAATCGCCACGAGCTGGCCATGCCGCCATCGCTCAAACTCGATCAGATCGTCGACTTCAACCTCTATATGATCAAGGCGATTCTGAACGGCCGCGGCGACGAGATCATCGAGCTGGCCCGCACCAACTGGCTCCGCTGATACAGCCCATCCCCGCCCAAATGCAACAACGGCCTGAGAACACCCGTTCCCAGGCCGTTGCCCTCGCGAACTCTCCTCTCGCGATCGGCAATGCGCAGCCTTAGAGAGCCCTCGCCTGCATGTCCCCTTCAGAAACGCACCGCTTTGCACAGAGCCGTTACCATCTCTTGTTGTCGTTCTTTCACTCGCACCATTGCCTCTTTAATTTGACTCTTTGCTGATTCCACGTCTGCAAGGATCGCGGCCAGGCGCGACCAGAGCAACCGCCCATCTGTCGCATCGATTTCAAGGAGCCACTCTCCTAAGCCTATATCTCGATACATTTCGCCTTTGCAGGTGTCTGTCGGCTGCCGCACATAGAGCGCGGGCGTGCCATTGGCCAGCGAGATAATCGGGGAATGGCACTCAAGACTGACCACAGCTTGCGCCTTCGAGTAAATTGACGCTGCTTCATCCGGTAACCAGAATGTGTCGCGCCAAACGACCCTCTTTCTTACATCTTCCGGCAACGGGTCGCAAAGCACCTCCTTTGCCAATTCGATCTCATAGGTCATCTCGGGACACGCAAGCACCTTGTTTCCTGTCTTGCGCACATAAGCGATCATCATTTCCCTGAGCTTCGAGTGGTCGGTCTCGACCGTGCGCCGATCAATTGCCTCCTTGACCTTGTCCTTCTCGGTCTGCTTTGTGTGATGAATTTTGTAATATGGAGTGTACCTAAGCCGCGGGATCACGCAGATATACCGTTCGTCTTCCAAGCCATGCTCAGCTCGATACGCATCGCCACGTCTGTCATCACGCTGCGTCATTCCAAATTGTGTATCTGGACCGAACTGAAGAATTGGCGGGTGCACGCCCTGTGCTCTCAGGTATTCCAGAGAAATGCTGTCCCGGCAAAACATGAATGCAGAGCGATTGATAGTCAAGCGCGTTTCTTCATCAAGCTTATTCGGGGGCGATTTCAAAATATCAGCGCGAAGCTGATCGAGCGTTCCTCCTTCGGCAAGAAGGCCGGTGCCGACGCCCGAAATCGGATCGGCGCTTACCCCAAAGACGCCGTAAGGTTTCCCCGTGGAATGATGCCATGCGGCGAGTTGAGCCCGGGCGCCAAAACCAGACCCTGAGCCGTGCAGCATAAAGTCGGCATCTTCCCAGGCAGCTCTCAGTTCATCTGTAACTGGATGTCCGTTCTTCAATGTCCCTTGTGCAATCCGAAGCGCTGGAAAGCTTCTCTTCAGAAACTCCCCTACTCCACGATCGAGAGCGCCCCCACTAGGCCATAGGATGACCTGAATTTCCGGACAATATCTTTGAATCAAATCCAACGCGCCTGGCGTATGTCCGATATCGCCTATGTTCACACTCTGCCAGGAACCACGAAGCAGTACTACTGGCCGCTTGGCAAGGGAAGCGGCAGCAGCCCTGGAAAGTGCGTTCGCCTCCAGGAGAAGTGCTGCCGAAGAGGCACTCCGAGTGATGAAATCACGACGATTCACAAGATAACTTCTCCGCCGGAGGAGTTTGTTCCAATATTCGAAGGATTCCGTCGATGAGAACTCGATGATATCACTAATTGGACGTGAGGTCGCTGTAGCAGGAAACGTGGCTGAATGTAAGGCTCGCGCTCGTTCGTGCGGCAGTTAACAAACCTGAACCGTGCCATATCCAACGCTCTGCGAATCCATCCCGAGGGACCCGCCATTCACTACGGACCAGCAATCCACGTGGCGTCTGTACAAGCTGAGTTCATGGCACATTCCATGACGCCTGATGTTCAGGAATAGTGATTTATGAAGTCTGAAGGTGTTCCACTTGGCTTGGGATGCTCGCTCGGCTGATCTGCTTACTTGAATTCGTCTGGCATGGGATGTGATTTGGAAGGGGCTGGCCGAGTCTCAACACCTATAGGTTTTCGAACGGCCGGAAGGGAGGCACGAGACAGTCAGGTCTTTGGCCAATCAGGATTGAAGGGAGCACTGTTCACTTAGGTATCCGGATCGCACTTCCGACATTGACGGCTGGCAGGGACACGGCGTCGCGATGACGCAGGGTGGTTGCTCATTTGCACTTCACGCCACGGGGTTGCGCCGATAGCGGCTGGAGACGACACATTCCTGGAGGATTTCGTCAAGAACCGCTTCATTAGCAGCTCCCCCAGACTATTTCAAGCCAAAGGAAGGCGAGGTCGAGTTGCGCGTCCGGGGGCGATTCCTGCAGCGGCTGGAAGGCGCCCCAGTCGCCAACACAACTAAGCCCTTCAACCGCTGATGCTTTCAGCACACGAATATCTTCGGAATTGTAGCTCGGTTTGACGAATCGGAAAGCCTCCTTTCGGGCAAGGGGTTGGCGCGGTATCTGGGTTCTTTAATAGATAGCCGAGAGCTCCAGCCTGAAGGGCACGCGAAATATACTCATCCGACTCATAGTTCGTGAGCACGAGTATGCGCACATCAGGCGCGACCCGGCGCAGCGCGGCGATTGCCTCAGTTCCTTCCATCTCAGGCATGCGCAAATCCATCAGCACTACGTCCGGGCACAATCGCTGCACTTCAGTAATCGTCTCCTGCGCGGTGCCTGCCATTCCGACCACTGTGATGTTGTCTTCGCTTTCAAGCATGGTCCGCAAGCCCAGGCGAACGACAGGATGATCGTCTACGATGAATACCTTAATGTTGAATGCCTTTTCCTTCATACCGACAATCTTATGCCATCCAACCTTCGCCCAGCTCACTAGAAGTCTTGCACGTAGGATTCAGAATCAGGTGGTAGGTCAAATGAACCACTTCTAAGGAATCTCTGCGCAGGCTCCTGATATCGTGACCGCGGAGAAGACCAGCCCAGCAGGAGCGACCCCCAGCCAGAAACTTGTCAAAGTACCACTTCCACCGCTTCGATTCCGCCTCCGCAGGCCATCTTTCCGGGTCGCACAGGCACTACGCCCCGAGCGCGACCAGGCGCTTACAATGCTGGCAGAGATTCACCAGGGCAAAGGCGACCAACAACCACTCAAGATTCTTCTTCAAGCCTCAATAGCGCACCTTGGTAAATCCAGATACCCGTTTCAAAATTCGGAAGGGCCATACCACCTTGGCTCTTACTCTTGATTTGGTCCGGTTCTTGAGCCATGTCTCTTCATCCAGATAGTTTTTGAACTTCGTCCTGTGGCACGTCATGTCTTGCGCGTTGTAGCACGGCTCTGCGGATCACTTCTCCCTGACCCTGATAACCACCGTCGTCCCACGCCTTCTTCTCGTTCCCGTGCGGAAAACGGGCAACATATGCACCCCCACCACGCTGGCTACCGCTTTGCATACGGAATGGACAATGCCTTCTCTGCCGTCCACCCCGATGTGCGCCTTCGCTCCGAAATAATACTGCTTGTCCTTCCGTGTCTGATGCATCGCCGCGTCGCGCTCCCCGCTCCGGTTCTTGGTCGAACTCGGCGCTGTGATGATGCTGGCGTCCGCAATGGTGCCCCTGTTGGTGCGAACGCCCTTGCTGTCCAGATACAGATTTATGGCGTTCGGGATCGGCCTGCATGAATCATGCTCTTCCAGAAGGTGGCGAAAGCGCGGGATTGTGGTTTCGTCCGGCGCCGCGGCACACCACAGATGGACGCCCGCGAAAGGCCGCAGTACTGACGACTCTTAAACGCATCCTCCGTGCCTGCGCCGGAGAGATTGCACCAATCCTGGAGAAAGTACAGCCGCAGCATGATCGGCGACCCAATCGGCTGCGATCCATGACCTGCGTTGGGTAGAGTGTCTCGGCCATTGCTTGTAACTCCTGCTGTGGAATTGGGACTTGTGCAGAGGTTCCGTAAAGACGCTGTTGGGCCCAGCAAGTGTGAGAGACCTGCTGGCAATCTGCTGATAGTACTTTGGCAAATTTGCGACGTGAGATATTTATCAGAAACTTAAGCGTCCTTTTGAGCGCAAGCTATATATCTGAATGTCCTATGCTCGACTGCTTCGTTGGAGCGCTCATCTTCAGCATGTGATTTGCAATCGTCTGGAAGACACACCAAGAAGGCGGGATTAGTATCCGGTCGAATGCATCCGAGCTACGGTCTCCCGCCCCCTGCATGGATGAGATTGCTCAGAACGTCAGGCGCAGTGTGAATTGTAGTTGGCGGGCTTGATTATACGAAGAACATCCCACTCCGCCAGGAGTTACGCATTCGGTCCCGTCGGTTCCGTTCGGGTTCGGATAGCCCTGTACATTGAAGACATTGAATGCATCCATGTTGAAGCGCAGATTAACCCGCTCTGTGATCGGGAAAACCTTGAAGAGGGAAGCATCCGCCGTCCAGTTGAACGGGCCGGCAACCGCGACCTTGGAATAAGGATTCGCTCCGCTGATGCCGGAAGCAGGAGAATAGGGAATAGGTGCGGCAGTCTTGCCCGGCAGGGCGATGGCTACTTCGTCCCTTCCAAAGTATGGGCTTGTCACTGTTTTACCATTGACGGGCGCACTGCATGTTGTGTCGATCGGGCTTTGATAGGGAGCCCAATCGGCGGGAAGACCCGACACAACCGTAGACAATCCCTGAGAGCAAGCATTGCCAGAGACCGCTGTCGGCGCGATATACCCGTTGAACCACTCGTACTCCTTGTAGCAGACGCCGCTGCGGCAATCGGTGATGGGATGCTTATGCTTGTAAAGATGCAGTTGAGTCGCCGGTCCCCAGTGCGATGAGGTAATGTTGAAGTCCTGCGAGTGGATATTACCGTCGCCCGCAATCTGCCACCCTCCAACGAGTTCATTCATAAAACGGTTGGCGCTATGAAAAAGCCACTTGCCGCGCCCAACAGGAAGATCGAAGATCCCGTTGAACTTTACCTGCTGGATTGGCAACGAAGTATCAATCCTGTAGTATTCAAAGCGGTTCAAGTCTCTATAGTATTGCCATGGCAGCGTGCCGGCCGGTGGTGCAGCCGGAAGTGCGGGACTGAGGGCCGTTCCGTAAGGCGAGGTCATTGTGCTTACGGGTGATGAGTAGAGGAAGTCCGCGCTAGGATCCACGATGCCGTCGCCGCCATACTCACCACCTGTGTGCATTGGCTTGGACCAAATGTAGCTAATTTGGTAGGCGGATCCATGATGAAACAGCCGCTCGTAGTTGGCCTGCAACTGGTTGTCGGTCGACCAACCAGTCTTCTGGATCAAGCGCATGCCGCCGCCCCACGTGACCTG
>JAJZAL010000425.1 GCA_021799405.1 Acidobacteriota bacterium
ATGGATGCCCCGCGTTCATCTGGCGGTCGCCTTGCTCAAACGCTGGCTGCTGGGAACCCACCAAGGCGGGGTGAGTCTGGAACATTTGGATGCTTACCTCGACGAGTTCACATTTCGCTTCAACCAGCGCAAGTCACGCAGCCGTGGCAAGCTCTTCTGCCGGCTACTGGAGCAGGCCGTCGCTGTCGAGCCGGTTCCCTACAAATCTCTGGTCAAATGCGCGGTTGAGCCGCCTTTCTCAAACCACAAGATCTAGTGGTCACCTGGGTCAGATAAATACCCATCAGATGGCAATTTAGGCCTGGGTGAGCGACGAAAAGACTCTCCGGGGGTCGACCAAAGAAAGACTGTTCCCTACAGTCGTACCCAAACAGGTATTTGAGGTCGGAGATCCTCGAGACGGTCACAGCCCTCTTGAAGCGGACCGAGGGACTGGATTTTTAGAACCCGCGTTCCGCCAGCCTCTCTTTTCCGCTGTACTCCACGCTGCCTCAACGGCACATCTTCGCCAACTGCCCCTTCGGCTCGTTCGCATGGGGCAGATTGACGTTACGGACCTTTGCCTCCAACTCCAGCAGAAGCCCTCCGCCCGGATAAGCCACCTTGGGATCGACGTTGCCCACAAGCCTTCCGCCTCACGCAAGATCGCCCAGAATCTGATCGCAGGTTCGGTTCTCCTTGATGATGTCAAGGACGTGCCGGATGGGGTTGGGTCTATCGCCGGCCATGACGATCTCTTGATTCGCGGCTCGGGTGGGCTGCGCGGCTGGCACGGTTTCCGCCCACGCCGCCAGATGAATTGCGATCCCGCTCTTGTCGATCGTCGCCAGCGAACCGTCAAAGCCGTGTTGCGATGCAGGCGCTCCGGCCAAGCCGGCCTCTTTCAGCTCACACCTACGCGAGCGCTCTCTGGAACAGTTGCCTTCCCAGCACGATTGCGCGCTCGTCCAGTTCAACCCAGCGCGGATTGCGAATCAGACGGCGCAGCGCGGCAGCGATGCTGGCCTCCGGCAAAACGCCGGCAAGCTCCAGCACCGCGCCCAGCATCACCATGTTGGCCGCGCGCTTGTCGCCCGTTCCGTTGGCCAGTTCGGTAAACGGGAGCGCGAGCACATGCACGCCCTCACGCCGGCAATCGGCCGGAAACTCCTCGCCATCAAAGATCACCCATCCCCCGCGGCGCACGCTCTGGTCGAACTTGCGCAGCGAGGGCTCGTTCATGGCCACCAGCACATTCGGAGCCGAGACCAGCGGCGAATCGATGGCCTCGCGCGCCAGGCGTACATGGCAGTTCGAGGTTCCCGAGCGCATCTCTGGCCCGTACGAAGGCAGCCACGAGACTTCCAGGCCCGCATCGAGGCCGGCCTCGGCCAGCACCTCGCCCAGCAGCAGCACACCCTGCCCGCCAAAGCCCGCAATGCGCACCTGCAGATCGATCGTTTGCCCGGCGTCCAGCGCATGCGCGTTGCCCTCCGGCAGATCGGCCTCGGCCACGCCCAGAATCCGCGGCAACTCGTCGAGCGCGGGCGCGGGCGCGAGCTCCGGCTTCGGCGCAGCCAGCCGTTCCTTGGTCTGGTCGCGGAAGACACCCAGCGGAAAGGTCTTCTCCATCGTCTCGCGTACCCAGTGCTGCGCCTCCACCGGCGACATCTCCCAGATGGTCGGGCAGGGCGAAAGCACCTCAACCAGCGAAAAGCCCAGTCCACGCACCTGGTTTTCGAGGGCGCGCCGGATGGCGCGGGCCGTCTGCGCGATCTGCTTGTTGTCGCCCAGACCGACGCGCTCGATGTAGACAGGCGCTTCGAGCGTGGCCAGCAGTTCGCTGACGTGCAGCGGGTACCCCTCAGTGGCGGCCTTGCGGCCCAGCGGGGTGGTCGTACTCTTCTGCCCCAGCAGCGTCGTGGGCGCGGCCTGACCGCCGGTCATGCTGTAAATGGCGTTGTTGACGAAGATCACGGCGATGTTTTCGCCGCGATTGGCCGCGTGCAGAATCTCCGCCGAACCGATCGCGCAGAGATCGCCGTCGCCCTGGTAGCTGATCACGACGCTGCCAGGAAGGCTGCGGCTTACGGCCGTGGCCACTGCCGGCGCGCGTCCGTGCGCGGCTTGCACATTGCCCACGTCGAAGTAGTAGTACGTGAAAACACTGCAACCCACAGGGCCAACCAGAATCGTGCGATCCTGTACACCGAGTTCATCGATGGCCGCGGCAATCATCTTGTGAACGATTCCATGGCCGCAGCCCGGGCAGAAGTGCGTCTGGTGCTGCAACTCCGTCTTGCGCTCGTAACGATCGTAAAAGGAACGCGATTTGGCGTGCACCACGGTGTAGTCGGCAACCGGTGAACTAGACATGGGCCATCTGCTCCTTTTCCAGTGCTTCTCTCTCCAGTGATTCTCGCTCTGGCGCAGTGCGGCCTTGGGTGAGGCCCTCACGGCTGGCAATCTGCCGGACAAACTGCAACACGTCTTCGTGGGTCGGCACATTGCCGCCCACGCGGCTCAGAAACTCCACGGGGCGCGTGCCTCGGAGCGCCAATTGAACGTCCTCAATCATCTGCCCGTGGCTCAGCTCCACCACGATGAACAGCTTGGCCCGTTCGGCGACCTGCGCTATCCGCGCCTTGGGAAACGGATAGAGCGATACTGGCCGCAGCAGGCCCACCTTCAGCCCATGCGCGCGCGCCTCAGCCGTCACCGCCTTCAGAATCCGACTCACAATGCCGTAGCCCACCAGCACGATCTCGGCGTCTTCGGTTCGCCACTCCTCGGCGCGGGTTTCGTTCCGTTCCGCTTCTTTGTACTTGGCTTCAAGAAGCAGCGAGTGCTGCTCCATCTCGTCGAAGTCGATATGCAGCGAATTGATCAGATTGCCGCGCGAGGCCGCTGTTCCCGCCACCGCCCAGTCGGGCAGTTGCGGCAGGGTGGCCACTTGCGGAAATTCCACCGGCTCCATCGTCTGGCCAATGAAGCCATCGGCCATCAGCACCACCGGATTGCGGTAGCGG
>JAJZAL010000132.1 GCA_021799405.1 Acidobacteriota bacterium
CGTCGCCCATTTATTCAATTTGGGATTGATTCGGAAACTCCCCGATTTTTGTTCGTACAAACCTCTGGAAAGATTCGATCTCGCTCCCACAAGACTGGGACTGGAACTATATCGGCGTTGCCACGGCAAGCGCGGAAAGGTCGACGAACAGCTTGTACTGACTGCGGATGAACATTTGCGCGACATCATTCCCCAACCGGTAGCCTGTATTTCGCAATAATTTCAGGGCGGGTCTGCTGCTCGACCGGAAGCGTGCAATCTTAAAGAGCTGTCGTTGACGTCCTCCACTTCCCTCAGAATGTTGGAGCCGCTGCTCCACTCGCTGCAAACGTCTGAGACGTCCACATCCGCATACAATTTCTCCGGAAATGGTTCCGGGCCGGCCAGCTATCCGCACATACCTTGGCAGTGATCTTCATCGCTCCAGCCCCGCTGTGCGAGAATCGTCAGTACGCCAAGATACGCCGCCAAGATACGCCAATGACACAGCCATCCCGACCCGCCGCGATCCTTACCGATAGCCATTTCCTCATTCCCCTGATCGTCTTCTGCATCGGGCTGGCATTGCTCATCGCGCTGCATTAGCGCCGCCGGGGCTTAGGAGTTTTCCACGCAGCACGAAAGATTCAGCACGAAGGAATCAATCCGATGAGCGCAACAACAAAGACAAATGCAGGCATAAGCTTCAAACCGGCGCACGGCCTCGGCGTGGCCTGCGGACTCGCCGCCGGCGTCTGGCTGGGCGCTGCTGAGGCTCCCACCAAGCTGGTCACCACCGGCCTTTCTCCCTACGCTATTTCGCTCTGCATGGTCGCCGGCGTCTTCACCGCCCGCTGGACCATTCCTACGCTGATGAAAGGCACGCGCTCGGTCTTCGCCGATCTGGCCGAAAACAGCCACCTGATTCCCATCGCCGTGCTGGCCGGCATGTTGTGGGCCGTCGCCAATACTCTCACCGTCTTCGCCATCCGCGACGTGGGGCTCACTATCGCCTTTCCGCTCTGGAACACCAACTCGCTGGTCGGTATCTTCTGGGGCTGGCTGCTCTTTGGCGAGCTGCGCGGCGCCAGCGTGAAGAACGTTGCCAAGGTGGTACTGGGCGCGCTGGCCATCGTGGTTGCCGCCGTCATGCTCGGCTTCAGCACCATCCACGGCGGCGGCGCGCAGGCAGGCCGCGCGGTTGGCGGAGTGCTGGCCGCCGCGGGTGCCAGCCTGCTCTGGGGTACGATGTACATCCCCTACCGCAAGGCCTACATCAGCGGCATGAACCCGCTCTCCTTCGTCACCGTATTCACCATCGGCGAGCTGGGCACGGTCTTCGCGCTGGTACTGGCCCTCGACGGCGGCATGAAGGCCACAGTCTTCCACTCGTCCGACGCCAGGCACATGCTCTTCTGGCTCTTCCTGGGCGGCTTTGTCTGGGTCATCGGCGATCTCTTCCAGCAGTACGCAACCAAGTATCTGGGCATCGGCCGCGCCATTCCGCTCTCGAACACCAACCAGCTTTGGGGACTGGCCTGGGGCGCGCTGGTCTTTGGCGAGTTGGCCCACGCCAACTGGCAGCACCGCCTGCTCGTCGTGGCGGGTTCAGTGGTGATGATCCTGGGAGCGGTGGCCGTGAGCACCGCCGTCGCTTCGGAACGAGAACAGGCCTCCACCAGCCAGGCGCTCCAGCGCGAGTGCGTGCGCTACGGCTTGGATTACGGTCAGGTCGTGCTCCGCTACGGCGGCCATGAGCCCGACGAGGGCGGTCCACGCCGCGCCTGGTGGGATTACCTCATCATCGCCGGCGCCGCCGGTATCTTCATCTACCTGTGGTCGAATGCGCGCGTGCCGCCCCTCAGCATGAGCCTTGGGTGGGTCTGGGCGCTTGCCGCCGTCCTTGTCGCCACCGCCTCCCTTGGCGGCCTCTGGCTCTGGAAGGCCAGCCGGTTCTCGTAGGTCCTGAACGCGTCCCGGACGCATCGAAGCCGCCCCTCCCTTTACAATGGCCGAATGACGCAGTTCCCGAAAGTCGATGTTGTCGGCGTAGGCCTGAACGCTACCGACACGCTTATTTCCCTACCCAGCTACCCCGCGCGCGGCTCCAAAATGGAGTACAGCACCGCACACGTGATGCCGGGAGGCCAGGTGGCGACCGCCATGGTTGCCTGCCAAATCTGGGGACTGCAGACTCGCTACGTGGGCAAGCTCGGCGACGACGACGCGGCGCGGCTCCATCGCGATGCCTTTGCCCGAGTGGGCGTCGAATCGCAACTCGTCACCGTCCCCGGAGTAATCAGCCCGCAGTCGCTCATCCTGGTCGATGACGGCGGCGAACGCACCGTGCTTGGCCGCCGCGACGAGCGCATGGTGCTTCAACCCGAGGATCTCAAGCGCGAGTGGGTCACAAATGCGCGCGTGCTCCTTGTGGACGGCCACGACACCGCTGCGGCTACGCTCGCTGCCAGTTGGGCGCGCGCCGCGGGCATTCCAGTGGTTGCCGATCTCGATGAGCCGTACCCCGGCGTGGAAGTGCTGATCGAAAATATTGACTACCTGATCGTGAGCCGCGATTTTCCGTGCCGGCTGACCCGCGAAAACACCCTGGAGCATGCGCTGCGCCGCATGCAAATCCGCTATGGGTGCCGCCTGACGGCTGCGACCCTCGGCCAGGATGGGGTGATCGCGTGGGACGGAGCCGGCTTCGTGCATCGAGCTGCGTACCGGGTACCTGTCATCGACTCCACCGGCGCCGGCGACATCTTCCGCGCCGGATTCATCTATGCACTGCTACAGGATTGGCCGCTTGATCGCCAACTCGATTTCTCCTGCGCTGCCGCCGCCATGAACTGCATGGGCTCCGGCGCCAGAGGCGGTATTCAGACGGTCGAAGCCATCCAGGATCTGATCGCCGCCGACGCGCGCTATGAGGCCGCCTACGACGTGCCTGACGTGGATTGATCCGCACAGACTCACGCGGCGGTGAAGAGCTACCATTGATCTTCGATTGGAGATTCGAATGGAGCCGTTTCGTTTTCATCTTTTTGTCTGCACACAGCAGAAGCCCGAGGGCGTCGCCTCCTGTCCGTCGCACGGATCGCTCGCCGTCCTCAACCGCCTAGACAGCGAAATTCAGGCGCGGGGCCTCAGAAATGAGGTGCAGCTCACCACCTGCGGTTGCATGGGCCTGTGCGACGAAGGCCCCATCATGGTCGCCTACCCGGAAGGCGTCTGGTACCGGCACGTTCAGCCCTCTGATGTTCCGGCCATCGTCGATCGGCACCTCAACAACGGCCAGACAGCCCATTCCGAATCCAACAGGACCTCGAAGTCCGTTGACCGTCTCATCTGGAACGATGCCGCCGCCATGAAGGCCATGTCGGTCGAGCACGGCGAGCGCTTCCGTGCCGCCATGGCCGCCCGCGACCGGGCGGGCGCACTGCCCGATCCGCTCAATGACATGATCCGCGGCTACATGCCCAGCCGCTGCCTTCTCACCGCGCTTGAACTCGATATCTTCACCGCCGTAGGCAACGGAGCCAGCGCCGAGCAGGTGGGCGCCACGATCAACGCCAATGCCCGCGCCGTGGCCATGCTGCTGGATGCTCTCGTCGCGCTCCGGCTGCTTACGAAGGCCGGCGAGGAATATCGCAACACGCCCGAAACAGCTCGCTACTTTGTGCAGGAATCACGAGATAACCATCGCAATGGCCTGCTCCACGCCGCCGACATCTGGCATCGCTGGAGCACGCTCACAGAAGCGGTGCGCCGCGGCACGCACCTTCCCTTCGAAACCGCACGCAGCGCCGAGTGGACCCGCAACTTCATCGCCGCCATGCAGCGCAACGCCAAAGACCGCGCTCCGCTGGTCGTCGAGGTGCTGGGCACTGGCGGCGTGCGCCGCGTTCTCGATCTGGGCGGCGGCTCGGGCATCTATTCCATCGCCTTTGCAAAGGCGTCCGCCGATGTGCAGTGCGATCTCCTCGATCTCCCCGAGGTCATCCCGCTCACCGCCGAATATGTAAACAAGGCCGGCGTCTCCGCGCAGGTCCATCTCCGCACCGGCAACATGCTCCATGATTCGTTCGGCTCCGGCTACGACGTCGTGATGCTGAACGCGATCTGCCATAGCTTTTCCGAAGAGCAGAACATCGCCCTCTTCCGCCGCGCCCTCCAGGCGCTGGTGCCGGGCGGCCGCCTGTCCGTGCAGGATTTCATTCTTAACGACGACAAGACCGGCCCGCTCCACGCGGCGCTCTTTTCGCTGAATATGCTGGTTGGCACCGACGGCGGCGCAAGCTACAGCGAACCCGAATACACCCGCTGGATGAAGGAGGCAGGATTCAGCGATGTGCGCCGGATCAGCCTGCCCGGCCCCAGCGACCTGATTGTGGGGATTTCGAAATAGGGCTGCCGGATCTTCCGCGACAGCCCCAATTGCAAGGTAGCTGGGCACAGAGCGGCAAACATTCCGTCCCTCTGGAATTCTGCACTCTGATTGAAGGTCTGATCTGCGTTATTGGCCTAAACGGCGTCCTGCGCTGAGATCAGAGTAAGGGTAACGCTCCCGTGGGTTGTCCGCCGATGTGGCGTGCCGCGCGGAACCAGGAGCATATCGCCTTTGTGGAGCGTCACCTTTTGGGCGCCGTCCGATTCCGGCGCCAGCCACTCTCCGGGGCGGATATTGCGGCCGTTCTTCGGTGTCCCACCCAGCTCGTACACGGTCGATCCCTCATGAATCTGGAAGATATGATCGCGATGCTCGTGCCACTCAAATTCCTTCGCGCTCTTGTCCTTCTCGACTGTCAAGATGACCACGACGCCCGGATCAGTCACCAGGTTGTTGTTGCCCGGAGCGGCCTCCAGAGCCTTCAGATCATCGGCGAGTGTCTTTGCCGTAAACAACTGGAACTTGCCCTGGGCGCCCTGGGCTGCCGCCGGGCGCGCAAATACATCGGCAAGCGCGATTCCCGCGGCTGCTGCCACGGGCGCCGTGCACAAGAAATTCCGTCTGCTTTGATTCCTGATTGTGAGATTTTCCATTGGATTGCTCCCGCAACAGTAAAACATCAAAGGCTGCTCTCTGTCAGCCTTCAGCGCATGCGGTGCGGAGACATGACTGCGGTGAGCACGTCTCTACCCAGCGATCCTCTTCGCAGCACGCTGCGCAACCCTGGCGCGCGCCCTTAAGCGGAGTGTTTTCGCAGCCACGCAGCCAGCAGATCGGCAACCTTGCGCGGCTGCTCATAGGCGGCGAAGTGCCCGGCATCGGCCAGCAGGTGGTACTCGCACCCGCCCGGCGCGGCTCGGAAGGCTTCCATATCCACGGGCGTGACGCCGACATCCTCGCCGCCCGCAATGGCCAGCACCGGCGCCGTAATCGTGCTCACGGTGGGTACGGAGTCAGGCCGCGCGGCCAGCCCCGCCTGCACGGCAATTTCGGCTTCCGGCGTCAGCGTCATGCGCATCCGCAGCTGGGCCACGATCTCAGGGCGAAGACGGCGCGCCGTTTCACCGATGAGGGTTTGCGCACGGCCATCGTAAAGCGCCGCCAGACCTCCCTGCCGCACCTTCGCGATACTTTCCACACGTTTGGCCAGATTAGCCTCCGCGTCAGGCTGGGGCTTGGAGCAGACAAGAGCCAGCCCGCGCATCCGCTGTGGTGCCTGCCGCCATAATTCCAGCAGCACATAGCCGCCGACCGAGCAACCCGCAAAGAAAGCCGCGGGAACCTCAAGGCTGTTCAACAGCGCCAACACATCGCGGGCCAGTTGCGCCATCGTCAGCACCGGCGCATCGGGTGCGAGCGTAAAACCGCCTGACGGCAGCGCCTGTCCCAGCTCTGAAACGCCATGTCCGCGCAGATCGGGAATGATGGCGCGCACGCCCGTCAGAGCTTCCGCGACGGGGCGCCAATACGCATGATCCAGTGGCGTGGGGTGCAGAAAGACCACCGGGACTCCTGCCCCAGTGTCGTGAAACCCAAGCCGGGCTCCATCCGATTCGCAGGTACCGTTCATATACCTGGAGGATACTCTCCCGGAGCGCCGGCGGGCTCTTCGGGAATGCCGATCCAGGCCGCCACGTAAGCCACGCCGATCAATCCGCTCGTAAGGACGAGCCCGAGCACGGCCAGAATCCGAACGACACCGACATCCCATCCGTTGTGCCGCGCCAGCGCCAGGCAGACACCCGCAATCTGGCGGCCAACCCGCGGCCTGATCATCGGCCTGCCCGATCCGGGCTGAGTCACGGGAAGTACCGTGCCGCAATTTGAGCAGAACCGCGCGCTCGCCGGTAACCCTGTACCGCAGCGATAACAGAAAACAGCCATAACCGGTCCTCCTCGGGGGAAAGCCACCCAGTCTGAGCATACGGAAAGAAGTCCGAAATGGTTCCATCTCCGGCGCACTGCGTTGGCGCCGTGCAAGAGTTCATTCCCCCTTGTACGGGTTCTGCAAATATCTTCTTGCCGCGTCGGCGCGGGTCGTGCCGGGGCCGGTCGCGATTGCCTCCCGGTAATCTCGGAGCGCCAATTCCCGCTCGCCGTTCATATCGCGGCATTGGCCGGCTGCCAGCAGCGACCGGATCTTCAGTTCGGGGCCTACGCTCGGCGTCCACCCGGCGCGCTCATAGGCCTCGGCGGCCTCTTTATAGTGGCGCTGCCCGCGCAAAGCATCGCCCAGGCCAAAATCGGCCAGCTCCAGCTTTGCCGAGGCAAAGTATCCGGGCCGGGCGTTGAGAGCGATGACTTCGCGGTAGGCCGTCACCGCGGCCAACCCTTCGCCATCATCTTTCCGCAGGTTGGCCTCTTCCAGCCGAAAGAGGAAGTTGTGCGGGTACTCGTCTTCGAGCGTCCGCACCACCTGGATCGCCTGCTTATACTTCCCTTCCCGGCGCAGGAACAGGGCAATGGCCGTCCGTGCCTCCACGCTTGTCACCACGCCGCGATTTCCTGCATCCCTGAGCATCTCCAGTCCCCGGGGCTTCGAGCCGGTGATACCGGCGAAACCAATCAGGAACTTGAAAGGCCAGGGCAGCGCGCCCACAACGTATTCATACACTCCCGTAATCAGCTTTGCGTCCACATAGTTCGGGTCCAGTTGCAGCGCGCGCGATGCGTCCGCCCTGGCTTTGCTGGCAAGCCCGAAGCCAGAGCGAAAACTCCGCTCCACCATGGCCACATACGTACATTCAAGGCTGCGGGCCCACGCCCGGGAAAAGAGTGCATTGACATCGTTCGGATTCTGGCTCAGCCGCCAGGTAGCTTCGCGAACGGCCGAGTTCGCCAACTCCATAATGCGCGCGCGCGTCTGGGGATTTTCCACGGTAGCGTGTCTGCCACTCAGAAAACCGTCGTTCGCGTAGAAGGTCGTGTCCAGTAGATCCTGGCGGAACAGCTCCTGAAAGATCACCGCATTCAGCAGATAGTCCGTCGCCTGCGGATCGGTCGGGTGTTCCTCGTGATAGCGCTCAAAACTCGCCACCGCTCCCGCATAGTCCAGGTTGTAGAAAAGCTGATACGCCTCGCGCACCTGCGGGTCGTAGTTCATAGGATTGGTGCTGATATGGCTGACGGGGGCCTGGCTAACGGTCTGGTGAGAGGCGTGGCTGGCAGCATGTGGAGGCGCCTGAGACGCCCACGCCGAACCTGCCCCAAAAAGCAGCGCGATGCCGAACCAGAGCGCGGCAAAATCCCTTGCAGATTTGTTTCCTAAAAAGAGCCCTTCTTCCCCGGCATTTCCAGCCGCTGCACGTCGAACTTTCCCCTGCAAAATTCCCCCTTCAGCAACCGCCAAACCCGGTCCGCGCAGCGGTATCAGCCCCATCCTCAATCCAAAATCTCCTTGCCCCTATTCAACTTAGACGAAATCCAGCCACCAGCCGCTCCCTGCGCGCGCAGGATCACGCCAACCGGAGCTTAAACGGCACAAATGCTTTAGGATTCCATTATGCCTATCCCGGAACGGCTAAATCCAACCTTTGACCCGGCGCGTCCCACGGCCACCGACGCGCTGGAGGACGCGCGCCGCCGCCTGATTGTGGCTCTCGACGTGCCCGACGCCGCCGCGGCCAACACCCTGGTGGGCCAGTTGGAACGCTCCTGCACATGGTTCAAGGTGGGGCTGGAGCTGTTCGTCGCCGCCGGTCCCGCCTTTCTTGAGCCGCTTGCCGCACGGGGCCACTCCATCTTTCTCGACTTGAAGTTCAACGACATTCCCAACACAGTCGCCGGGGCGGTCCGCTCCGCCGCCGCTCTGGGAGTGCGCATGATCACCGTACATGCTGCCGGCGGCCCGGCCATGCTCGCCGCCGCCCGCGCCGCCCTCGATGGCCTGGCCTATCCGCCGGAACTGCTGGCCGTCACGGTGCTCACCAGCATGGATCAGGACCAGGTGCATGCCGTCGGCCTCGATCGCTCCCCGGCCAAACAGGTCGAACTGCTGGCCGGTATGGCCCTGACTGCGGGGATTCGCGGCTTTGTCTGCTCGCCTCAGGAGGTCGCCCGGCTGCGCGCCCTTGCCGGTCGCGAGGCCGTGCTGGTCATTCCTGGCATTCGCCCTGCCGGAGCCGCCAAAGGCGACCAGAAGCGCGTCGCCACGCCCGCCGATGCGCTGCGCTCCGGAGCCAGCTACCTGGTCGTCGGCCGGCCGATTACGCAGGCCCCCGATCCCGCTGAAGCCGCCGAGGCCATCATCAAAGAGATGGCTGAAGCGCTCCAGGCATAGCCTCCATCACCTCCATAGACTGCAAAAGCCCGGCGATTGCCGGGCTTTTTCGGGCTACCGGAGTTTTTCCGGCGCTTACAGTTTCTCGTAAAAGTCGCATGCGGAGCACGAGATGTAGATTCCGCCAGGAATTCCGCGCTCGCGGTCCTTCACGCGCTTGACGATGCGCGTCGGCTTTTTGCACTTCGGACAGTCTGTCGACTTCGTCGTGTCCATGATCTTCTTGCGGTCGGCTGTTTTTGCAATCTTGGCCATCGGTCGGCTGCATTCTCCTTCTGGGGTTGTCTCTGCTCACACGCGCAGGCAATCACGCGCGGCTTCAACGTCGCGGCCCTGTCTGGCTTCACAACATAAAAACATGCAGAAACCAGCACGGCCTCGCTCCGTCCAGTTTACATGAGAGCCGGCGCGGGGCTTCACCGCTGCTGATTGGAATCCGCCGCCGGAGCAGGCTGGGAGGATTCCGGAGCTGCAGCAGCCGCGGGCGCGGGTTGCGCCGGAGCCGGCGGAGCGCTATTTGCGGGCACGGCCGTTCCGCCAGACTTTGGCGGCGCTTGCGGCACACCGTCCGGATTGGCTCCCAATTGTGGCTGCTGCTGATCCTCTTTGGGGAATTGCACCGGCTTCATGACGCCCACCCGGCTCGATTTGGAGCCGTCGGTGGGCAGCTTCTCGCCGGGATTCCTCAGGGTTGGCGGCGGCGCCGGAGCCTCTTTATTCGGATCGCGCTGCACATCGCCTTCGCGGATAATGTGAGTATTCGACTCGACGGCCAGCACCGGTGAACTGCTGCCGTTGGTCATCAGCATCGGGGTCACCACGTCTTGTGTGAAGACCTCTAAAGGTTTACCAACCCTTGCGATCTCCACTTTGATCACGCGGTTGCCGTTGATGGTGACAAAATCAGTTGGGTCAGGCGGTTTGCCGAAAATCCACACCTCGAGCGGCGCCAGCCCTACCGTCTCGCGTGTCTTCTTCCACGGCTGTCCTTTGGCGAACATGACCATGTCCGTGGTCATTCCCACCAGTACCTGGTGGTCTAGAATGGCATTCTTGAGCGGAAGGGGTAGCGTATCGGTAAACGCCTGGATCGGCGACTTTACTTTGAATTCGATCAGCGGAGAGAGCAGATCCTCCACCTGGGCGCCGGTCATCCGCGGAACACGTTCCTTAAACGTCAGCGTGATGCGCGCCCCACGCGGAATCCCTTCGTCCGGCACTACGGAATTAGTCATCGTCGGATCCATCCCGATGCTGATGTGGCGCAGAAAACGATGCTTGAAGTCCGGCCCGCCATTCAGATCGATCACCATCTTCGACTGGCTGAACTTGACGTCGGTAATCACCACACTGTCGCCGGGCTTGGCGCAGACCCCTTCGCTTATGGCCATGTTCAAATACGCCTCGCCCGCGGGATGCAGTGTGCCATTGGCAGCCAGCGTCAGGCCCTTGTGTCCGCTGGGGAGCGGGCGCATGGCAAACCCATGCTCGGCTTCGAGGAAGCGAATGAGTTCCATCTTGGTTTTGCCATCGAGCGGCTCTTTGGACAGTGTGATCTTCGTCGGCGTAATCTGCGCAAAGCGCCGGTCCACCGGCGCATTGGCAGGAACGGCCGCTTTGCCGTTCGTATCAATTGTGATCACCTGGGCTGCGCCGCCTGTGGTTAGAAGCAGCGCCGTCACACATAAAATCGCAGCCCGCCGGAGGATGGCTCTACGGCTGGCGCGTGCGGCCGATTGGAGGGTGGCCCGCATCCCGTCGGAAAGGAATGACCGGCTCATCGGAGCCTCCCATGCGTGGCATCAGCATCGCGCAAGAGAAAGATAGCCCCATTCGGACCTAAATAGCAAATCCGCGTAGCGTGCTTTCGGCAGCGCGTTTTCATGTGATTCAACCGGAATGCTCAAGCGGAATCTGACTGCGCAGCAGCGCTTCCTCCCGGTGGAATTTCTTCCGGCAGCTTTGACTGCGTTGGCACGGCCCCCGGCACAATCTGGACGAGCAAGGGCTCGGCCGGCGCTTTTTCCGCCATCGCCGCCTCGTGCTGCCTGCGTGCCGCCTCGTCCAAGTCCACCGCAATACCGCCCGGCACAATCACTGGCGCGTTGTACTGAAAATCCAGCTCTCGCGTCACGCGGTAAACCACCGGCATTGCCGCCAGCAGCACCACCAGCGCGATCCAGGTGCCGTCCAGTCCAAACCCGCCGCCCGTAACCCAATACGGTCCCATGGGATTGCCCTGCACCACCGGAGAATGAGTGCTGACCCCGTTCACCGCCAGCCCGAACAGCAAGGCCCGGCTGGCCTTCCAGCCAAAGTTGAGCCCCCAGCTGACCCACAGAGCCCGTGTGCGCAGATAGGCCATGGTAAGCACCACACCCAGGATCAGCGAGACCACGAAACTGATGAAGCTCGCCCCGGGCAGGAATGACTGGATCAGCGCATAAACTCCTGCAAACCCAATGGTCGCCGCCACTGGCCCAACCGCATGCATCAAACGCTGGAAGCCGTAGCCCCGAAAAGCGATCTCCTCAGCCAGCGTGGCCAGGGCAAAGTACGCCGCGTCTGCCAGCAGCCAGTTCCAGGCTGAAAGATGGGTAAACAGCAGAATCGCGATGCCGCCGTTCCACGTCATCGGCAGCACGCACACCACCGCTACCGCCCAGCCCACGGCCACGCCCACGCCTGCCTCGTGGAACCAGCCCGTGCGCAAAGGCAGTCCCTGTTCCTTCATCGGATTGATCTGGTGATTCTGCCAGAAGCCCAGCGACGAGTAGCCCACCAGCAGCAGAAAGACCAGCATCGCCTGTGACGCCAGCGGAAACCAGGCATCGCTGACCAACCCCTGGGCTCCGTGAGTGGCCAATATCCGCGCCAGAATAAAGTAGAGGATCGCGATCAGAAATTGCGTGTACGCGCGAACCCGACTCTCGCCACCCGCAGGTGTGTTCATGCGCATCCCCCCATCGTAGCCGCGCCCGCAATCTCCAGTGCGCACAATCTCATCTCAGGCTTCAATCTCCCCTCGCACAATTTTGCAGGAACCCGCACAACAACCTATTCATGGGCACGATCGACTCCCCGGAATTGCCGCAGGAGGTCTTCCTTCTTACGGCGATTCGCATCCAGGCGCAGGCTGCACCGCAGATGCGCGAAAATTTGCCGGCCATTTGCTTCGGGCCATGCTGATCCCGCCCCGGAAGCATGGCCCCACCCCTGTCTCGCCTATGCGTCCAAGCAGGCAACATGACTGTGCTGTCCGCTGCGCCGGACCCCGCCAACGCATTGTTGACCTCGCCAGCAAGTAATTCAGAGATTCCCAGGAACCATGAAATCTTTCAGACTTGATCTTCCGTGTAGAATCGCGCAATATTACGGAACTTCTGCTGGCGGGCCGCCACCAGCTCATCCACAGGAATACCCTTAAGCTCAGCCAGATGCTTTTTCAGAACGGTGCCCAATAGCCCAGTCCCGGCCTCGCGATCTTCGTGGATGCCTCCCATCGGCTCAGGCACAATCTCATCCACACAGCCCAGCGCCGCCACCTCAGAGGCGGAGATGCGCATGGCCTCGGCCGCCAACTGCTTATGCGCCGCGTCGCGCCACATGATGGCCGCGCACGATTCCGGAGTAATCACAAAGTAAAGCGCATTCTCGAGGATCAGCACCCGGTCAGAGACGGCCAGCGCCAGCGCTCCACCCGAACCGCCTTCGCCGGTGATTACCGAGATGGTGGGCACGCGCAGGCGGGCCATCTCGCGCAGGTTGCGCGCAATTGCTTCGGCCTGGCCCCGCTCCTCGGCACCCAGGCCGGGATATGCGCCCGGCAGATCGATAAAGCTGACGACCGGCCGCCCAAATTTTTCGGCCAGCTTCATGCACCGCAACGCCTTGCGATAACCCTCGGGATGCGGCATGCCGAAGTTGCGGCGAACGCGCTCCTTGGTTGTCCCGCCCTTGCGGTTGCCGATCACGAGCACCTCGTCGCCGTCCAGGCGTGCCATGCCGCATGCCACCGCCTCGTCGTCGCCATAGGCGCGATCCCCGTGAATCTCGCTGAAATCCGTGAAAATCCGCTCCGTAAAGTCCATGGGGTAGGGTCGTTGCGGATGCCGCGCCCGCTCGACTTTGCTCCATGCCGGCGAAACCGCCTGCGCCTGAACGGAAGTTCCTGTCTCGTGTTCGCTCATCGCCACCTGAAGCCACGCCGGGCAGCTCCCCGCCGGCTATGATGTGATTCTACGAGCCGCAACCCATTGCGACAAATCATACATCCATTCTTGCCTTCGTGGATCGAACCAGACCTTGCGGGCCCAGAGCACTTTGATGATCATTTCGGTGATCCTTGCGCCTTGGACGGCGTGAAAATCCACCCCGGCAGTGTTCCCGCCCATAATTCGCATCCTCATATGGAGAAAGAAAACATCCCGAAGGTCTGCGAGGCGCCAGACGCAACATCAACAGGCGCGAACACTCTGCGCAGGGCAAATATGAGGCCGAAGATGACGGCAGGATTCCGCAAAAGAATCCTGCCGGAAACAGACCAGCCTGCGCTCTCAGACACCTAAGCGCGGCGCGCGTGCTAGGGTTGGGGCACCGGGAGCTTCTGCCTCGCCGGAGGCTGCCCGCTGGTGGTGCCCGCCGCCGTTGCCTGCGCTGCGCCGGAAGGAGCACTTCCGGCCGCATTCGTCGCCGAGGCCAGCTCCGACTGGCTGTACTTCGGGGCGCTCACGTAGCCATGAATGTGGTTCTTGCTGATCTCGTTAATCACAATCTGAACCGGCTGCGGGCTGTTGGGAGTGGAGAACATGACCGGCTGATAGAGATTGACGTGCTTTTGCGTCAGGTCGCGATCATCCACAAGCAATTGCAGATCGGCAAACTGATGTCTGCCGTTGGCCTTTCTCAGACGGATCTCAACCGGCCCCTCGCGCTGGAAGCGTTTTGATTTTGTCAGGTCAAACTCAATGTAGTTCCGTTCTCCCTTTTTCTCCAGCGCCACCAGTTCGCCATGGGTGTGCGCGATGGATCCTGTCAGCGCCGTGCGCGTGTCGGAAAGATCGCTTTGCGTTTGCGCAATGGCCTTGCCCTGTGCGTCGATTTGCGACTGCATCTGCTTGAAGCGCGGGTCTTCTCTGCGCCGGCGCGGAACCGCGTGACGGGAAGCGGTTGCAACCCGGAGGGCACGGGCGCGCGCAGCCTCCTGTTCCGCAGCCTGCTGTTGCTGGATGCGTGCGTCGAGCGCATTCATTTTCGCGGTAAGGTCGCTTACTTCATGCTGGGTCGAGTTGAGTTGGGCAGTTACCTGCTGATTTTGTGTGGCGAGATTCTGCGCGCTATGGTGCTCATAGATTGCATAGCCGCCGAGAAGAGCACCACCAGCCACCACTACGGCCGCAAGAACGGCCACACGAGGTTGGAAGGAAGTTTCCGGCTGGGAAGCGAAGTCCATCATAGATACCTCCGGGGGGACGAGCATGACGACACCCATTAGTGAGCGCTTGCACGCCCAATACCAAATAATGAAACTCTTAAGTTACAAGATTTGTGCGTGTTGACGTCTGCCCCGCTACGGAGAGGGTAAAAAGTTCCGGGTCACTGGAAATTCTTACGCACTTCACAGGTCGCCACCGCGAGGTTGATTGAGGAACGATCTCTGAAGTAACGAGCAAAACGCAGCTTCTCATGGGGTCTGATCGCAGTTCCGGCTGGAACCGCCGGGATGCGCCGGAGGAGATAGCCTGCGAGTCCGCCCGCCGTCGGTCGCGCTCAATGCGCCAGCAACGCGCTATT